>CAYYLT010000085.1:6651-12459 GCA_964472385.1 uncultured Bacteroidales bacterium
GTTGTCATTTGGTAGTTACCCGGTTGTTGGTTGTTGTATACACGCACACATTCATACATCGAAACATTCACAAATCGAATCATTCACGCATTGAAGCATTCATTAACAGCAACCAGCCACACCGAAACCAAGTACACTTACCTGCCCTGGATTGAGAGATAAGAAGAAGACCTTTCGCATCGGCGTATAACTTATTGTGGAATATGAAAGGTCTGCACAATATTTCCAGGCATCATTTGTTTTATTTCCTTCAGGATATTATGCAATAGTTACGTATTTTTGTCGTATAATTTGAATCGCTTATGGATCAGAGGTATGATGTTGTTGTGATCGGAGCGGGACATGCCGGCAGTGAGGCAGCTGCAGCAGCAGCCAATTTAGGCTCGAAAGTATTGCTGATCACCATGGATATGACCAAGATAGCCCAGATGTCTTGTAATCCGGCCATGGGTGGTATCGCCAAAGGACAGATAATTCGCGAATTAGATGCCTTAGGGGGGTACAGCGGTATTGTAACGGATGAAAGTATGATTCAGTTTCGTATGCTTAACCGTTCAAAGGGACCTGCCATGTGGAGCCCCCGTGCTCAGTGCGACCGGCAAAAGTTTTCACAGAAATGGCGGGAGAAACTTGAATCAATAAGCAATCTGGATTTCTGGCAGGATACGGCCGTACAGTTGCTTATCCGTAACCAATCGGTTTATGGGGTAAAAACCCGGCTGGGCATGACCTTTTACAGTAAAACGGTGATTTTAACGGCCGGTACCTTTTTAAATGGTTTAATGCATGTGGGCTCTAATCAGGTTAAAGGAGGCCGCGCCGGAGAACATTCATCCGATGGTTTATCCGAACAAATGCTGGAATATGGATTTGAAACCGGCCGGATGAAAACAGGAACCCCTGCCCGTATTGATGGACGAAGCATAGATTATACCAAATTACAGGAACAAAAAGGAGATGCTAACTGGAAACAGTTTTCCTTTTTGCCGCTGAAAGACATCATGCCTTTTCAGCGTAACTGCTACATTACTTACACCAATCCGCATATTCATAAGATCCTTGAAAAGGGATTTCAGGAATCGCCTATGTTCAATGGGACCATTGCAAGCATCGGTCCCCGTTACTGTCCCAGCATTGAGGACAAGGTGGTCACTTTCGCCAGTAAAGATGCCCATCAACTTTTCCTCGAACCGGAAGGGGAAAATACGGTTGAGTGTTATCTTAACGGGTTTTCCTCTTCCTTGCCTTTGGCCGTGCAATATGAAGGCATCTGCAATTTACCGGGTTTTGCGCATGCGCGGATTTTACGGCCCGGTTATGCCATCGAATACGATTATTTTTCGCCCACCCAGCTTTGGTACACCATGGAGACTAAGTTGATCGACAATTTGTTTTTTGCCGGGCAGGTCAATGGTACGACTGGCTATGAAGAGGCCGGGGCACAGGGTTTGGTAGCCGGGATCAATGCCCATCAAAAAACCCATGGAGGAAAAGAATTTGTTTTGGGCCGGGATCAGGCATATATCGGTGTGCTCATTGATGATTTGATTACCAAGGGGGTCGATGAGCCTTACCGCATGTTTACCTCTCGTGCGGAGTTCCGCTTGTTATTGCGTCAGGATAATGCGGATGTTCGGTTGACCGAATTAAGTTACCGGCTGGGCTTGGCTGGAAATTACCGTTTCCAGTTGCTTCAGGAAAAGGTTCGGCACCGCGATCAGGTGTTGCAATTTATCCGGCAATACAGCACAACCCCAGATGAGATCAATCCCCTGTTATGTAAACTGGGTACTTCGGAAATTAAGCAAAAACGAAAGCTGGTTGACATTTTGATGCGACCACAGGTAAACATCTATCAGCTGAAGGAATATATTGCACCTTTACATGCGTTGTATGCATCCTTTCCGGAGCGTAAAGATGAGATTTTTGAATCTGCAGAAATCTTGATCAAATACAGCGGATACATAGACCGGGAACGTCAGGTTGCCGGAAAACTGAGGAGGCTGGAGCATATATGCATCCGGGATAATTTCAATTACAATCATGTTCAGTCCTTATCTATTGAGGCACGGCAAAAGCTTGATCGCATCCGTCCCCGTACCATCGGTCAGGCTTCCCGGATCAGTGGTGTTTCTCCTTCGGATGTCAGCGTGCTGTTAATGTATCACGGACGTTAACGTTCCACGTGGAACATCAATATAACAGGTTATGAGTAAGATATTTAAGTTATCCGGACAAGTTGTCGATGTGTTCGATCGTTCGATTTATCCTGCCAGGATCTTTGTCGAAAAAGGCATCATTCAGGAAGTACAAAGAACCGAGGCAAACGTTGAACCAGGATTTCTGATCCCGGGTTTGGTGGACAGCCATATCCATATTGAAAGCAGCATGCTATCTCCGCAACAATTTTCCGCTGTGGCCATGAAACATGGTACTGTAGCTACTGTTTCGGATCCCCATGAAATTGCTAATGTTTTGGGAGAAGAAGGCATTCGTTTTATGTTGCATGATGCCGCCCGCAGCCCTCTAAAATTTCATTTTGGAGTGCCCTCCTGCGTTCCGGCCACTCCTTTTGAGTCATCCGGCGCTGTGCTTGATAGTAAAAAGGTAGCACAATTGCTCAAGAAAGAGCAGTTTGGTTTCCTTGCCGAAATGATGAATTTTCCGGGTGTGATTCAACAGGACGCGGATGTTATGAAGAAAATTCAGGCCGCCCGTGAAATGGGTATGCCTGTGGATGGCCATGCGCCCGGTTTACTGGGTGATGCATTGCAGCAATATATAGATGCCGGGATCACCACCGAACATGAATGCAGTACCTATGCGGAAGCGCGTGAAAAGTTGGAACGGGGTATGCACATCCTGATACGGGAAGGAAGTGCGGCCAAAAATTTTGATGCTTTGTATCCCCTTATTGATGCCTTTCCGGATAAAGTCATGTTATGCAGCGATGACCGACACCCGGATGATTTGATCCGGGGGCATATCAATTTGCTTATCGAGAAAGGAATGGCCTATGGACTGGATATTTTTCATCTGCTGCAAGCTGCTTCTGTAAATGCTGTAAAGCATTACGGTTTGTCTTCCGGACTGTTAAGGGAAAACGATCCTGCTGACATCGTCAGGGTGAATGATCTGAATCAATTTAATATTTTGGAAACCTATATCAGCGGCAAATGCGTGTATGGAAGCAAGAATGTAAGTTATGAACCCAAGTCGCAAGGTTTGCCGAACATTATGAAGGCTAAACCAGTTCAATCCTCCGATCTTTCGATACAATCAGAAGATAAACCTATCCGGGTCATCCATGCACAGGATCATGAGTTGTATACCTCCTGGTCAGCAGAAAAACCGAAAGAAGGCAATGGATTGGTTTTGTCAGATGCGGAACGGGATATTTTAAAGATAGCAGTTTTAAACCGTTACCGGCCAGGCAAACCTTCCTTAGGTTTCATTAAAAATTTTGGGTTAAAAAGGGGAGCTCTTGGTTCCAGTATTGCCCATGACAGTCACAATTTAATCGTGGTGGGCAACGATGATATCTCTATTGTACGAGCTTTTAATCATTTGATTGAGCAGCAGGGCGGGATTGTGGTTTGCGGTGAATCGACGCTGGAGGGGTTGCCCCTTAAAATTGCCGGTCTGATGTCGGATCAACCTGCCGGGGAAGTTTCCCGGAGATATCATGAGCTCACTGCTATGGCCGCAGCATTGGGTTGCAGGCTGCAAGCCCCTTTTATGACCCTTTCTTTTATGGCTTTGCCTGTTATACCCGAACTAAAGCTGACCGACCAGGGTTTGTTTGATGTTCAAAATTTTCAGTATACCACACTATTTGTTGATGCCTGAACATGCGGATTGGTAAAAACGGTTCCGGTAAATTGTTCCACGTGGAACAATTTCTATAAATGGTTGATATTGTTTATATATGGGAGGGTTAAATGCATCTGATCCATTGCAGGAAAAGATTTATGGACTTCCTGCGCGGCCAGGGGTTTATCAATTTTTGGATAAAGACCGGAACATGTTATATGTGGGCAAGGCCAAAAATTTAAAAAAGCGGGTATCCAGTTATTTTAACAGGGTGCGCTATGAAAACCACCGTTTGCAACTGTTGGTTAAGCGGATTGAGGATATTCAATATATAGTGGTGGGGAGCGAACCGGATGCCCTGTTGCTAGAGAATAACTTAATAAAGAAATACCAGCCCAAATACAATGTTCAGTTAAAAGATGACAAAACTTTTCCCTGGATTTGCATCAAGAATGAGCCTTTTCCAAGGGTATTCTCCACACGTAAGGTTTTTCAGGACGGATCGTTTTATTACGGACCTTATACTTCCGCCAATATGGTGAGGGTATTGCTTGACCTGATCAGACAGTTGTATCCATTGCGCACCTGTAATTATCCATTAACACCAGAAAATATTGAAAAAGGCAAATTTAAGGAATGCCTGGAATATCATATCGGCAACTGCAAAGCGCCTTGTATCGGTTATCAGAATGAGGAAGATTATAACCAGTCGATTGAAAACATCAAGCGGATATTGAAAGGAGATATCCATAACGTGATCCGTTACATGCGGAATTTAATGCATAACTATGCGGAAACATATCAGTTTGAGGCAGCGCAAGCGCTAAAGGAAAAGATTCAATTGCTGGAGAAATACAAAAGCCGTTCCACCGTAGTCAATCCAAAGATCAACCATGTGGATGTGTTTGCCACGCTGGAGCAGGGAAAAAGTTTTTACATCAATTATCTGAAAGTTACTTCGGGGCGGATTGTACAGTCGCATAGCCTGGAGCTGAAGAAAAAGCTCGATGAAGATCCGGCCGAATTATTGCAGATGGGCATTACCGATATCCGGGAGAAATTGCAGAGTCATTCCCGGGAGCTGATCGTGCCTTTTTCAATCGAATATCCGATGCAGGGGATCCGGGTTACCGTACCGCAGAAAGGGGATAAAAAACGTTTGCTGGAACTGGCCCAGCGCAATCTTAAATACCATCAATTAGAAAAGTCCAGGCGCAATGAGCAGATCAGCAAAAAATTCTCCAAATCGAAGGATCTGGAGCAGCTCAGGCAAGATCTTCGGATGCAACAACTTCCCCTGCACATTGAGTGTTTTGACAATTCTAACATTCAGGGTGCATATCCTGTCGCCTCTTGTGTGGTTTTCCGGAACGGAAAGCCCAACAAAAAGGAATACCGGCATTATAACATTAAGTCGGTTCAGGGTCCGGATGACTTTGCCAGCATGCGGGAGGTGGTATTCAGGCGTTACCGCCGGTTGCTCAATGAGGGCAGCGAACTGCCGCAGCTTGTGGTGATCGATGGTGGCAAGGGGCAGCTTTCTGCAGCCCTGGAGAGTTTAAAGGAACTTAATATCCACAAGCAGATCACCGTGATTGGTATTGCCAAAAAGCTGGAAGAGATTTTTTATCCTGCAGATCCTGTTCCGCTTTATCTCGATAAGCAGTCGGTTAGTTTAAGGCTAATCCGGCATTTGCGTGATGAAGCCCACCGTTTTGGCGTCCGGTTCCACCGGGATAAGCGCAGCCAGACTTTTACCACCAGTCAGTTGGAAAATATACCGGGTATTGGAACCAAAACAGCCGGGAAGTTACTGGAGAAATATGGTTCGGCAGCAGAGATCAGCAAACTTGATCCTGCAATACTCGAGCAGGAAGTGGGGCCTGCTAAAGCCAGGACCATTCGGCAATATTTTGATGGTATTTCTGATAAGACCTAACTTAGGGTCTGCTGAAAAACACAAAAAAACCTTAAAATCAATAGAATAAACATATA
>CAYYLT010000086.1:0-12297 GCA_964472385.1 uncultured Bacteroidales bacterium
ATGTAACAAGAGGGATCTATTTTATCAAAATGACCACCGGGAAAGGCAGATGGACAACCAAAATCCTCAAGAGATAAAAGAAATAAATTGAAGCCACCACAGTATAATTTATATCCAATATCTTATATGAACAAAACAGGCTATGAAACTAAACGATTCAAACAAAAGAAATAATTAACCGATTCTGCATTTAACAATACAAATTTCCCTAAAATTCACAGGCTAGAGAATCTTGCGTAACTCCCCGCATAATTTTCCTGCATGTCGATTTTCAACCGATGTAAATTATTATTTTGAATGAAATTTTGCTGGTAAAAAAATTATTCCTACTTTTGCACCGTTAAAATACTGCAAATACATGTTGCAATTCGTTACAAATAATCCTTTCATTACTTTCTTCTTTTACTTTAGAAGATAAGGGATTATTTGTATATACTGCAATCAAAATAAGGTACAAATAATCCCGAAGCAATTCGGGATTTTTTTTTGATAGAAAAATTATAACACGATGCAAACCTTTATCACAAACAAAATAATAAAAGCATAATGAAACAGGTGAGTACAGTACCCATACGGGTTGCAATACAGGGCGGATACGGGGCATTCCATGAAATAGCTGCCTTGCACTACTTTGGCAATGATAAGGTGGAAATTGTCCCCGGGCAGACATTCACTCAGCTACTCAAGAATCTGGCCAACCAGGATGCCGATTATGGGATTATGGCCATTGAAAATATGGTTGCCGGCAGCATCATTCCCAACTATAAATTGCTTAAGGATTCCAATATGAAGATCACGGGGGAGATCTACCTGCGCATCAAGCAGAACCTGGTAGCTTTATCCGGCCAAAACATTGATGATATTAAAGAAGTCTATTCTCATGCTATGGCCCTCCTGCAATGCCAGGATTTCTTCGAGCAATATCCGCATATCCGCTATATTGAAAGTCCGGATACCGCCTTGAGCGCCAAACACATCAGAGACGAACAGCTCTCGGGCGTTGGTGCCATATCCAGCGAACAAGCTGCAGTAAGGTATAATCTTGAAATTATCAAAGCGGGTATAGAAAGCAACAAAAAGAACTATACCCGCTTTTTGATTTTGAAAGACCGTAACGGTGATGAAGAAAAGCCCCTGGAAGTTAACAAATCATCCTTAACCTTTGCGCTGGCACATAAAATTGGCAGCCTGTCAAAGGTACTGTCCATATTTTCCTTTCACCACATCAACCTTTCCAAGATACAGTCATTGCCCATCCTCGGTAAAGACTGGGAATATCAGTTTTATGTGGATGTGGAATTTGATGATTATGAAACCTATAACCAGGCATTGAGTGCAATCAAACCCTTTACCAGTGGCTTGGAAATACTGGGTGAATATAAGCGTGGCAATTCCATTATGTAAATTGTTTGATATATGATTATTGATCCGGCAGAAAGAATACAAACCATAAAAGAATACTATTTCTCCAGGAAACTGAGAGAAATCGCCCGGATGCGTTCAGAAGGCAAATCTGTGCTAAATCTGGGTATTGGTAGCCCTGACCAGCCTCCTTCACCTGAGGTCATACAAAAGCTTCAGCAGGAGGCATATAAGGATCATATCCATGGATATCAGGGTTATAAAGGTATTGCAGCGCTTCGCAAAGCATTTGCTGAATGGTATCAGCGTTTTTACGGTGTTCTGCTTGACCCGGAAGAAGAAATCCTTCCCTTGATCGGATCGAAGGAGGGTATTCTTTATATATCGATGGCTTTTCTGAATCCGGGTGATGAAGTGCTGGTACCTGACCCTGGATATCCTACCTATCAGGCTGTATCCAACCTTGTACAGGCCCGGATCATTCCTTATGATTTGGAAGAACAAAATGATTGGGAGCCCGACCTGAAAAGTCTGGAAAAGAAGGACCTATCCCGGGTAAAGTTGATGTGGGTCAATTTCCCAAACATGCCAACCGGCGCCTTGGGTTCACGGAATCTCTTTGAAAGATTGGTAGATTTTGGCCGCAAACACCAACTGCTCATTTGCAATGACAACCCTTATAGTTTCATATTAAATGATCATCCCCAAAGCATTCTTGAAGTAGACGGATCAAAAGAAGTGGCCATAGAACTTAACTCCCTCAGCAAATCGCATAACATGGCCGGATGGCGAATAGGTATGTTGGGAGGGGATAAGGAATACATTCAAATGGTGCAGAAAGTCAATTCCAACGTCCATTCGGGAATGTTTTATCCCTTGCAGCAGGCAGCGGTAGAAGCTTTAAACCTTGCGGATCCATGGTACAAAGAATTGAACAGGGTCTATAGCAAACGCAGGGAAATCGTTTGGGAGCTCTTTGACATTTTGAACTGTACCTATTCCAAGGATGCTGCGGGATTGTTCGTATGGGCCAGAATACCCGATTCAGTAAAAGATGCAGAAACCCTTTCCGCAAAATTGCTGCACCAGGCCCATGTATTTATCACTCCGGGTTTCATTTTCGGAAAGAACGGGCATCGTTATTTGCGCATTTCACTTTGCAGCAGCGAAAATGATCTTCATGAAGCAAAATCAAGAATTCACAAATTAATAAAAACCCAATAGCTATGGCAGAAAAACTCACATTAGAGCCTTTTGCTTTACCAGGTTTAAAAACTGAGCGTCCTTTGATGATCTCAGGACCCTGCAGCGCCGAAAGCGAGGAGCAGGTATTAAAAACTGCTGAAAAATTAGCCAAAAACGGTATCCAGATATACCGGGCAGGTGTTTGGAAACCGCGCACCAGGCCACTGACCTTTGAGGGTCATGGTGTAAAAGCATTAAAATGGCTTAAAAAAGTTAAGGAAGAAACCGGGATGTTCACCGCGGTTGAAGTAGCCAACGTAAAACATGTTTATGAGGCATTAAAATACGGGGTAGACATTTTATGGCTGGGTGCCCGGACAACAGCCAATCCTTTTGCTGTACAGGAGATTGCTGATGCCCTTGAAGGTGTAGATATGCCCATTTTGGTTAAAAATCCGATCAATCCGGATGTAGAACTTTGGCTTGGGGCTATTGAACGTATCAATAACGCAGGCATCAACCGTTTGGCTGCGATTCACCGCGGTTTTTCCAGCTATGACAGTTCAATTTATAGAAATCCCCCGCAATGGGAAATCCCCATCGAGTTGAAGCGAAAAGTACCTGATCTCCCCATCATTACTGACCCCAGCCATATCTGCGGTAACTGGGAGAACCTGTTTGAAATATCACAGAAAGCCATGGATCTCAACTTCGACGGCCTGATCATTGAATCGCACATCAATCCGGAAGAAGCCTGGAGCGATGCCAAACAACAAATTACACCTGAAGAATTGAAAACCATGCTCGATAAGCTCGTATTAAGGAACCCGGACCTGGATAAAGTCCAACAGGCAACCATTGAAGAAATGCGACTGCAAATCGATAAATATGATGACATGATCATCGACATCTTTCACAAGCGCATGCAGGTGGCTGAAAAAATTGGTCGCTACAAAAAAGAAAATAACATTACCATCCTGCAAACCAAGCGGTGGGACGAGATCCTCAACAAACGGATCAGACAGGGTGAGAAAAAACAGCTTTCCCCTGAATTTATCACAAAAATTTACAGGGCAATCCATCAGGAATCCATCAATCATCAGGAAAAAATTATGAGTGAGGTGGAGAAGGAAATGAAGCAAAGGGAAAAAGACCAGAAATAACCGATGGGTACAATGCACCACCATATCTGGAGCATAGAGCCTCATGAATCACTTATCAACTCAAAGGATAGCTGAACCAGAAACCCTGGCATCGTGATTGAGAACCCAAGACCTTGGGCATAATGCCCTGGATAAAAACCGGAATACGAACAAGCAAATAAATCAAAAAATCCCCGTTGGTATGAAAATTCTCGTCTTAGGTGCAGGAAACATGGGAGCATGGTTTGTGGAATCCCTCTGTCTCGAGCATGAGGTAGGCGTTTTTGACGTCACTAAGAAAAAACTCCGCTATTTTTTTCATGCACACCGGTTTATTGCCTTTGAAGAAATCCGTGACTTTGATCCCAAACTTTTAATCAATGCGGTGAGTCTCCAACACACAGTGGAAGCATTCGAACAAGTCCTTCCTTATATATCTCAGGATTGTATTCTTTCGGATATTACCTCTGTCAAAAACGGTATCGATGATTATTACAAGAAAAAGAACCGGCGATTTGTCTCAACCCATCCTATGTTTGGTCCAACTTTTGCCAACGTACGGGAATTGAAAAACCAAAATGCCGTTATCATCAAAGAATCGGACGAAGAAGGCAAATCTTTTTTCAGGGAGTTTTACGGTTCTTTCGGCCTGAAGATATTTGATTACAGCTTTGAAGAACATGACCAGACCACAGCCTATTCTTTGGCCATACCTTTCTCTTCTACCATGGTCTTTGCTGCAACCATGAAAACCCAGGAAGCCCCCGGAACAACATTTAAAAAACATCTGGAGATTGCCCGCGGCCTGCTATCGGAAGACAATTATCTGCTTTCGGAGATACTTCTCAACCCTTATGCACTGGAGCAGATAGAAAACATACATGAAAAACTTGACTATCTCATTCAATTGATCAAAAACCGTAAATCGAGCGAGATGATTGAATTCTTCAATGAGATGCGGGAAAATATCAAAGGCATGGAGCATCAATGATTGTCATCCCCCGGGAGCCGGACAAGTTTGAATGTTTAAGAATTCAAGCATTCATTCATTCCCCTATTCCAGGCAAGAAAAATGGTCGTTGGGTAAACATTTGTTGTTTTTGAAGTGTTCATCATAATGCTATGAAGAAAAAGATCAATCCCCACAGTTCAAAAATTACGCAGGATGACAGTCTTCCTGCCGCTCAGGCTATGCTTCATGCCATTGGTATGGATGAGCATGATTTTCAGAAAGCCCAGGTTGGTGTGGTCAGCACCGGGTTTCAGGGAAATCCCTGCAACATGCATTTAAATGGTCTGGCCGATCGCATCAAGGAAAATGTTGACCAGGAAAAGGATCTTTATGGCTTGATCTTTCATACCATTGGGGTAAGCGACGGCATTACCAACGGTACGGAAGGCATGAAATATTCCTTACCCTCACGGGAAGTGATTGCCGATTCAATTGAAACGGTCGTAAGCGCTCAATTTTACGATGCCGTTATACCCGTTGTGGGATGTGATAAAAACATGCCGGGAGCCATGATGGCGCTTGGACGTTTAAACCGCCCGTCAATTTTGGTATACGGTGGTACTGTAAAGAAGGGTCACTGGAAGGGGAAAGATCTCAACATAGTTTCTGCTTTCGAAGCCTATGGGGAACGTATCCGGGGGAATATTGCCGATGAGGATTATAAAGGCATTATCCGAAATGCCATCCCCGGTGCCGGCGCATGTGGCGGAATGTTTACGGCCAACACCATGTCGTCGGCCATTGAATGCATGGGCATGAGCCTGCCCTATTCTTCCTCCAATCCTGCCTTAAGCAAAGAAAAAGGCTTCGAGACCCAGCAGCTCGGTAAAGCTATTAGGTTGCTACTGAAAAAAAACATCAAACCGAAAGACATCATGACAAAGAAGGCTTTCGTGAACGCCATCACCCTGATCATGGCCCTCGGAGGCTCTACCAATGCCGTCTTGCATCTGCTTGCCATGGCAAAAACCATAGAGGTGGATCTAACCCTTGCCGACTTTCAGCGCATTAGCAACAACACCCCCTACATCGCCAATCTAAAGCCCAGTGGCGAATATTTGTTTGAGGATTTGCATCATGTGGGTGGCACACCTTCTGTAATGAAGTTGCTCCTTGAGGAAGGATTCCTGGATGGCAATCTCCTAACAGCAACCGGGAAAACCCTGGGAGAAAATCTGGAACAGGTAGCTGATCTGGAAAAAGGACAAAAGATCATCAAGCCCCTCTCCGATCCTATCAAAAAACGCGGACATATACAAATACTGTACGGAAACCTTGCAGAGCAGGGTGCTGTAGCCAAAATAACAGGAAAAGAAGGCGAATCATTTACCGGTCCGGCCAGGGTTTTTGAGGATGAATATGAAGCGATTAAAGGCATTCAAGCTACTGTTGAAAAAGGAGATGTAATCGTTATCAGAAATTCGGGGCCTAAGGGCGCCCCGGGTATGCCTGAGATGCTCAAACCTACCAGTGCCATCATGGGCGCAGGACTGGGTAAGGATGTGGCCCTCATCACCGACGGTAGATTTTCCGGAGGATCTCACGGATTTGTCATCGGTCATGTTACGCCTGAAGCATTTGAAGGCGGGCTTATCGGACTGGTACGGGATGGTGACACCATCACCATCGATGCTACCCAAAACCTTATTGAAGTGGATCTTACCCGGGAAGAGATCGCCAAAAGAAAAAAAGCCTGGAAAAAACCACCTTATAAAGTTAAAACAGGTGTCCTGAAAAAATATATCGATTCCGTATCACCGGCCTCTGAAGGTTGTACGACCGTCTAAACCCAAATGATAAGAATGATCACCTATCCCCATGTATTTCTAAAAACTTTCAAATGGTCGGCAGTTTCTCTTACCAGACGCTGGACAGCCAGTCCATGATGTAGATCCGGAAAAAAAGCCCTGGGGTCATGGCCGGTGAGGAATACATACTGGGCATGGATCAGACCGCGCAACCAGCCTGCCGGCATATGTTTGCCCGGAAACTGGGTTACCGGTTGAAAGTTGCTGCCGGTAAACACGGTAGTCCAATGATTTTCTTTCTCAAGACCATATTCAAACCGGTCGGGATAAAAAGAATTGTACCGCAGTGCCCCTTTATCACAATAGATCTGAAAAGCCAGCACATCGCCCATACCCGCACTGATCCTACTGGCTGATAAGTTACCTACAGCACCGGTAAGTTGATCGTATAGAGATATTTCACTGTACAGGTCAGAATCCCGGGGTACATCCGGGAAAGAACCTCCCTGCAAAGCATGGGTGATTTGAAGAGAATCTCCCAAAAACGCTACCAGCAGGCTAAGCGCATGTGAGCCCAGGTCCGCCATGGCGCCACCATCAGGAGCAGGCGTCAATCTGCTCTTCCTCTTTTCACGGTAGCTTTGCTTAAGGTAATCGGCATGTTTATAAGTAAAAGAAAAATGAATGGGCGTCCCAAAGCTGGTTTCCTTCCAAAAGTTAATGGCTTCCCGGACAGGAGCACTATTCAGAAATTGAAATCCAACCATGATCTTCTGTTTGTTCGGGTTTGACCGCATTAAGTCAGCCATTTTGTCTTCTTCCTCTTTGGTTGAACAAACCGGTTTCTCCAGATATATACGCTCCACATGGTTCATCTGCATTACAGCTTTGAGCTGGGCATAATGCATTTTATTCGGGGTGAGGATAAATACTGTATTGATATCCGGATGATTAAGGAAAGATTCAAAGTCAATCGCCTTATCAAAACCATATTGCTTTGCGAATTGTTTGCGGCTTGATTCGCGCTCTGAGGTAACAGCAGTAAAGGCGATATCCGGGGTATCCGCATAAAAAAATTTCAAAGCCTCCAAAGCATAAGCATGGGCTTTTGCTATACCCCCGGCTCCAATAAAACCAACTTTCATCTGATTCATTTTCATACATTTTGTGTATACACAAGCAAGCTAACTTGCAAAATTTTAATTATGGAACGATCTATTCCGGATAAAGGGGGAAAGAAACGGGTGTATGATCCCTGGTTGAACGGTATATGGCGGTGAAAAGTTCTACCGTGATTCTTGCCTCATTGCCTGGTAACATAGGATTCCGTTTATCGATAATCGCCTGGCAAAAATCTTCATCCTGCAATTGAATATAATGCTCGGCAGGGCTAATGCGGCTAAAAAGTTTGTGATCGCTTTTTGTCCATTGTTCAAGTCTGCCCTCTTCACCGGGTATGGTCCAGATATCATTCACAGGTGGCTCCTGAACATTGGAAGATCCGGCTATAAACATGGCACCCCCTTCTGTTTGGGCCCCAATAACAGACCCATTGCTGCCGTTGATATGGACTTTACCATATACGCCGGGCCTCTGGGAATTGCTGACCAAAATATTTCCTGCGGCATTGCCTTTAAATTTAACGATAGCCAGGGCAGTATCTTCCACCTCAATATAAGGATGATTCAGATTTTTCCATAATCCGTATACTTCATCTATTTCTCCCATAAACCACTGAAAAATATCGAGCTGATGAGGAGCCTGATTCACCAGCACACCTCCGCCCTCCTGCTCCCAGGTTCCTCTCCATGAATCACTGTCATAGTATTCTTTATCCCGCCAGCCATACATGATAACATTTCCCAATGCCGGTGTACCAATTTTTCCTGCGTCTATAGCTTGCTTCATACGTTTTACAGGCTCGTAGAAGCGCCTTTGACTAACCACACCAAGCTTGGTACCATGTTTATAAGCGGCTTCCAGCATTGCATCACAATCTTTTAATGATGAAGCCATGGGTTTTTCGATCAAGGCATGAACACCCATACCGGCTCCTTCAATAACAGGATTGGCATGATGGGGATGAGGGGTACAGATCACCAGTGCATCTATGGCTTCTTCCCGGATCATTTTGGCCAGGTTGTCGTAAGGAGCAACCCCATATTGAGCGGCAAAAGTTTTAGCCTTTTTCATATTCCGGCTGCAGACAGCGCGAAAATCCGAATTACCCGCTTGTTTGAGTCCTTTGGCATGCAGATGCGCTACTTTGCCACATCCTACAATGGCAGTTTTAATTTGATTCACAAGGATAAAAGTTTATTAAAGGTTTATAATTCAACATAATAAAAACTAAAAAATCCTCAATTTCGCAATTCATCATTGTGGAACCCGCATTTTTTTTTCATGTCCTTGTTGTGAAGCTTGCTGCATGCGGGTTTCATAATGAATTATTTGAATGGTAACAACAATTTCAATGAAGGCAATACTTAATGGCTATGATGCTCAGACAGCTCATGGATCAATTTGACCCTAATGCATGCAGATTAATCTGACACATCGGGCTTCAGTATAACTTTTACAAGATCTTTTTCCTGGTTATAAAGCCGGGCGAACCATTTTGCTCCTTCCGACAAAGGGGCTTCTGCGCTTAACAGGGGCGATATATTGATCTGCTTTCTTGCCAGCATATCGAGTACAGCCGGGTATTCTCCACAAATGGCACAACTTCCCCGAACACTTATTTGCCTGGTAACTACAGATTGAAGATAAAATTCGGTCACAGGGGTGATATTGCCCACGAGTGTGACGGCACCACCTTTTCTGACACTGGCAATAGATTGATTAACAGTAGCTGAAATACCAACAGCTTCGAATGCCACATCTGCACCCCGATGATGGGTAAGCTTGAGTATTTCATTTGGAATATCAACGATTTGAGGATCCATAACATGGGTGGCTCCATTTTTTAATGCTATCTCAAGTTTATCATCTGCAATATCTACAGCAATAATCCGGCCCAATCCTTTCTCTTTGGCTGTTTGAATAATGGACAAACCGATCATGCCCGCTCCAAAAACAACAGCTGTATCATTTAATGCAAGGGGTGTTAATTCAACTGCATGGGCCCCAACAGCTAAAGGTTCGACCATAGCGGCTTCGGTAAACGATACACCTTCAGGTATACGGTGCAAAATATGGTGCGGCACCTTTATATATTCAGCAAAAGCTCCGTCCATCTTGTATTCCTTACAGGATACACCCAATACTCTTCTTCCTTCACTCAGGTTATACAATCCCTTCCGGGTGTACCAATCATCCAGTTTATATACGGTAGAATCAAAGGTTACGGGCTCTCCCTTTTTCCATTCCTTAACCTCGGAACCTGTCTCCTCTATGACTCCGGATGCCTCATGACCCATGATAACAGGTGGTTCACGCCGTCCGGTACTACCATCCATACCGTGCACATCGCTGCCACAAATACCGGCTGCTTTTACCCTGACCAGAACCTCATACGGACTGATCTGCGGATCAGGTACCTCTTGATATGTTAATGTATTGTAATCTTCTAATACCAGTGCTTTCATTTTTGGGTTTAAATTTAGAAAATCCCCGACATAAATCAATACATGCTGAATAAATGATTGATTTCGCATGCATTATTCCAGGTTAACATAAATCAGAAAAACGATTTCCCCAATGATGTATAAAAGGATTATCAGTTCTTCAGGCCTGCTGAAAAAACACAAAAATTCCTGAAAATCAATAGGATGAACATACCTGTTGTTTCCAAAATGCAAGGTTTGTAGCAAATATCCGTAAAAAACCTTGCAATTTGCACATAATAAATGTATGCATCCTATTTATTATAGGCATTTTTTGTGTTTTTCAGCAAATCCGAAGTAGGTGACAACGTCGTGGGCTTGCGACGCCTTGCATCTACCCAAAACTTGACGCATGAATAATACAGATTATAAATCTTCCAGAATAAAGGAAATGGCATCCTTCTCACTGAAATAAAATAACATCCTATCTAAATATGCCAAGGGAATGCCGATCTGATTGCAGCCCTGGCGCAAACCATCCTCCACAGATTCGTAGATATATCTGTTTTCCTGAAGTTTATAGGGATCTACATGCAGTCCGAAATGTCCATTTAAAATTTTAGCGGTTTGGGTGCTCAAGGCGATCACATCAATAGAAAGACCAGTTTCAATCATATATTCAGAGGCGCTTTTCATCGTTAAATGGGTCTTCAGCGCAATCAATTTGTTTCGGATATCCTGAGATCCCATGGTATCAGGATCTATATCATTAAGAAGGATCAAATGGTTACGGTCTACTACCCAAGAATTCATTAGTAAGGAAACAATCCTTTCCGCCTGCTTATTGTAAAATTTTGTAGCTTTAAATTCTTTCAACACCATGGCAACAAATGGTCTGGCATCTTTTTTCATTGATGCCAGCCTCTTTAAATCCAGTTGATCTTTGAAGGCATTAAACTTTTCTGTCTCTGCTTTCAAGCTTTCCAACATATCAGCGCCACCCACCTTACAATACTGCAAAATGAGATTGATAAAAAGATCATTTTCGCTCATTTCAGCATACAAACCCCACTGGGGCGGGGTGATTCTATTAATCAGATATTTGGCTATCTTTTTAAGCTTTTCAATATCATTTGCTGAAAGAACAGTATGATTGCTTGTTGAATCAAGGTACATGCTCAAATTTCTTGAAATGAATGTTTTTTTGTGATTAAAGATAATAAATTTTGTTTATATGCCTGGGCACCGTTAAATCATGTTGAACGCTGTAACATGATAAGACAGGCCACCACCGTTGTGATAATTATCAGTATCCGGTATCCTTTTTCGGGGATGAGTTTAACAACCTTGATCCCGATAATCGCTCCGATAATTATTGCCGGGGCCATCGAAAGGTCAAACAGGATGCTTTTCAGATCAATGGTGTTCCATGAAAAAATATGAAAAGGCACTTTCGACAAGTTGATGATCATAAAGAACCAGGCCTTTGTACCAATGAACGTATTTTTGGGGAGGTACATGGTCAACAGATAGATGGACATAATCGGTCCTGCCGAATTACCGATCATGGTAGAAAAGCCTCCTATAATGCCAATAACGGCCGAAAACCACCAGTAATCGGGAATTGTGAGATGGTTCCTACGAATATCCCGCCATACCATGAGTATCAAACCCATCATAATGGTAAGGGCAATCAATGTAGTAAAGACTTCCCCTGAGACTTTATTTCCAATGAATACACCAATGACGACGCCTGCAAATGCCCAGGGAATAGGTTTTAATACATATCGCCAGTTGGCGTGTCTGTTGTAATAAGAAACAGCCAGAATGTCCCCTATAATGAGCATAGGAAGTAACATGCCTGTAGACGGTTTCCCACCGAATATCATGGCCAGGATTGGTACGACAATGAATGCTGCTCCGGATAAACCTGTTTTGGCAGCCCCAATCAATATTCCGCAAAGGAATATCAATCCCCATTCCGAGGAAGTCAGTTCAAAGGATTGTAATATATGCAAAAAATTTTCCAAGCCAAATGCTATCCTGTATTATTCATGCGTCAAGTTTTGGGTAGATGCAAGGCGTCGAAAGCCGACGACGTAGTCGCCTACTTCGAGGTTTTCGCAACGTAGCATATGCCCAAAAATTGGCGCACCCGGAAAAAATGAATGAAAATATAAATGATTGAACACAATAATTAAAATGCTATTATGCTGTTATGCTGTTATTTACAAATATTTATTCATTTTTTATGAAACCTGCATGCAGCAACCTACACAACAAGGCAATGTATAAAGCATGCA
>CAYYLT010000087.1:0-12145 GCA_964472385.1 uncultured Bacteroidales bacterium
TATATACTTTTATTTATAGATATTTATTCATTTTTTATGAATAATGCAGGTTAAAAACAATATATATGTATATCCTGTTGATTTTAAAGCTTTTTTGTGCTTTTCAGCAGGCCCTGACTAACCTGCTGGCTATTAAGCCATCCAGGCTCTTTTGCGATTGAATTTGGGGTCATTCAGTACATTGGTCAGAGCATTGGCATCTTCCACAATCTGGAAATCAAACATGCCTACGCAGGCCATATCAACGCCATTTTCAAAGACATATTTAAATGCTTTTTCCGGAGGTAATGCGCCGGCAGCCATAACCTTAAATGCAATCCAGGGCTTATTTAAGGATTCCATATACCGGATGGTTTCTTCAGGTTTTCTTGCCCAGTAATTATCGGTACTGTAATTGTTGATGATCATTTTATCTTTGGACTGTTCCGGTTTCCATGACCAGTAATCCTGGCTGTGGAGTGTTTTCATATAAAAATCGGCACCTAACTGGTGTTCCTCTGCTCCCTGTATAGTAGCCAACTCATGACCGGCGAGACCTGCCGGAACACCTTTACTTTTAATGTAATCAAGGGTTTTGCCCATCAGATCCCATTTACCTTCACTGGCCCATTTATCGCCAACATTGCCCATGATAACCGCTGAAATGGCACCGTTATCGATGGCCATATCTATGTTTTCTTTATAATTATTTTCCTTGGGATAGGTACGGGCAACCCATTTCATTTTGCCTCCCATCTTCCAGTAGCTGTTTAAGAGTTCAATTTCTTTGGGCGCTGTCCGTAAATCAGTAGCATTGATACCGCTTTGTTCGCAAAGCCAAAACGTATCCATAACTTTTTTCTTGGTGAAATAAGTTTTCAGCAAGGTAGATACATAGATTAAATCCCTGCTATGAGCGAAGCCAGCCACAAGGTTGCCACCACAAAGCAAGCGGCTTATCTCGTGATTTCCAATTTTCCCTTTGGCTACAGGTTGTTTAAGTTTGGATAGGTCTACAGGATCATTGATCTTTACCGTGGCGCCAGTGGTGGCATTGGCATCCATCCGGCTGGTGAGGTTGGCCTCTTCAAAGCTGTGCCAACCATGATTTTTAGCAAAAGCAAAGATGAAACCACCCACAAAAGGTAAGGTGATCAGGTTTTTGATCATTTTCCTCCGGTCTGCTGCATTTTTTTCAAGGTCATAATGGTTGGCCTCTCTGGGCACTTCCACTTTATTTTGTTTTAATTGCAATTTGGGTAATGAGATATGCGGTATCAGGTCGCCGAGGCCAAAATACCAGTTTTTGGGAATATTGGCAATCAGGATCAAAGCGAATATCTCTATGAGGTTTTTATTCACAATAAGGTAATGTCCTTCACTGGCATATCCTACATTAGTTGCTGCCCAAGGGGGCTGGGCCAGGTAGTAAAAAGCTACCAGAACCGCTCCTGCTATGGCTGCCGGTCTGGTCAGTATGCCTGTGATCAGAAGAAATCCGATCAGGGTAAGCCCTGCAATGTTAAGCATATCGACCCAGGCCAATGCCGCTGGGGAGTCAGCAAGTGCCTGGAAAAATCCGGATAGAAATCCTGTCGAATTGTTGAGATAACCTGCTGCGGACCAGGTGGGATCAATGATTTTTATGATCCCCTCATAAAGCAGATGCCATCCTATAACTACAATCAGTAAAGTAAACAGATATTTTAAACGCTGGGGTATGGTTTGATTTTTCATAAAAAAAACATTTTTTTTGGGAATAACGCAAAGATATCAAAAAAAGTCCATGGATTTAATGCCATTATTTTTATTTAGAAACCCTATAAATTAATGGTTTTATGTGATGTTATAAGCGGACTGGCTTGATAAATAATGAGTCATATAGCATTCAGTGGTGGTTTATCTTTCTTATAAATTTTATATTTTTGACTTGATTAATCATGCCATAAGATAAATATATTATGCGTCAGAAGATAATTGTTACAGGAGCGAACGGTGGACTGGGTACCGCTGTGACCCAAAAGCTTTTAGATGATGGTTATGATGTTCATGGAACGATCATTCCCGGTGAATCAGATATAGATCAGATCAAGGATCGATTCAACAATAAAACCAAGCTGAATCTCAGTGAGCTGAACGTTTTGGATGAGCCTGCCGTGGAGAGATATATGTCTGATCTGCCGGATGTTTACGGGGCTGTATTAACTGTTGGCGGGTTTATGATGAAATCCCTTCAAGAGACCTCAGAGCAGGATTTAGACCGGATGATTGCGCTGAATTTCAAATCTGCTTTTTATTTTACAAGACATCTGATTGACCGGTTTAAAAGCCGGGGGAAAGGGCGGATCTTTTACATTGCTGCCCGTCCTGCCATAGAAAAGGGAGGCCAGGCTCTTACTGCTTATGCTTTATCCAAAAATATGCTGGTTAAGCTGGCTGAGATGGTTAACGAAGCCCTGGGCGATACTGAAGCATCTGCAACCGTTATTGCACCGGATATGATCGACACCCCTGCCAATCGGAATGCCATGCCTGATGCGGATTACAAAAAATGGATAAACCCACATGAAATGGCAGATATCATGGCTTTTTACCTGTCCTCCAAAGCCGATCGGATCAGGGAACCCATTGTGAAGATATATGGTAACCGTTGACAGGGATTATAAATCGAGTTTTCTTGTCTGCGATCCCAACATATTGGAACTTTTCAGGGGTATTACCGAATTTTTTGTGTGGATATAATCGTTGGCGCTTTCATAAGTTCTCAATATGTCGTAAGGAGGCCTAACATCCCGCAATAGGGTACCGCTTCGACGGTATAATTCGTCATCCCTGTTCCTTTGCAGCTTAACAGCCATAAATTCTACCAGCTTTTGCAATACGGTGATGGCTGTTGAATAGGTTGGCGCTGCAGCCAGCAGGGCTTTGGCGCCAATGTTGGCAGCCTCGGATTGAATGGTGTCTTCAACCAGCTTCCCGAAATTCCTGACATCTTTGTCACTTTCCATAAAGAGGATGGTGTAAGCCAAAAATTGACCCGGATTGTCAGGTCCGTAAATTAAATGACCCTGACCGTCAAAGGTGATTTTATCTCCTTTTTTCACATTGGGAAAGGGAAGCATGTTGAAATTCAGGGAAGGTTTTTTGGAACCCCCCTCATCAATGGCCATCGATATAATATAGGGCTCACTATACCGGTCAAAAAAAATTTCCGATTTTCTTTTTAATGTGAACTCTCTGATAACCACTGCTATCTTGTCTGTTTTGGGATCAAAGTTTTCCATTTTTCCTGTATTTTAAATTGCATGGTTTTACAATGTGGGTAAGTTAGCTATTTCTTGTTTGAACGTCAATATTTTGATGCATTTAATTTTGCGAAAGATCAAACAATTCCCTATATATTCGTGTTTAATTATTAGATGAGATGAAAAGACCATGAACTTTATTAATCATAAATTACTCACAGGCATATGATTAATAAAGTTGATCGGGAGTTCCTTAATGTGCCAAAATTTTTGGCATTTTTTCAACGACAAAAATTTTAAACAGATGAAACGTTTATGACAAAACAATCATTAAAATTACAAAAGTACATGATTGTTTTGTTATGTTAAGTGTCATACGGCCAATAAATTAAATGATAAATATGCATGTGGAAACACAATACATGTTGATGACATCCATGAGCCTGTATTATTCATAACAAATTGCTAAACATTTATAAATAAAAGAATATGTACATTTTCCTTGTTATGTTCAAAGCTTGACGCATGAATGATGCAGGTTAGCATGCCATAATAATTATTTAATAACGCATAAAATCCAACGTCTATGTACCTAAAAATTCATCCCGAGACACCCAGTGAGCGTCAAGTTAGTAGAATCGTTGATATTCTCCGGAATGACGGAATTATCATTTATCCTACTGATACGGTATACGCTTTGGGATTGCGTATCAAAAATGCCAAAGCGGAAGAGCGGATCAACCATATCCGGAATGATCACAAAAAACGGACGAATTTCTCGTTGATATGTAAGGATCTTAGTCAGGTTTCTGAATTCGTTAAACCATTGGACAAATCAACATTTAAATTGCTAAAGCATAATCTTCCCGGTCCGTTTACCTTTTTGTTGCCAGCCAGCAATAAAGTACCCAAGCTTTATAAAAGCAAAAAGGATATTGTTGGGATCAGAATTCCCAATAACAATATTCCCCTTCAAATTGTGGAAGAACTCGGAGAACCCTTAATGACTACTTCCCTTCGGAATACGCATGATGAGTTTATGGATTATATGGTTGATCCTCAACAAATATTGGATAAGTTTAATAAACAGGTGGATGTCATCATAGATGGGGGAATGGGGCATATGGAAGCTTCGACTATTGTGGATTGCACCAACAACCAACCCTATATCGTTCGTGAAGGTAAAGGTGAATTGGCGGGATAGCAGTTTTTTGCGGTTTGCTGAAAAACACAAAAAAATGCCTGTAATAAATAGGAGGCAAACATTTAATATTTGCAAATTGCAGGTTAGTGTTTGTCTATAAAGTCCAACTTCTTTGTTGTTGCTCAAAATCTGAATTAATCGCAAGGCTCATGAGTTCGATTCGCTAAGTTCTCAAATACACAAGTATGCTGCGGTTTAGATTTTTCACACGCCTCGAATTTGAACTTTATAGAACAAACACTTGGGTTTATAGACAGACTGTATTTATCCTTTATTGTTTTTATTCTTCCTGAATAAACAAGCTTATGTTTCTTGAAAAAGTTTTATTTTTTGTAAAATGCAGGAGAAAAGAGTATCAGGACTGTAAATAGCTCCAGCCTTCCAATAAGCATAAGAAAAGAGAGGAACCATTTTCCGAAAACGGGCAGATGGGCATAATTTTCAGCAGGTCCTACTGCACCGATACCGGGTCCTATATTGCCGAGTGTGGCGGCAACCGAACCCAGAGAAGATGCAAGGTCATAACCCATGGCTGAGACTATTATGGTACTGCCCGCCAATATCATCATATAGATCACCACAAAGGCCAGTACATTTGTCATGGTCTGGGAATT
Organism: uncultured Bacteroidales bacterium; assembly: GCA_964472385.1. Lineage (GTDB taxonomy): Bacteria > Bacteroidota > Bacteroidia > Bacteroidales > UBA12077 > JAGXLC01. Next base: position 5,043 of record CAYYLT010000087.1, read on the forward strand.
GATGCTTTTTTGATTCAGTCTTACCGGAATAACAGCATTGGGATGCAGCAGTCTTTTAAGCTCGAGGGCACTGTTTTTGATTAGCAGGGCCACCCTTACAATCTTGATGCTTCCTCCTGTCGATCCACCAGATCCTCCCAGAAACATTAGCATGAAGATAATTACTACCAGAAAAGGGGCCCATTGCAAATAATCTGTCGTTACATAACCGGTAGTGGTCGTGATGGATACCACCTGAAATACCGAATGCCTGAAAGATGCTTCTATGGGTAAAACTTTACCGAACCATAAAAAGGAGGTGATCAGAATGGTAAAACCCACAAGAAAGAAAAAGTAGAACCTGAATTCTTCGTTTTTGAAGATCTTTTTAAACTTAAAGTGCAGCCCATAATAAGAAAGTGCAAAATTGGTTCCGGCCAGAAACATGAATACGGTTATCACATATTGAACGTATGGAGAAAAAGCGGCAATACTGGCTTGTTTTGTTGAATAACCGCCTGTAGCCATGGTTGTAAAGGCATGGCAAACAGCATCAAAAAGTTTAACATCTCCCAGTAACAGCAAAAAAACCTCGCTGATGGTGAATATTAAGTAAATACCCCATAGCCTTTTGGCTGTCTCCTTAACCCGGGGATGAAATTTGTCTGGCGTAGGACCAGGTACTTCGGCAACAAATAGCTGCATTCCGCCAATACCAAAAATGGGCAAAATAGCAAGCGAAAGCACAATAATTCCCATCCCGCCCAGCCATTGGGTCATACATCTCCAAAAAAGAAGACCGTGCGGTATCATTTCTACATCATTGAGGATAGAGGCCCCAGTGGTAGTGAATCCCGATATCGTTTCGAAAAAAGCATCGGTGAATGTTGGAATCGCACCGCTGAGAATAAATGGGAGAGAACCAAATAGAGAAAACATAATCCATACAAGGCTGACAATGATATATCCCTCTCTTTTGGTAATGGTTTTATCGCCATGGTGGGTTAGTAGCCAGGCTATTAACCCGGTAATTATGGTTATCCCCGAACCTATAGCCAAAGCAACCGTATCACTTTCCTGATGGTAAAAGGAGATGCCCATGGGGATAACCATGGAAATTCCTTCAATCAGCAAAAGTAATCCGAGTATATTAATGATTACCCGAAGATTGATCATGAGGTTTCACTAAAGAAAGTTTCCACTTTTTTTACCGCAGCAGGCATAGCAAAAACCACAACCCGGTCGTTATCATGGATCATGGTTGAACCTTTGGCAATATAACTTTTATCTCCCCGGATGATCCCTCCTACAATGGCATCTTTCGGGAAGTTAAGGTCTTTAAGCTTTGCCCTGGTGATTTTGGATTTAGGCTTGGCCACAAATTCCAATACTTCAGCATCGGTGCCCGTAAGACATTTCATGGTGGAGACTTCAGCATTCATGGTGTATTTGAATATCCTGCTTGCAGTAACAAGCTTTTTATTGATGATGGTATCTATGCCCATACTCTCGCCCAGATTGATGTAATCCAGGTTTTTTATCTCGGCGATGGTTTTTTTAACACCCATCTTTTTTGCCAATAAACAGGATAAAAGGTTTATTTCAGAGCTTCCGGTAACCGCAATGAAGGTATCCATTTTGGTAAGACCTTCTGCTTTTAGTAATTCCACATCTCTGCCATCTCCGTTTATTATCAGGCTATTACTCAGGGTGTCGGCAAGCTTTGTACATTTATTTTTATCAATCTCCACCAGCTTTACATTCATCTTATTTTCCAGGTTCTGTGCTGTTCGTATCCCGATACGGCTGCCACCCATAATCATAACATTTTTAATTTCCAATTTCTTTTTCCCGGTGTATTTTAATAAATCATTGATACCGGATCGATTGGTGACAACATAAATCAGATCGTTTACTTTAAATTGATCCAGTCCCCGGGGTATGATGGTTTGTCCGTTGCGGGTAATGGCAACCGCCCGGAAATCATAATTCCCCAACTCATCGGTAGCCTGAATAAGCGTTTTTCCAATTACAGGTGCGTTTTCTTCCAGCTTAAGCACATATAAAAAAAGCTTGCTACCGGTGAAATCTACAATTTCAGATGTACCGGTTTGCCCGACCATATCACTGATCTCTTTGGCAGCAATGCGTTCAGGGTAAATCAGGTAGTCAATTCCCAGGTCTGTGAAATGATTTTTATTCACCGGTCTGATATATTCAGGATTGTCAACACGGGCAATGGTCTGCCTGGCTCCAAGCTTCTTACTTAGAATAGCACAAGCTATGTTTGTCTCTTCCGAATGGGTCACGGCAATGAGCAAATCAGCTTTTTTAATATTGGCTTCTTTGAGCACCTCAAATGAGGAGGCAGAACCCGTAATGGTTAAAACATCCATATTGGCATTCATCCCTTTTACTGTCTCCTCATTGTTGTCAATGATGATCGTGTCATGCAACTCATTGCTCAACATTTTAGCCAGATGTGACCCTACTTCGCCTGCCCCTGCTATTATGATCCTCATGTCCTTAGCCCCATTAAATATTGAGATATTTCCAACGTCGCAAAGAAAAACCTTGTTTTAGAATAATCAAACTTTTTGTCCATATTTTTAATCAAAAACAACCCTGAAGGCTCCTTCCTCAGGTACTGAATAATAACAGATACCTGCTTTTTTCATATCAAGCATCAGCATTTGTCTATGGTAATAGGAATTGGATGAATCCAGAATGACCATTTGAAAATTAAAGCGGTTCCTTAGCTCATCAGATGAAAGATCAACATCATTGCCCAATACGAGATAGTCTAATGAGAGTTTATTATTGGGATCAAGATTTTTGAGTAATGCCTCATCAAAAAGGTATCCAACCCGTATACCGTTTAAATCCATAAAATTCCTGTAGATAAAATCCGGTTTTTCACGTTTTTTCATGACAGCCGGTAGACGATATACTTTCCTTTGATCGATCCGTTTGGTCATCCAGTATGGTGCTGTATAACGGGATACGATATCCTTTATTTCACCGGGATAATGGATAAAAAGCAGGTTTTTTTGCCCATCAATATAGTTCGACACAGAAGCTTTGTTGATGTTGTATACAATAAATTCTCTTTGTTGATGGCGCTGGTATATGATCTGTATGTCATATATCAGCACAGCCATGATGCTCACCAGCATTAACTTCAGATAAAGGCTTTTTTTCAAGACAAGCCAACCTGACAGAAACATAATGAACAAGTAGATGCATAATACCTGGATCTCGCTGAGCCACAGATCATCTGCGATGGCCATAGGTAGCCTCTGAATAAAGGCCGTTGATTCATTGAGAAATAATACAGTCATAGCGAGTATCCTTGCTATAATATCTCCGATGAAAGGTATGATAGGAGTTATTAATAAGTAAAGAAACCCTGAAAGCAGGATCAGGGTAGCTGCAGGAATAGCTATAAAGTTGGTTAGCCAGAAAAAAACCGGAAACTGGTTGAAATTGTGTATAACCAAAGGGGCCGTTCCGATCTGGGCAGCCAGGGCTACGGTGAACCATTGCCATAATTTGTCGGGTACAGGTGGCAGTTTTACTAGGTGATAAAACCGGGGTTGAAAAAACGCTATGCTAAATACGGCCACATAGGAAAGCTGAAAGCTGATAGAAAAAAGAAGTAGAGGATTAACAACCAAAAGTATAAAAGCGGAAAATGCCAGGCTGTTGTAAATAGATGTATATCGCCGGATGGAACTTCCGGTTGCAAGAACTGAAAACATCAATGTTGCACGGCATACGGACGGAGAAAGGCCGGTGAGAAATGCATAACCCAATAACATACATATGATGAGGATCGTTTTTATATTTTTGCCATAGGGGAGCTTTTCAAGAAAAAACAGTATATAATGGAGCATAAAGTATATAATACCCACGTGCAATCCCGATACAGCCAATATATGCATAACACCTGAAGAAGTAAACTGTGCTTTGATGTCGGGTGTGAGCAGATCTTTATGTCCCAGTATCAATGCAGAAGCGATGGCATATGTTTTTTTGTTAAGGTGTTTGGATTTCAGATGTTTAAGAAGGTAAGCCCTGGTACGGTTTGACCATACGCTAAGCGAGAACGCAGGTTTGCAGGCCATTTTTATCCAGGAGCCATTATCTATATATACCTGATAATGCATATGGTGAATGGCCATATGTTTTTTATAATCGAATTCGGCCGGATTTCCACGATTTGTGATGGGTTGGGGATAGGCTGAAAAGGCAATATGATCTCCGGCTTGTATGGGCAGGGTATCGGATGTTTTTTCCAGATATCCCAGCATTTTAAAGTTTTTAGGCTGCCAAAGTCTGTCTTTATGATAAAGGTGATCAATTCGGATCCTCAGCTGCCAGGTTTTACTTTTTTCCTCCGGGATGTCAAGGATTTGACCGGTAATGGTTTGCTTTCCTCCGGGCAGTTCGGGGACGCTTTCCAGCTTTTGTTTGTAAAGCATGCTTCCCACTATAATGAAAAGCATGGAAATGATGATGCCCTGATATCCGGAAAGGAAAAATCTGTGTTTTACGGAAAACAGATTATATGATGCAAGCAGAAGAAACAGGACAGTGCCTACCCCTAACAGCCAATGCCACTCCGGATGAAAGTAATCCTGGAGCAATATTCCTGCTGTAAGCGGAATAATCAACCGGAGAAAAGGATTACCCGCAAGGAAGGGCATAAGTTTCAGGAATTTAATAAGATGGCACCAATCTGAATGTTCATGCGTCAGGTTATTAACGGATAATGTGCTGGAAGGTCCTTGAGGGAGGCGACTATTTCTTCGGTTTGCTCAGCCTTGCATTTACCCAATAACTGACGCATGAATAATACAGGTTACAGCTATCCATGCATTGTATGTTGGATTATAACAGCTAAAGCTCTTTAATCCAGATGTTTCGGAACTGAACAAGACTGGAAGCTCCCATGAGTTTTCCGGTTTTTCTATTGATCCCGCCGTGATGCTGTAATCCGATCGGACCTTTTGTGTCCAGCCCGGGGAATAACGCATTGTTAATTACTACGATGCCATTGTTAATGACTGTGATCCGGTCTCCGGTAACAGTAATATCAAAAGCGTTCCATTGTCCTACCGGTTTATCGGCATTTTCTGAGGGTACCGCTCCTGCCCGAACTTCAGGCGGTAATGACTTATCATTCCTGACCGACCATAGCTCACCGGAACCCACCGACCAACACCAGAGATTGGTCTGGCCTGCTTCCTTCAACAATATACCGGAGTCAGCATTGGGCCCCATGGTATTGAGAACGTCTCCATTTTCATCGCGAACGTAATCGCCATTGGGCAGGATCGTTCGAAGCGGAAAAAGATGGGCTCCGTAACCTTTGAAGCGCCATTCGACATGCAATTTAAAGTCTTCAAATTCTTTTTTTGTCCACAGGCTTTTGTCTCCCCTAGCTTCCGATTGGGCATCGTAGTCGATTACATCTTCGATGACCGTCCAGTGGCCATTATCCCCTTCGGGGATTTTCCAGCCGGTTAAGTCCTTGCCATTAAATAAACTGGTGTACCCCTGGCTTTTAAATCTGGAATTTTCCTGTGAGATACCACCCTGACTGATCAAAAGCATCATGATCCCTGCAAGTAATGTCATACTGATTTTTTTCATAGTGAAAAGTTTATGATTTGTACAATAGGTTTATCTGTTTTACGCATACCGAATAAAAGATAATGAACATGTTGATATTAAGCTTATCCCAGGGTTAAACTGCGTTTATTCTTCCTGATGCTTTGTCATAAATGGGAACGATTGTGTATAGGTTTGTTTTCAGCGCAAATTCCAGATCATCAGTTCTACCTATTTGGATAAGTCTTTCCGCTCCTTTGCTTTGCATAATTTTTTTCTTGATGGGTTTGAAGCTTGGATCTTTTCCTTTTAACCGGTTTTTAAGATAAATGGCACATTGTTCATCCTCTTCCGCTTTTTCTGAAGATTCAAAACCCATAGCTGCCAGGGTAACAATCCGGGGAGTTGTTTGTAAAATATACCGAACCACTGCATAAGCATTGGCAAAGCTTCCGATCAGTATTTCGCTGGCATTTAATGCATTAACAATGCCCTGGGTGCCGGCTGAAGTGGTAAAAATGATCTTTTTTCCTTTAAGATTTAAGGATGAAACATAAGCCGGCGTATTGCCAAAGTCGAAACCTTTTGGGGGCAAACTGCTGCGTTCACCTGCAAGCAAATGTTCGGGATGCATTTGTTTCAATTGATAAGCCTTTTCCAGTTGGCCGACCGGAATAACATGTTCTGCTCCTTGACCCAGACATGCAATGATCGTATTACTGGCCCGGAATACATCAATGATTACCGTGATTCCTTCTGCCTGTCGTGCCCCTTCAATGCAGCTTTTTATACGTATATCCATGCATTATCACAAATTGAATGAATGAATCGGTTAGAAAGGAAAACTGCAACAGATGAGAATTCATGCATCATGTTATAACTTTATGGGTTGGATCATTAGTGCTTGTTTATAAAGTCCAACTTTTTCGTTGTTGCTCAAAATCTAAATTATTCGCAAGGCTCATGAGATCGCTTCGCTAAGTTCTCAAATACACAAGTATTCTGCGGTTTAGATTTTTCACACGCCTCGAATTTGAACTTTATAGAACAAACACTTTAGTTTATAGACAAACCCTAATTAATCCGGACGTAGGGTCAACAGCCAACCATTGCTTTGGCAAAGGCATCCGTTTCCAAAACAAAAGTAATAATTTTTATGAGACTTGGTGTACCATAAACTTTGATTATTTTTGATCAGCGAATTTCCATTGTTATGATGATGCACAAAGATCAACCCGATTTTGAGCTGGAATTAACTGTTAGGGACTATGAATTAGACCTGCAGGGGATTGTGAATAATTCGGTATATCAAAAATACCTGGAACATGCCCGGCATGAATTTTTATATACCCGGAAAATCGATTTTAACCAACTTCATGAAGAGGGCAAAGATCTCCTGGTAACAAGAGTGGAGATTGATTATAAACATTCCCTTAAAAGCCATGACAAATTTATTGTCACTGTTCATGTTTCCCGGGAAGGGCATCTGAAGATTATTTTTAATCAGA
>CAYYLT010000088.1:0-12091 GCA_964472385.1 uncultured Bacteroidales bacterium
ATGTTCCTGTAAACAGCAGTATCCGGATATCCGGAGGGATTTCTATAGGCGGGGGTCAATATAAAGGGGACGGAACACAATTTGATCAGTGGGCTATCAAAAATGATCCTGTTGTGGATGGTACAGTGAGATCAACCTTTATTCCTGATGCCAGCGCCGGCGTATATGTATATTCAACCTATTTTTTTGCCGGTATATCAGCCCACCAATTGCTGGGCAGCAAGCTGAATAAAATAGCCCCCGAGGCACCCAATACCAAAGGGATCAACCGGCTGAAGCAACATTTTTACCTTGCCGGGGGGTATAACTTTATCCTGAACCGCGATTTTATGCTACAGCCTTCTCTTTTGCTTCGGGAGATGTTTCCTGCGACACCCCAACTGGAGATCACCGCCAAAGCCATTTATCAGCGTATCGTATGGGGTGGGATCTCTTTCCGAACCAGTGACGCTGTTGCTGCTATGTTTGGATACAACCACGAAAATCGATGGTATTTCGGTTTGTCTTATGACTTTACATATTCTGAGCTGCAACGTTTTTCAGGCGGCAGCATAGAGGTTATGTTTGGCCTGAAGTTTAATGATATTAAATAGCCCCTATTTATGCCTATAAAGCCCAACTTCATCGTTGCTGCTCAAAATCTGAATTATGTGCAAGGCTCATGAGATCGCTTCGCTAAGTTCTTAACCTGTATTATTCATGCGTAAAGTTTTGGGTAGATGGAAGGCGTCGAAAGCCCACGACGTAGTCACCTACTTTAAGTTTACTGAAAACCTTTCATTTTGGAAACAACAGATATGTTTACCCTATTGATTAAAGATTTTTTTGTGTTTTTCAGCAAACCCTGCTTCGAGGTTTTCGCCAAGTAGCAGATGCCCAAAAATTGGCGCACTCGGAAAAATGTTTAAAAATTAAAATTTTTGAGCATCATAAGTAAAGCATTTATATTCTTTTGTTTATAACTGTTTTTCCATTTTTTATGAATAATACAGGTTAAATACTCAATAATCTGCGGTTTAGATTTTCCACACGCCCCGAATTTGAGCTTTATAGAACAAACACTTGAGTTTATAGACAGACTAAATAATAAGAAACCCTAACCTTTATTGCACACCACAAAAGTAAATTCCTTAAATTTAATCCTTTATTTTGTTTTTTCGTTGCCAAGCGCAATAATCACTTCATATGGTTGTTAACTTAATGGATAAATAAGTTGATGCATGCATAAGTTTCTTTTAATGCCAATATTAAGCCTGTTTATTGTATTTATGGGCTGCCAGAAAGAGCGCGGCGTGATACCGCGAAAAGACATGATCGCTGTATTGGTCGATATCCATTTGATGGATGAAGCCATGCAACGTGCCAAATATGATAAGGACATTGCATTGGCTGATACACTTGATGCTTACAGGGTTGTTTTAAAAGGGCACGGCTATACCCGGGCTCAATTTGATTCTTCCTTGCGTTATTATTCAAAGGATTTGCGGAAATTCGACCGTATTTATCAGGAAGTTCTGGCCCGGTTGAATAAGATGGAAATACAAGATCGGGAAGCTAAAGAGCAGGCAAAATCTAAACCGGACATTAAAGGTTCTTCCGGCAAATCTACCCAGGGTAAGGATGTCGGTAAACAATGAATTCCATGTTTATGATGCATCGTGTCCGGCATAAGGTACTGATTTGTCCTCTGGATTGGGGTTGGGGACATGCAGCAAGAATGATTCCCATCATTTCGTTACTTGAACAAAGGCCTGAAGTTCAGGTTATATTGGGAGTAAGTGGTCAATCCGGCCAAATTTTGCAGGAAACATTTCCCGGTTTGAAAACCGTCGTTATGCCCTCTTCCCGTATTGCTTATTCCGAAGGAAGATCGCAGATAGGCAAAGTTTTCCGGCAGTTGCCGCATTTTCTGATAACCACCATCATGGAACATGACCGATTGAGATATCTTATACGGCAGGAAGATATTCGTTGTGTCATTTCGGATAACCGGTATGGATTATTTCATAAAAAGTTGATCAGCGTTCTGGTGATTCATCAGGTAAGCGTAAAATTACCACGAAAGCTGAAGATGCTGGAATTATTGATAAATTATCTGCAATCGCAAAGTTTTAAGCGGTTTGACCGGATTTGGATTCCTGACAGGCAAGGCCGGCATTCCATTGCCGGAGACCTGTCTGTACCGTATTCTTATAATGTCCATTATCATCATGTTGGGTTATTATCCAGATTTTGGTTAAGCAAGTCCACTGTTAGGGATTCGCATATCGACTATGATATGCTGGTTATTCTTTCAGGCCCCGAGCCACAAAGAACAATCCTGGAAAACATGCTGACCGGGCAATTGCAAAAACTGGATCAAAGGGTGCTGTTCATCAGGGGCATTATTGATGAGATACCTCCAGCCGTCGCAAAAAATATCCTATTCGTCTCCCGTATGAAACCTGAGGATATGGCACCTGCCCTTGCCCGTTCCGGAATGGTTATCTGTCGTTCAGGCTATTCTTCTATTATGGATTTGATCGCCGCCGGCAAAAGGGCCCTGTTGATTCCTACTCCTGGCCAGCCCGAACAGGAATATCTTGCAGAGACGATGCAAAAGAAAGGCTATTTTTTTTATCAAGATCAGGATAAGTTGGATATACCCTATGCTTTAAAGGTTTCCGGGGATTACCAACCGCCACGAATGAATGATTTTTCACAAGAGCTTTATATACAGCTAAAGTGGTTAACAAATCGCCTAAAGGAGCAGGAAAGTAAGGAGGAACACCATTAAACCCAATCCAAAGCCTGAATAGACCTGCTTGGGGGTATGGTGTTTGAGCAAAAGACGGGCAGAGCCTAATAAACCTGACAAAAGGATAACGATCAGCAGATAGTTGAGCAGGTCAGTATGAAGTCTGAAGCTGAAACCCAGGATAGCTCCGGTTAAACTTCCTATACCTGCCATATGGGCGCTGATTTTCCATTTTAAAGTGATCAACAGGGCAATAAAGATAATGAGGGCTCCGGCAAGTAATACGTTAGCTATGGTGGAAGGTACACCCATCTGATTCAATATCAGGTATCCTATAAGGTAAAGTATACCCGTTGTGGCAAAGGGAATGATTCGCTGCTTTATATCCGGTAACCGGAGGCTTTGTATAAGATTTTGATACAAGAACAATGGCAGAAATGCCAGTGGCAAGAGACAGGTAGTTATCAGAACGATAATGAAAATGGCTTTTTTTGCCTCATAAGGCAATAAGGCAAAATAGGTATCGGATTGGAACAAAATCAATAATCCATAGGTAGGCATCAGCAGTGGATTAAAAACACCAGAAACGATCTTGGCCAGTATCATTTTCATGTTTTTTGCTTTTCGTATGCAATATTTTATTTTCTTTTATGAGCAAACGCCATTTACAGATGGCCTTTCAGTGATTTTCTCAGTCTGGCTACAGGGATGTTCATCTGTTCCCGGTATTTGGCTACTGTTCTGCGGGCAATCCTGTAACCCTGGTCTCTGAGGATCTCAGCAAGCCTTTCGTCGGTCAGGGGTTTTCTTTTGTCCTCCTGTTCAATATTTTTTTTCAATATGGATTTGATCTGGCGTGTTGAAACCTCTTCACCATCTTCTTTTTGCATACCTTCAGAGAAGAAATACTTCAGCGGATAGATACCAAAAGGGGTTTGGATGTATTTGCTGTTTACCACCCTGGAAATGGTGGAGATGTCCAATCCGGTTTTATCTGCTATATCTTTTAGTATCATAGGTTTAAGTTGAGATTCATCTCCGGTCTGGAAAAATTTGTACTGATAATCAAGGATGGCATTCATGGTGATGATCAGGGTGTTTTGCCGTTGCTTGATGGCATCAATAAACCATTTTGCTGCTTCGAGTTTTTGTTTTACAAAGCTTATGGCTTCTTTTTCGTCTTTGGTTTTGTTTTGCCTGTTTTTTTGGTATTCCTCGAGCATGGCGCTGTAGTCCTTATTGATATGCAAATCGGGCACATTTTTGCTGTTCAGGCTCAATTCAAGCTTACCGTCATTGTTTTCCAGCGTGAAATCGGGGGTGATGGTTTGTACAGCTCTGTTATCGGAATTGGCATAAACACTTCCCGGTTTGGGGTTAAGTTTGAGGATTTCATTGAAAGCTTCCTCCAGTTCAGCCTCACTTATCTTTAAGCGGGAGATGATTTTGTCGTAATGTTTTTTGGTGAATTCATTGAAAAACCGTTCCAGTATCTTGCGGGCCAGCTTTATTGCAGGGCTGTTATGATCTTTTTGCTTAATCTGGATGAGCAGGCATTCTCTAAGGTCTCTCGCACCTACTCCGGGTGGATCCATTTCCTGGATAGTCATCAGCAATTTTTTCAGCTCTTCTTCACCGGCCTTTATGTTTTGGGTAAAGGACAGGTCGTTGGCAATGGATTCAATTTTTCTTCTCAGATAACCATCTTCATCTATATTGCCGATAATATAGCGGGCCAGGAGATATTGTCTTTCCGAAAGGTTTTTCAGTCCGATCTGATTCTCCAGATGTTCATGAAAGGAGGTACCCTGGGTAAAAGGGATTTCTTCTTTTTTATCATCTTTGGAGACATTGCTTGATTGGAGCTTATAAGCAGGTATGTCGTCATCGTTTATATAGTCTTCAACGGAGAATTCATCTTGTTCTGTGTCATCATTTATTTGTTCATCCTGATTTTCATATGATTCTTCTGTGTCATCATGCTTTTCTCCTTCCTCCAGCACCGGATTATCCTCCAGTTCCTGTTTTACGCGTTGTTCCAGGTGCAAAGCAGGAATCTCCAGCATTTTGATCATTTGAATCTGCTGGGGAGATAGTTTTTGCAATAATTTTTGTTCCAGACTTTGTTTAAGCATAGAGAAATCAATAGATTAAAATTCGGCATTCTTGGGCGTTCTGGGAAAGGGAACGACGTCACGGATGTTGTACATACCTGTAATAAATAGCATCAGTCTTTCAAAACCCAATCCAAATCCGCTATGGGGCACTGTTCCATATTTTCTTGTTTCCAGGTACCACCATAGATCTTGCGCAGGAAGCTTCAATTCTTTGATCCTGTTATAAAGCTTGTCGTATTCTTCTTCACGTTGAGAACCTCCTATCACCTCCCCGATTCGTGGGAATAGTACGTCCAGCGCCCTCACGGTCCGGCCATCCTCATTCTGCTTCATATAAAAAGCTTTGATATCCTTAGGATAATCGACCACGATAACCGGACGTGTAAAATGCTTTTCAACCAGATATTTTTCATGTTCCGCCTGCAGGTCGACACCCCATTCTACCGGGAATTCCCATTTTTGACCGGAATTTTTGAGTATGTTGATTGCTTCGCTATAGGAGATGCGTTTAAAGGTGTTTTCCGCAACAAATTTCAAACGATCGATGAGTTGGTTATCGTACATTTGATTGAGGTATTCCAGATCGTCGAAATAGTTATCCAGCGCATATTGAACAAGGTATTTGGTAAAATCTTCCGCGAGGTTCATGTTGTCTTCGTTATCATAAAAGGCCATTTCGGGTTCAATCATCCAGAATTCCGCAAGATGGCGGGGGGTATTGGAGTTTTCAGCCCGAAAAGTAGGACCAAAAGTATATACTTTGGACAGAGCCAGCGCACCCAGTTCTGCTTCCAATTGTCCGGAAACCGTCAGGTTGGTTTCCTTTCCAAAAAAATCTTCACGAAAATCAATCTCATTATCTCCGTTTTTCGGGGGATTGGTAAGATCCAGGGTGGTAACCCGGAACATTTCTCCGGCTCCCTCTGCATCGGAAGCCGTTATGATCGGCGTATGCAGGTAATAGAATCCATGATCATTGAAATATTTGTGGATGGCATAGGACATGGCATGTCTTAGCCGGGTAACCGCACCAAATGTGTTGGTGCGAAACCTTAGATGCGCTATTTCTCGCAGGAACTCCAGCGAGTGTCCTTTCTTCTGCAAAGGATATTCTTCTGCATCAGCTGTTCCGTAGAGCGTGATCTCTTTAGCCTGAATCTCCACCTGCTGGTCCTTACCCATTGACTGAACCAGCGTCCCCTTTACGCCTATGCTTGCCCCTGTATTGATCGATTTGATCAGTTGCGGGTCGAACTGATCTACTTCCACCACAATTTGCATGTTATGAATGGTCGAGCCATCATTCAACGCAATGAAATTAATGTTTTTCTTTCCCCGCCGGGTCCTGACCCAGCCTTTAACAATGACTTCCCGGTCCAATTCTTTGCTGTTTAATAACGCGCGAATGGGTGTGTTGGTTCTTTCCATAAGAATCTAATTTTGTTTTTTTTGTTGTACGCAAAATTACAATTTTTGATCCTATAAAGAAGTTTCTCCAACCCGAATTATTCACAAATCATTCTGACACTATTGAAAAACCTGGCCTTTTACTTCATCATTTTTTACAAAAGCAGGTTTTTCTCATGCGGGATTGCCTGGGTTCCTCCCCGCAAACCATAATACATCCATACACTTCGCTCCGCTTGTTTATGCATAATCCAGGCTAAAAATAATTTATCCCATGGCTTTTCCTGGCTTGATGGCTCGATGAAAATTTGCACAACTGCAATATTTTTTGTATCTTGAACAGGATGTACTGCTGAAGGTTATCGGTATAAATGGTTCAAAAATAAGAAATTATAAGGATGTGTTGCGTATGAACTGGATTGTGCATTATGATTTAATGAGCGATAAGCAATTGAATCAACAGGCCTCACTGGTGATTCAAGATATATTGGAAGAATTTGAACGGATGATACCGGAAGGTCCGCCCCTGGGATATAAACCCATTCATCTCATCAATGATCTTAAAGGAGGCCCTACGCTTTACTGGCCCCTGGCGGGAGATGCTTATAAAATCGGATTGAATATAGAAGCTGTATTTTTCAACCAGGTAGCATTTCAGTTTTCGCAGGAGGTTTGCAGGATATATTGTGACCCGCGGGTCAACAACTGGTTTATTGAGTTGATGGATCATATGGTTGCATTATACATCCTGGAGTACTTATCCGAAAAATGGGAAAATGATCCTCCTTTGCCGGACTTAGGGGATTATCATGAAAATTTCACCATTTACCGGAGTAATCTGCTGGGTGCGGCTTTCAGCAAGATTGATATGGTTAAATACCAGATTACCAACGAATGGGTAAAAAGTCAGGTAAAGAAACTGATGGACAAAGGCAGTTTTAACCGGGGAAAATTACTTATCATTGCTTATGAGTTACTGGGAATTTTCAAGAAATCGGATGAGAACTGGAGCCTTTTTCCTTATGTAGGTAAGTGTTCTGATCCTGGACCACCCAAAGATATTCATAATATGGTTACCAACCGGTTTACCGAACCGGATTTCACAAGGCTGTTGAAAGTGGTACCCCCGGGGGTGAAGCCGTTTGTAGAAAGGGTGGCGCACAAATTTGGTATTTTTGAACAGGAGACTTTGTAAACTGCATTATTTACCCTGTATTATTCATGAAAAATGGATAAAAATTTATAAACACAAATGAATAATACAGGTTTCGTTAATACAGCATAAATAATTATCAACATATGGGAGATCGTATTGTAACCATAGCAGTTCAGAATCAGGCGAGAGCAGAGGTATTGAAAAGCCGCCTGAATGCCGAAGGCATTGATTGTTACCTGAAAAACGTGAATGTAGTGCATTCAACTATGCCAGGCGGTGTAGAGGTCAGAGTTCATGAGGATGATATGGAGAAGGCACTGCGTATTGTTGAAAAGGTCAGCGAAACTTATCGGGATGAAGATCAAAAGGGGGATACAGGAGCAATAAACGTCCAAAAGATCATGGTACCTGTGGATTTTTCAGTGTACGCTAAAAATGCCTGCCAGTATGCTATAGGTCTGGCAGAGAAATTGAATGCCAGCATTAAGCTTTTGCATGTTTATTACAATCCGATAGTTAACTCCATGCCCATGACCGATACCTATTACTATCAGGTGAATCTGGATGAGATCATCCGCGATATTGAGCTCAGGGCCAAAGAAAAGATGGAAACTTTTTTTCGTGAGATCCAGCAGATGATTGAGGAGAGGAACATTCGAAATATTACGCTGGATTACGCGCTTGTGAGGGGTATATCGCATGAGGAAATTCTCATTCAGGCCGCTCATTATAAGCCTGATGTAATTGTCATAGGCATAAGAGGGGAAGCGGAAAAGTCTACAGATCTTATGGGAGGTGTGGCCAGGCGGATCACCGAAAATGCAACGGTGCCGGTTCTGGTTATTCCAGAATCTTCCGATTATAAAGGTATCACGAATATCAATATCATGTATGTGACAGAATTTGATGATTCCGATTTCCAGGCCATCAGCAAGCTGTTGCGGATCATAAGTTCCTTTGGTGTTCGTTTATACTGTGTGCATATAGCCGCTCCCGGCGAGGCCGAAATAGACCAGGTTAAGATGGAAAGACTGAAGCAACATGTTCACGAAGAATACAGCCATCAGCATTTTGAATGTGATGTGATCGAAAAGGCGGATAAGCTGAAAGGGATCCAGGAGTTTATTGAAGAGAAGAAGATTGATATCCTCTCACTGGTTACACACAAACGCAACATTATTGTACGTTTATTCAATCCGGGTATAGAGAAAAAGCTCCTTTTCCATTCTAATGTACCTTTGCTGGTTTTTCATGCGGAAAAATAGGGTTTGCTGAAGGTGACGATCTCAAAGATAAGGCATTAAAGTCTCGGCAACAGCAAGATCCTTTTGGGTTGTAATCTTGATGTTTTCAGGATTGCCATTTACGGTAAAAATTTGGTTACCCAATCGCTCCACCACGGAAGCATCGTCGGTAAAATCCGGGTGGTAATCCTGCCGGTAGGCCTTCAAAATCAACTCACTTTTAAAAGCCTGGGGAGTTTGAACCAGTTTGTAATGCTCACGGGGAAGGGCTTCATTTATTGAAGGAGTAATCTTTCTGATGGATTCATGGATGTCTGCTACCGGAATAGCATTGCCTTTTTCTTCAGCTTTCATGAAGACTTTGTCCAGGGTTTGTTGATTCACCAGCGGTCTTACCGCGTCATGGATAGCAACCACAGCAGGTTTGGAGATCAACTCCAGGGCATTCTTCACCGAATGGAAACGTGTTTTTCCTCCCCCTGTGATGGTATGTGCTATTTGAAAATGCTCCTTTTTGCAAAGGGCTGTCCATTCATCCAGTAAGCTTTCACCCAGGACAAGGATCTGCCAGATGGTGGGATCGAAAGTATGGAAGATGCGAAGGGTTCGCATCAATATGATTTCATCATGAATTTTCATAAACTGTTTGGGAAGCGATGATTCCATTCTTGTTCCCCTACCACCTGCAGCAATGATGGCAATTCTTTTCATGTTTCCATGGTATATAAAAAACGCCGAATGCTTCTTTTGGGTGTTTTCTCAAATTCTGTGGGGTACAATTTGATGCGCGAAATTTGTTTGAACCGGGGCAGGCTTTCATTGAGCTCCTGTTTATTATGGTTCATGATCTCTTCGAGCTGCTGCTCCGTGTTGATCTCTTCCTGATCAGCTTTCTCATAATCGGGATAAACCAATGCCATCAGCTTGTTATCTTTTTCCAAAACCAGTGATTCCTGAACAAATGGCAGGTTGTTGAGTTTAGATTCAATTTCTTCGGGGTAGATGTTTTCTCCTGAGGGCCCCAGTATTACACTTTTGCTTCTGCCTTTGATATAGATGAACTGCTCGCGGTCGATGATGCCCAGATCACCGGTATGAAGCCATCCCTCTTCATCTATGGATTTTTTGGTATTATCTTCATTTTTATAATACCCATACATGAGATTTTCTCCTCTCACCAGTATTTCTCCTACCTCGTTGTAAGGATCGACAGAATCGATTTTGATGTCCAGCGTATCCACCAGTTTACCCGACGATCCGGCTTTGGTTTGATCCCAGTTGGCATAGCTGATCAAGGGGCCGCATTCGGTCATGCCATATCCAACGGAAAGGGGGAAGTTGATTTTCCGGAGAAAATTTTCGACATCTTTGTTCAGGGGTGCACCGCCGATAACCACTTCATGGAAATTGCCCCCAAAAGCGTTAGTGAGTTTTTTGTTGATCTTTCGGTAAAGTGTTTTGTTGAGCAGGGGAAGATTCATGAGGACTTTTACGGGTTTTTTAGAGATGGTGGGCAGGATCTGTTTTTTGTAGATTTTTTCCAGTATTAGCGGAACGGCAATGACGAGGGTAGGCCGGATCTCCTGGAATGCGGAAGTAATGATTTTGGGCGAGGGGGTGCGGGTAAGGAAGTGGATGTGGCAACCGATGGTAAATGGCCACAGGAACTGAAATGCACATCCGTAGGTATGGGCCAGGGGGAGAAAAGAAACCATATGGTCTCCCGGTTCAAGCGGCATGTTTTTTTTGGCAAAACGGATGTTTGCTGCCAGGCTGTTCAAAGGCAGCATCACCCCCTTGGAAAATCCGGTCGTCCCACTGGTATAGTTTAAAGCCCCCACCGCTTCATTGGAGATATATTCAAGATGGAACTGTTCGCGATCAATACCGTGTTTGCCATATTTATCAGTATACAGCTCATTTAATCCCGCGTATATTTCTTGTACTTTTTCCTTGTGGGTCTCATTCAAGATGCTGTAATCATTAAGAGAAATTATTGCCCTTAGATCAAGCATTTGCGATTCATCCAGATTCTCCCGGATGTTATCCTCCACGAATAATATCAGTGAATCGGAATGGTTGATGATATGGTGCATGTCATCGGAATGGAAATCCGGAAGAATAGGAACCACGACAGCCCCATAGGTGATCACCGAAAGATAAGTCATGGCCCAGTTGGCAGAATTTTTACCCAGCAGCGCAACCTTATCTCCTTTTTCTACCGCGCATTGCTCAAACATCATGTGAATCCTGGCGATCTTGCGGGCCACATCTTTGTAATAATACACACTGCCTTTATAATCACTGAAAGCGGGGAGTTCCCAGTTTTGTTTTATGCTTTGGTCAAGATATTCTATGAAATTTTCTTTTAACATATGGTTCTGTTTGATAGGGACCGGATCAGAAAAACAACCAGCCCGATTCTTCTAATATGAAGGAGGTTTCCCCGATCTTATACCCGTCGGCAAAAAGGTATACTTCGTATTCTCCCGGTTTCAGCTCACCCTGGCTGTCAAAAAACATGCAGAGGTCCATTGATTCACCGGTATATTCTATGGGTCTTCTGGCGGTGTAAATGATCTGCTTGTCCTCGTATTCAAAAAGGTTGTCTTCAGAATTGGTTAGGATGAAATCATCCGGTGGTGAAGCGATACGCATATAGATATACCTGTCGCCCGGTTCAGCTACCACATTTTCTTCCAGGGTAAAGCAAACCTTGATCTTGTCAATTTTATCCACCCTGTTTTTTTCCTTTCCACGTTGATTGATCGGCAACGCATTAATGTTCTCGGTTCTCAGAACGCTTGCTTTCTGGACGGTCTCGGTAAGGTTTTCTTTTTCCTCTTCCAGTTGCTTTTTAGACTCCTGCACTTCTTCCATCTCTTCCCTGACCCTTATGTTTTCGGCCATTAGTATTTTGTTGGCACGGTTAAGTGAATCGATCTGCCTTACATAGCTTTGCGCTATTTTACGCATGGTATTGACTTCATCCCTTAAATTTTTGATCCTTCTGTAGTTGGTTGCTTTTATGTTCTGAAGGTCGGATAGCAGGTTGTCTACCCTTCGTTGTTCCAGGTTAAGCTTTGTGTTTAAGGTATCGGTAGTGGTCTTTAACGAATCATATTCGCTGCTGATATCAACGAGCTCGCTTTGCAATGAGTCTTTTTCTGCCTGAAGCTCATTGGTGATCTCCTGGGTGGTAATTTTTTGGTCGATATACAACCAGGTCATGGTACCTACCAGGATAACCAGCAGAATGATGATAATGGACAACGGCGACCCAAAGCGTTTTTTGGGTTTTTGTTCCTGTGTTTGTTCTGTATTTTCAACCATCTTTCTTTAGTACATTTTGGATGTTTTTACAAAAATAGATTATATTTTCATCTGTTTAAAATTTTTGTCGTTAAAAAAATGCCAAAAATTTTGGCAC
>CAYYLT010000089.1:0-12034 GCA_964472385.1 uncultured Bacteroidales bacterium
TTTGTTTATAACTGTTTTTCCATTTTTTATGAATAATACAGGTTACTTTTGTTATGTATAAGGAAGGATAAATTAATGGTATGAATCCTGTTAAGGTTCGGTCATTTTATCCGGCTTCACCCACTCATCGAATTGCGTTTCGGTTATAAAACCCGATTCGATGGCTGCCTGTCTGAGCGTTTTATTTTCTTCATGGGCTTTTTTGGCAATTTCGGCAGCTTTTTCATATCCGATATGAGTATTAAGCGCAGTTACCAACATCAGGGAGTTCTGCAGATGTTTTTTTATGTTTTCATCATTGGGTAGTAGTCCGGCTATGCAATTTTCGCTGAACGATCGGGCAGCATCGCCCATCAGCCTGGCTGACTGTAAAAAATTGGCAATCAGCAGGGGTTTAAAGGTGTTCAGTTCAAATTGCCCGTTCGATCCTCCGATGTTGATTGCTACATCATTTCCCATTATCTGGGCACAAACCATGGTAAGCGCTTCGGCCTGGGTGGGGTTTACTTTCCCTGGCATGATAGAGGAACCCGGTTCGTTGGCAGGCAGGTTTAGTTCACCAATTCCACAACGCGGGCCGGATCCTAACAAACGGATGTCATTGGCAATTTTCATCAATGCGGCAACAAGAGTTTTTAGAGCCCCGTGTGATTCGACCACCGCATCATGGGCTGCTATTGTTTCGAATTTATTACCGGCGGTTTTAAAGGGTAGCCCGATAAGTTTGGCAATCTGACGGGCTACCCTTTTGTCGAAATTTTTGGGTGCATTCAATCCTGTGCCTACAGCAGTGCTACCCAATGCCAACTCGGAGAGGTGGTCCAGGCTATGGCGGAGCGCTTTCAGTCCATGGTTAAGTTGTGAAACGTATCCGGAAAATTCCTGCCCCAGGGTAAGCGGTGTGGCATCCATCAGATGGGTACGCCCGGTTTTGGTAATATTTTGAAATGCTTTGCTCTTGTCAGCCAGTGTATCTCTGAGCTTTTCCAACGACGGAATGGTGTTGCCAGCAAGCATGCTGCAGGCGGCAATATGCATGGCAGTTGGGAAAGTGTCATTGGTAGACTGTGATCTGTTTACATCATCGTTGGGATGAAGCAATTTACGACCTTCTCCCAGTTGGCCTCCCTGCAAAACGTGGACACGGTTGGCAATCACTTCGTTTATGTTCATGTGGGTATGGGTACCCGAACCGGTCTGCCAGATCACCAGCGGAAAATGCTTATCCAGTTTGCCGGCAATGATCTCATCACAAACCCTGCTAATAAGTTCCATTTTTTCTTTGGATAAAACCCTCAGCCTATGATTGGTTATAGCAGCAGCCTTTTTGAGATAACCGTAGGCATGAATTACCTCCGGGGGCATAGAGGCTTCCGGACCAATCCGGAAATTGTTCAACGAGCGCTGTGTCTGGGCTCCCCAGTACCTGTCTGCTGGGATATCAACCGGGCCCAGGGTATCGTTTTCGGTTCTGAATAACATAATGCTATCAATTGTTTACCATATATATAGGGTCTGCTGAAAAACACAAAAATACTTAAAATCAATGGGATAAACATATCTGTTGTTTCCAAAATGCAAGGTTTGCAGGAAACCCTATATACAATTGATGCATGAATTGGTTGAAAGCTTAACCCTAAAAGGGGATGACAAAATTTGCATGATCTATGATGCAGATCGGCCTGCAAAGGCATTGCATAATGCGCATAACCCCTATTTTTTCTGCTATAGTTCAGTGCTGCAGTTAAATACGGTTCTTCTGTGGTGTTGGTAAAGTTTATGGGTGGTACTATACAAAATAATATTCACCGCCATCAATATAATCGGGGCGGGCCCAGCACAGTGCATGGGGTCCGGAGTATTTGGCCATCCGCGATTCCAAATCTTGTCTGTGGTTTTGCGCAAGCTGTTTGCCCTGATAATTTTGGGCCAATTGGATATTGTCTTTCAAAGGGCCCATTCCATCGTGCGCAATCATATTTGTGGCCACCTCTTCATGATCCAGGTTATATTCCATAAGTTCTTTTGCGGAGGCTTCCTTACCGACAATATTGCGCATGGCTTTGATGGCAATAACACCGCTGTTTTGTTTAATGGCTGAGGGTAACGCTACTTTTGCGTAATCACCATACCTGGTTGGATTCATCGCCAGCATGGCGACATCAATATCCAGGTTCTCCAGCAGATCTTTAGAACGCTGGGAGCTGCTCATGCTGGAAAATCCAATATATCTGACGATACCTGCCTTTTTCAATTGCTGCATTTCCTTATAGATACCCTTTTCAATATCCCCAACATCATCTTTATCATCTATGGCATGTATCAGATATATGTCAATATAATCCGTTTTCAGAACAGAGAGGCTCTTTTCGATTTCGGATTTGACTTTTTTGGGATCTCTGGTTTCCATCTTGGTGGATAGTAAAATTTTATCCCTGTATTTTGGCAGGATTTCTCCAAACCGTTCTTCACTGCCCATATTTTGCCCGGGCAACTTAAAGCCGCTGTAAGAGGGTGCTGTATCAAAAAGATTGATGCCATTATCAATGGCCAGTTCCATAAGTTTCTCCCAGTCGCCTTTCATGTTTTTCATAAACTGTGATCCTCCGCCGAATGAAAGGATCGATACGTCGAGTCCTGTTTTCCCCAATGTACGACGTGGAATGGCTTTTTTACCATCAAATAATGAGCAACTGCCCATGAAACCTAATGCAGCAATGGCAGCTGAGCTTTTGACTGCATCTCCAATGAATTTTCGCCGGGAAATCGAGTTATTTTTCATTTTTCGTGTATTTTAATTTGTAAAGGTTACTTGTATATTCGACAAAAGGTTACTTCCTTTTGGATATTTTTCGGGTGTATAAGAAACCTGGTTTTTACCAATAATGGGATCATCTTTGCCATTAATCTCAATATCACCGTGATGCAGCTCGTTGTAATTTTCTGCTACATGAATTTCAATGCAATATTGATACTTCCCCGGAGGCATCTCATTGACAGGTAGATCAAATTCCAGGATCACATCTCCAATATCCGGAGTGGCTTGGGAAACAGCATCGATTACTTCTGCTGAAGAATTCACCCACTGATCCCTGCATTGCCAATGCGGGCAAATGGTATGGTCTGTAAAACCTCCATATGCAAGATAATCACATAAAAAAAAGGTCTTAAAACAATTTCCGTCTGTTTTTTCAATCCAAATGGCCAGTTGATTGGTCGGTACAAATCCTTCCTTTTCATTCAGTTGAAACGAAAACTTTAATTTCGAAGGCTGCTTTCCGCTGCATCCCATTAATGAGAGAAGCAACAGTATCCATAACGCTTGAATCGTATTTTTTCTGACTAATATGGAAAGGTTGGGGTTAACCGACTGTTCAGTGATGGGCATGCTTTTCCTGTTTGAATGATGTGTAATGCTTTCTGGGCAAAAATAAGATTTTTTTCCATTTTTAACTTGATCCGATCACCCGGATTATAAAAATCATTTATGATATTTATAAACGGCATTCCGTTTGTTTATGAATCATCCGGAATAAATTAACGCAATGCTCAAATGCCCAATAATAAGGGTGGTCCAAAAAAGGCAGTCGGTATATCTAAACCATACCGAAGGGGCATGGCTGATAGAAATAGAAAATTTGTGACAGGATGCTAAACAAGTTATGAATGGTAAAAATCATTTCCCTTATCATCGATCAGGATAAAGGCAGGAAAGTTTTTTACTTCGATCTTATAGATGGCTTCCATGCCCAGTTCGGGATATTCGAGGAGCTCGACATGCTGGATATTTTCCTGGGCTAAAATGGCTGCGGGTCCTCCGATACTGCCCAGATAAAAACCGCCGTATTTTTTGCAGGCTTCGGTAACTTGCTGGCTGCGGTTGCCTTTGGCGATCATCACCAGGCTTCCTCCATGTTGCTGAAAGAGCTCAACATAGGGATCCATACGACTGGCAGTAGTTGGTCCGAAGGCTCCTGAGGGCATATCTTTGGGTTTTTTAGCAGGCCCGGCGTAATAGATGGGATATTCCTTAATATAATCAGGCAGCTTTTGATTTTTTTCCAGCCGTTCCTTCAGTCTGGCATGGGCTATGTCACGAGCCACCACAATGGTCCCATTGAGCGATAGTCTTGTGCCTACCGGGTGTTTTGTCAGCTCTGCCAGAATATCCTTCATGGGGTGGTGAAGGTTGATGCTCACCGCACCCGTTTTTTGTATTTTGTGCATGTGCTCAGGTATAAACCGGCCGGGATTTCTTTCCAGTTTTTCCAGCCATATTCCCGTTTTGTTGATTTTGGCTTTGATGTTACGGTCGGCGGAGCAGGACACGCCCATGCCCACCGGGCAGGAAGCCCCGTGCCGTGGAAGACGGATGATACGGACATCGAGCGCAAAGTATTTGCCCCCAAATTGGGCACCAATACCCAGATTATAAGCAGCGCGAAGGATTTTTTTCTCCATTTCAGCGTCTCTGAAGGCTTGCCCGTATTCATTCCCCTGGGTGGGAAGGTTGTCGAGGTACTTGGCTGAGGCCAGCTTGACGGTTTTGAGGTTGGCCTCCGCTGAGGTGCCACCGATAACAAATGCAACATGATAGGGAGGGCAAGCTGCTGTGCCCAGTGATTGCATCTTTTCTACCAAAAAGGATTCCAGCCTTTCCGGAACCAGTAAAGCTTTAGTTTGCTGAAATAGAGCGGTTTTATTTGCAGAACCGCCACCTTTGGCCAGGAAAAGGAAGTTGTATTCATCCCCCTTGCAGGCATGAATATCAATCTGAGCGGGCAGGTTGGTTCCGGAGTTTTTTTCAGTATACATATCTAAAGGAACAGTTTGGGAATACCGAAGATTTTCTGCTGTATAAGTTTGGTAAATGCCTTCGGTCAGGGCTTCTTCATCTTTGCCTTCTGACCATACCTGCTGTCCTTTATAAGCAAAAACTATCGCTGTTCCGGTATCCTGACAAAAAGGCAATATGCCCCGGGAAGAGATTTCAGCATTACGAAGCATGGTAAGGGCTACATATCTGTCGTTTTCGCTGGCTTGCTCATCATCCAGGATCGCAGCAACCTGTTGCAGATGCTCTGTCCGCAGCAAGAAATTTACATCCCAAAAGGCGCTTCGGGCAAGCTTCATAAGTCCTTCCGGCTCAACTTTCAAGATGGAATGTCCTTCAAACTGGGCAAGGGAGATATGATCCCGCGTGAACAAACGATACGCTGTATCATCCTGCCCCAGAGGGAATGGTTCGGAATATGGAAATTTAGGTGTTGGCATGGTGCATGGTATTTGATTTTTTTTTCTAACCTTCATTATTCATGCGTCAAGTTTTGGGTAGATGCAACTCACGTAAACCCGAGCATAGAGACTGTCTGTAAGGAAGCTGTTAGTCACTGTATTAACTTAACCGATTAACAGTCCATTGTCCCTTCAGCGGTTCAACAAGCTCCCTGTATCCGCTTATTGTAATGGAGAAAAGATAAAAAATTTACAGCAAACTGTCAATATTTTCCGGGGGGTTACCAATCACAGCTTTGTGTGCTGTTTCGACAATCGGACGTTGTATCAGGCGGGGGTTTTCTACCAATATTTTAATCCATTCCTCTTCGGAGAAGTTCATACCTTTGAATTGTTTTTTATAAGTCTGTTCTTGTGTACGGATAATATCCCGGGGATGTTTATTCATCTTCATCAGTACATTTTTTAAGGATTCTTCCGTAAAGGATTCATCTTTTAAGTATTGAACAATTTGGGGTTCATATCCTTTTTCATGCAGATATTTGAGGCCTGTCCGGCTTTTACTGCATTTTGGGAAATGGTAGATTTTCATATTTGCGGTTTATGAGGTTTATATTCAAGGTTAACCTGTATAATCATACAGGCTAGATGACCGGCATAAGAAACGATTCTTAGCCTCCTCCATACTCCATCAGGTAGCTTTTGATGAAATCGTTCAGATCGCCATCCAGTACATCCTGTACATTGGCTGTTTCATGTGTTGTTCGGAGGTCTTTGACCATTTTATACGGATGCAATACATAACTGCGTATCTGAGAACCCCATTCAATTTTCTTTTTGGCATCTTCTACTTTATCTTTTTCTTCCTGTTTTTTTCGCATCTCTATTTCATAGAGTTGTGACCGGAGCATTCGCAGGGCTTTTTCCCGATTCTTATTTTGCGAACGGGTTTCCTGGTTTTCAATTGTGATACCTGTTGGAAGGTGTTTCAGCCGCACTGCGGTTTCCACTTTGTTGACATGCTGTCCGCCGGCTCCGCTGGACCGGAAAGTTGCCCATTCTATATCGGAAGCATTGATATGGATTTCGATATCGTCTTCAATGACCGGCGTGACAAAAACCGAAGCAAAAGAGGTATGCCTTCTTTTGTTGGAGTCAAAAGGCGAAATTCTTACCAGGCGGTGCACACCATTTTCTCCCTTGAGGTATCCGTAAGCATATTTCCCCTCAAACTCCAGGGTTACGGATTTTATACCGGCTTCATCGCCGGGTTGGTGATAGACTTCTTTGACCTCATAATTGTTGCGCTCACCCCAACGTATATACATCCGCATAAGCATTTCAGCCCAGTCATGGCTTTCGGTTCCGCCGGCACCGGGATTGATCTGCAGATAAGTACTGAAAGTATCCTCCCCTTTGCGGAGCATATTTTTCAATTCCAGTTTCTCTATCTGCTTGAGGGTTTTGTTATACTGTGCCTGTACTTCCGCCTCTCCGGCTTCTCCCTCTTGATAAAGATCTTCATACACCTTGAGGTCTTCGAGATTGGTCTTAATCTCATCAAATGCCCTGGTCCAATCCTTTAAATCGGATATGTACTTGAGTTTTTTTTCAGCTTCTTGTGGATGATCCCAAAAGTCAGGGGATTGGGTTTTTTCCTCTTCTTCTTCGATGCGTATTCTCAGGTTATCGATGTCAAAGATACCTCCTCAGCGCATCCCTGCGCTTTTCAATTTCTTGAATTTCTTCTGTTGCAATCATAATGCGTTAAATTTTACACAAAAGTAATAAATTTTTGATTACTTAGCGAAGCGATCTCATGAGCCTTGCGAATAATTTAGATTTTGCGCAACAAAGAAGAAGTTGGATTTTATAAACAAACACTAATTGATGGACAGTGTAGTAAAGATAGTGCTTGTGGGATATGGTGGATTCGAACCACCGACTTCTACCCTGTCAAGGTAGCGCTCTGAACCAACTGAGCTAATACCCCATTTTGGTTTTCAACAGGACAAATATAATAATTTCCTGAAAACTTTCTATCTTCGCAATGTTTGATTGAATAGAATTTAAAATATACATTCATGTATCGTACGCATACTTGTGGTGCATTAAGCATTAATGATGCCGGTAAATCTGTGATCCTGAGTGGTTGGGTGCACAGAATACGCGAGCTTGGAGCAATGACTTTCATAACATTGCGCGATCGATATGGCATTACCCAGTTGGTTTTTGATGAAAATACACCCAGGCCCTTGCTTGCAAAAATGTCTCAATTGGGACGCGAATGCGTTATTCGTGTCGAGGGGAAAGTAGTAGAGCGATCCGCTAAGAATCCACGGATGCCCACAGGTGAAATAGAGGTTACCGTAAATGAGCTGGAGATCATCAATCCTTCAGAGGTACCCCCATTTACTATCGAAGATGAAACTGATGGTGGGGAAGAGCTTAGAATGCAATACCGGTATATGGATTTGCGGAGGCAGGTACTTAAAAATAATATGCAGCTTCGTCACCGAATGGCTCAGGGAATTAGAAAATATCTGGATGAGCAGCAATTTATTGAGGTGGAAACACCTTTTTTGATCAAGTCAACACCGGAGGGAGCACGGGATTTTATTGTCCCTTCCCGAATGAACCCCGGGGAATTTTATGCCTTGCCCCAAAGCCCCCAAACGTTCAAACAATTGTTGATGATTGCAGGGTATGACAAGTATTTTCAAATTGTCAGGTGTTTCAGAGATGAAGATCTTAGGGCCGACAGGCAACCCGAGTTCACACAGCTGGATTGTGAGATGACATTCGTTAACCGGGATGATGTGCTTAATACCTTTGAAGAACTGGCCAGGCAGTTGTTTTATAAGATCAACAATTATCGCTATGATGAACCCTTTCCCCGTATAGCTTATGATGATGCCATTAAATTGTACGGAACGGATAAACCGGATCTTAGGTTTGGAATGAAGATCAAGGAGCTTACTGAGCTGGTTCAGGGTAAGGGGTTTAATGTATTTGACACTGCCGGCTATGTGGGTGGAATATGTGCTGGAGGTTGTGCCTCATACAGCAGAAAGCAATTGGATGAATTGACCCGGTTCGTTCAAAGACCACAGGTGGGGGCCAAAGGTTTGGTTTATGTACAATACCGGGAAGATGGTTCATTGAAGTCTTCTGTGGATAAGTTTTTTGATCAACAAACATTGCAAAAATGGGCAGAGACCATGGACGGACAGCCTGGTGACCTGTTGCTTATTTTGGCAGGTGACCGGAGTAAAACCCTTACAGCTTTGGGGGTGTTGAGACTTGAAATGGCTGGGCGCTTGGATATGAGAGATCCTCAGCAATTCGCTCCTGTATGGGTGGTTGATTTTCCTTTATTGGAATGGGATGAGAAGGAAGACCGGTTTGTTGCCATGCATCATCCCTTTACATCTCCGAAAGAGGAGGATATACCCCTTTTTGAAAGCGATCCGGGTAACATGCGCGCCAATGCCTACGATTTTGTTATCAACGGGGTAGAGATTGGCGGGGGATCCATCCGGATCCATAATCGTAAATTGCAGGAGAAAATGTTTCAAACACTAAGTATTTCCAAGGAAGAAGCTAACGAAAAGTTCGGATTCCTCATGGAAGCCTTTAAATATGGAGCACCTCCTCATGGTGGTATTGCTTTTGGATTTGACCGTTGGTGCGCAGTGATGGGAGGTTCCGATTCAATCCGCGATTTTATTGCTTTCCCTAAAAACAATGCGGGCAGGGATTTGATGATCAATTCTCCTGCAGCTATATCTCAAAAGCAATTGGATGAACTGCATATCCAAATCAGTGAGGATGTGAAAAAAATGCCAACAAAAAACAGCAGTAGCTGATAGTTTGAATCATCCTTGCTGTAATTTTTTAAAATTTTTTGTTTTGTTTAATAAATTTGTAGTGGTTTTCGTTAATAAATTTGTTGATGTTTTAACTTTAACCTGCATTTTTTATGAATAATACAGGCTAATGCAGGTTTTTCTGCATGCAAACTTTAATACATCACAGGTTCATAAACTTCACATTGTTTGTTTATGGATACTGCAGGGTAATATTCCCAGGGTTCAACCTTAAAATTTATATCATGTTAGAAGTTGAACAGTACAACAACAAGTTTTACTTGTCGTTTCATGAGACTGACAAATTCAATTTATACAATGCCAGGCAGGTAGAGATGGAATTGATGCAATATGTAAGTAAACCTTCAGTAAGTGTTACTTTGAATTTGAATGAGGTATCTTTTATTGACAGTTCAGCATTTGAAACGTTGTTGAATGTACTGAGGAGTGCAAAGATCAATAACACCGATTTTGAGTTGGCACATGTGTCGGAAGGGGCAATGGAATTGATTAAGATCATGCAACTGGATAACGTATTCAATATACGACCCAACAATAACAATAGGTAGAACACCTATTCCTTATTCAATGCTTCCCAATATTCCAGTGCTTTTCTTGTATGGGGAATGACAATAGTACCCCCAACAAGGTTGGCGATGGAAAAAAGTTCGTACATTTCTTCAGCAGAGATACCTGCCATATAACATTGTTCGAGATGATACCGGATGCAATCATCGCACCTTAAGACCATCGATGCTACCAATCCCAGCATTTCCTTGGTACGGGAATCCAAAGCACCATCCTGATAGGCTTGGGAATCCAGATTCATGATCCGCTTGATTACCTTGTTATCGGTTTTCATCAAAGCATTGTTCATCTTTTCCCGGTACTCCCGGAAATCTTTTAAGCTATTGTTCATTATGGAATGTTTTTAATCCCTTGAATTGTTTTCATCGTTTGAGGATATCAACTGCCACATTCATGCTTTAGCCTTTATAATTCATGTGTCAGCAATTGTCCACCACTTCACCCAATAGGGTTGCAGGGGTCGACCCTTTGATCCTTACTTTGGCATAATCGCCAATGGATACCTGATTTTTGGGGAATACCACCATCTGATTTTGAGGATTTCTTCCTGTAAATTCGTTATCGGATTTTTTTGACCGGCCCTCAACCAAAACAGGGTATGTTTTGCCTATGCTATGTTGTTTAATGTTCTGTGAGATTTGGGTTTGCAGTTCGATAATTTCCTGCAGTCTTCTTTTTTTGGTTTCTTCCGGAACATCATCGTCCATTTTCCTGGCAGCTTTTGTCCCCGGACGCTCAGAATATTTAAACATATAGGCAAAATCATATTGTGCATATTCCATCAGCGAAAGGGTTTGTTTGTGATCTTCTTCCTTTTCAGAGCAAAAACCCGACATGATGTCGGTGGTGATCTGTACCTCGGGCAAATGATACCGTATCGCATCGATTCGGTTGAGGTACCATTCTCTTGTATAGCCGCGACTCATCGCATGAAGTATTTTGGTGCTTCCTGATTGCACTGGAAGGTGAATGTGATTGCAGATATTGGAATGTTTGGTCATGACTTTCAATACTTCATCTGACAAATCTTTCGGATGGGAAGTTGAAAACCGAACCCGCATTTTAGGTGCAAGAGCGGCAACTTTCTCAAGAAGAGCCGAAAAATGAAACACATTGCCATTATTTTTCCAGGCGTAAGAATCCACATTTTGACCGATCAGGGTGATCTCCCTGTACTCTTTATGTCTGAGATCGAGCATATCGTTGTATATGGATTCGGGATCCCGGCTTCTTTCTCTGCCCCGGACAAACGGAACGATACAATACGAGCACATATTGTTACATCCCCGCATAATGGATATGAAGGCGGAGAGATTATTTTTCCCCGATCTTACCGGAAGGATATCTCCATAGGTTTCTTCCTTAGAGAGAAGGGTATTGATTCCTTTTTGTCCGGGCTCAAGTTCTTCCAGTAGTCTGGGAAGTGCCCGGTAGGTATCGGGCCCGAGCACCAGATCGAGGCTTTTTTCTTTTTCCAGCATTTGCTCTTTCAAACGCTCAGCCATACAACCGATCAGACCAATCCTGATATCCGGATGCCTTTCTTTAACTTGTCTGAATACATTGAGTCTGCCCCATACCCTTTGTTCAGCATTCTCTCTTATAGAACAGGTGTTGACCAGTATAAGATCCGCCTCTTCCATATCCACTGTTTTATCATATCCCGCGTCATTCAATAGCGCGGTAACAACCTCGGTGTCCGCCACATTCATCTGACATCCATAGGTTTCTATATAAAATTTTTTTGTCATGATGATCCAATTTCCTTTTCGGATTTTATTGTTTGCACCGGTTCAAATATATCGGTTTGGATGTTGCGAAATTATAACAATCAATTGATTCTAAAAAATTCACTCCATGATATTTGGTATAAATATGTACCGCTCAAGGTTCCTTAAATCCTCCATGAGTTCAAAAGCATTGAACCAAATACTGGCTTAATCTGGCGATCCTTTAGCTTTCAGGTTAATAGATGGATTTAGCCTGTTGCCGAATAACATCTTTCACAAAAGGTTGGGTACGCAAACTGATCTGGTCAGATTTCAATCCTTCCGAGGTAGCTGTTCATGCTATGCTGCCTGGAACAGTTCCTGCTCTCACCAGGAATGGTGCAGAAACATAAAGGGGTTTCATGGGATTTGCCTCAATGCCTGCATTGTTTCCAACAATGTGACCGTTCCCTGCAGAGGTTATGATAGCGAACCGGGTGAAACTCCGGCTGAAGAAATCAAACACAATATATGATGAACAGAAAAATAAATTGACCTCTTGAATAAGTGATAATCTATAAATAGGGTCTGCTGAAAAACACAAAAAAACTTTAAAATCAACAGGCTATACAT
>CAYYLT010000090.1:0-11948 GCA_964472385.1 uncultured Bacteroidales bacterium
CCATTTTTTGTCGGATTCATGGTAAATGGCATAGTTTGCTGAAATTCTGGATTCAACATTCATGGTGCTGTCATAGAACAGCACATCCAAACCTTTTGGAAAGATGGTATGGGGCTCATCTACACTAATATAGCGATTAATTTCTGCTGCCGTGATTTTTACTTTCAAACGGCCGTTGGTTGTATGATGGATTTCGGCATTGGTCATAGATTGGTCTGGAAAATTCCTTTCCTCGCTCATCAATTTGACCTTTTCTATACCATTTTCGCATGAGGTGAATAAACTAATGATCCCGCCCAGAAAAAGCAGGATTATTAGCATTGTTGTTTTTATCTTGCTATTATTCAGGTTATTCTGATGCTCTAACTGTTGTTGTTTCATTAATCCAACATCCTATTTGGTATGAATCACCGATTTGCAAATTGTGGAAAAAGATGTTTTTCTTATTCGGGAATCTTGGCCGGTATGAGTTGATATAATCCTGAGCTTCTTTACTGAGTTCAGGATCAACCGATTTGGCCTTAGCAAATTTATCAACTGCTGCCCATAAAACTGCTTTTTTCTCAAAATCGTCTTTTCCGCATTGATTAACAGATTGGGCATACATTCTTCCGATCAGTATATATGGCCGACCATTATTTGGATCGAGCTCAATAGCATTTCTGGCGTATTGTCTTGCGGTAATTTTGTCTTCCAGTCTTTCAAATGTTAAAGAAGCCAATTCAATATAGTATCCTGCCTTGGTTTTATCATCTTCTTCCAGCTCAATAGCTTTTTTATAGTATTCGATGGTTTTATCCAGATTTTCCCTTTCCAGGAACAATTGTGCTATGTGGTGAGCTTTATCCGCACTGGGTTCCAATTTGTTCAACTGAATATGGACATCGAGGTAAAGCTGGCTCTCGGTGCATTTTGAATCGGTCAGCAAAGCGTTGATTTTGTTTAATAGTGCTTTATCTTCCTTATTTTCATTAAATGTTGGTTTATAAAGGGAAATTAGGTTTTCACATGTAGCTGCCCCGCTATTTTCAAATATTTTATCAAGCGCTTCCTTAACTTTTTGGTAACGGTTACTATTGGGGTTCTGTTCCAATCTTTTTTCGACAAATGCGAGGGTTTGGGTATAATTTTCCAGTACTGCCTCATCCGTCATCTCATCGTTTTTATAAAGGTTGCTGCTAACATTAAAATAAACTACCAAAACAGCTGCACTGGATTGAACCCCTTTCATCTCAATAGACTCTTTCAGGTATTCATAACCTTGTTTGAGATTATCTATGGTATTTTCGGAATACCTTATCAAGGCAAGTCCTTTCTTACCCAAAACAAATCCTTTCTGGTCGAAATACTTTATTCTTTTGTCATACAGCCGCATTAAACTGTCGAGAAGCGTTGCTTTTTTAGCCTGATCTTCAGTATTTTTGATCGCATCGGTGATCATATTTTCACCGTGCAGATAAATGTTCTTGGTAGCTCTGGGACACTCGTTATACACAATTTTCCACGGCCTTACCGCATCCTCGTAATTGTTCTGTTTATAAAATTCGACATACAGGGATAAATTGGTCAAACAGCGGATGCTGTCCTTACCGTGGCCAAACCTGGAACCGTCTTCAACCCCCTTTTGGGCATATACGTGTGTTGCTGTAAAAAAGCTGATCAGCAAAGTGAAGAAAAATAATTGTTTCAGTGTATTCATCATCCTGGATTTAATATATTGTTAATTATCGGTATTTTTGTTTTATGAACCAAAAATCGTAAAATGTAATGTTGAAGTGAATGAGAGCATAATTTTCTTCTATCAAATCGTGGCCTGTTGTCCCCCTTCTACCTAATTTTAAAGCAATATTGAATTTTGTTCTGTTGTATTGTAACGGTAAACCCAATCCAAATGTTATGCCATAATTCTTCAGCTGCTGATTGTTTATTTGGATGTAAGATTTTTCATAATAAGCTCCTGCACGATAATGCACTCGTTTTAGGTAGCTTCTGAGGGCTTCACGGTCGGGGGTATACTGCATTCCACCCATAACTTTATAACTATCAGCAATGTCAAATTCTTTAAGGGTTGACCATTGTTGGTATTTAAAGTCTCCGCCAACAATGAGTTTGGGAGTATAGTAAGCAAATCCCATGTTTAAACCCTGGGGATAGCGCAGGTTTGAATTTTGGGGATCTTTTATAAGATCCAATGTGTCTTTCCTTTCTCTGCCCTGGCTGTCTGTAAACTGATAATAAGAAAAGAATTCATTGTCTTGTTGCATATTTAGGTCTGATTTCAGATCGTAACTCAACCCGAAGTTAAAATTTCTGTTATCTGAGAGGTTCCATTTATATTGAACACCCAGCTGAATGCGGCTTCCATTAATATGGTATTCCGTATTTTTCTGGAACAATCCGCTATAGGGATCTTCGGGCAGGCTTCCTATGGATTGATAGGTATTGTTACCAAAAACATAATAGTAATTGATCCCTGCATACAGGTTGTTTGTCAGGTTGAAAGCATTGCCTATATAAAATTGTCTGATTCCTCCTTCACCTTCAAAAGTATTGACTGCTTTCTCGATATCAGTTGCAGGAGAGGTTTTTTTTATATGGTAACCTACCTGGCTGAGGGGTACCAGACCAATACTGCTTTTCCACCATCGGAATACCGGGAATCCGATAGCCAGATGATTAAATCCCAAAGCCTTTCTTTTGATTTGGTTGTTGTCAGATCTCTGGATAGTTGACCGGCCGTTTATCCCCAGGTCAAAGATAAAAGTATTGGTATCCTGTGCGCTATAGGATGCGGGGTTGGCATAGTTAATCACATCATTCATCCGGATTCCCGCTGCTATGGATCCAAATCCCATGGTATTGCCTAAGTTCTGATCAATCAATTCGCCAATCCCGTATCTTGTGTAGGGGGAATAAATGCTTTTCTGACTGTAAGAATTTAAAGTTAAGAGCATCAATGCGCTCAATAGGAGCATCAGTTTAAGCCGCATAAATATTGTATTTCAGTATTTTGTTTAATCCGATGAGTACCAGATCAGGTTCTGCAAAGATGGGATAATTTAATTTATTATCAAAGAAATTAACATCTCCACCTGTAAGGATCGTTGTCAATGGATGATATTTTTCAGCCATCTTCTTGATGTATTGATTGATTTCAAAAATGATACCATTTTGCACACCACAAATTATGGCCTGTTTGGTATTGGCGCCCAGCAGAGCAGACACCTCTTTGTTCTGAAGCAAAGGCAATTGAGCTGTGTATTGATGCAGTGCCTGAAATCTCATCGAAAGACCCGGAGAAATATTTCCACCGATGTAAGAACCTTCCTTGTTCAGAAAATCAATGGTAATGGCTGTACCTGCGTCAATCACCAAAATATGGGTTTTGGGGAATAAAGCCATACCACCGGTAACTGCAGCAATGCGATCGTAACCCAGGGTTTCGGGAGTCTGGTACAAATTTTTGATGGGCAATGGCAGGCCGGGGGTAAGCTCAATCAAGTTGGTCAAATGCCTTTTAAGTCTTTGGAGCCCATGGAAATGAAAACCTTTGACAGAACCAATGATCATATTTTTAACCTGATATTGTTGAATAAGCTCGAGGATTGTTTTATGCTGAAAATGGTCATATCGTTTAACTATAAGTTTTTTTTCATCCTTAAAAATACCCAGTTTTATAGCTGAATTTCCTATGTCTATTGCCAGATTCAATACAGAGGGTTTCACAAGATTATTTTGTCATGGTAAGTTTCATATATTGACTCAAAATTATAAATTTTCTTTTATTTTGGTAAGCAATTCCAGTGCCTGGTTAATATTTTGGGTATGATCAACCGACAAGGTGAGCTTTTTACCTTCCTTCATACGGAACAATTGCTGGTTTTTCTGAACATAATGCAGTATACCGCTAAAAATGCCGGATTTGTAATACGGGGATTCCTGATTGGAAATAAAATGAAGGATCATACTATCGTTTTTCAGGATAATTTTTTCAAATCCCAACATAATTGCCAACCATCTAAGCCGAACTACGTTCAACAGTTCCCGGGTAGGTTGGGGCAGCTTTCCAAAGCGATCAATCAGATTTTCTTCAAATTGATTGAGCTGCTTTTCATTCTGGATGTTATCCAGTTCCCGGTATAGGTTAATCCTTTCAGATATGTTGGGGATGTAATCGTCGGGAAAGAGAATTTCCAGGTCTGTTTCAATCTGGCAGTCGTTGATATACTTTTGTTCAATTTGTTGTATTTTCCGGTCTTCTTTTTGTTCATGATGGAAGAAATTTTGATATTCATTGTCTTTGAGTTCCAGCAATGCTTCATTGAGAATTCGCTGGTAGGTTTCAAATCCTATGTCGGCGATAAATCCGCTTTGTTCTTTACCGAGAAGATTTCCGGCTCCACGAATGTCAAGGTCTTGCATGGCGATGTTGAAACCGCTACCCAATTCGGAGAATTCTTCTATAGCCCTGAGTCTTCTGCGGGCTTCAGGTGTAACGGCAGTCAATGGAGGAGCAAGCATATAACAAAAAGCTTTTTTGTTGGAACGGCCAACTCTTCCTCTAAGCTGATGCAGGTCGCTCAGGCCAAAGTTTTGGGATTCATTTATGATCATCGTATTGGCATTGGGAATATCCAGTCCGGATTCAATGATGGTGGTTGCTATCAATACATCGTATTCATAGTTGATGAAATCCACCATGATCCGTTCGAGTATGGATCCTTCCATCTGA
This sequence comes from uncultured Bacteroidales bacterium, assembly GCA_964472385.1. Lineage (GTDB taxonomy): Bacteria > Bacteroidota > Bacteroidia > Bacteroidales > UBA12077 > JAGXLC01. The sequence continues at coordinate 4,733 of CAYYLT010000090.1, forward strand.
CCGTGTGCTACAACTGTATTTACATCCGGGCATAGGCGGTTGACCAGTTTTTCAACTTCATCAATGTTCTGAATGCGGTTGTTGATGAAAAATACCTGGCCATTTCTTTCAAACTCAAATTGAATGGCTTCCCGGATAATATCTTCATTAAAGGTATGTACTTCAGTAACAATAGGGTAACGGTTAGGCGGGGGTGTATGAATGATCGACAGGTCTCTGGCCCCCATTAGTGAAAACTGCAATGTGCGGGGTATGGGGGTGGCCGTAAGGGTTAAGGTATCTACATTAAGCTTGAATTTTTTAAGTTTTTCTTTCACAGCCACACCAAATTTTTGTTCTTCGTCGATGATGAGCAGCCCCAGGTCATGAAATTGGATGTCTTTGCCGATGAGCCTGTGGGTGCCGATAATGATGCCGATTTTCCCTTGTTGTAATTGTTCTTTGATTTCCTTTTGTTTGGCGTAATTTCTTAATCGGCTCAGGTACTCCACGTTGCAGGGAAAATCCTTCAGCCGTTCGGAAAATGTTTGATAATGCTGTAAAGCAAGGATGGTTGTGGGTACCAGTACCGCAACCTGCTTTCCGTCAGTCACAGCTTTGAATGCTGCCCTGACAGCTATCTCTGTTTTACCAAATCCCACGTCACCGCATACCAACCTGTCCATGGGAATTTTTGTTTCCATATCTTTTTTGGTTGCTTTCGTAGCTGAAAGCTGGTCAGGGGTATCTTCATATATAAAGGAGGATTCCAGTTCTTGCTGTAAGTAACTGTCCGGGGTGAAGGCATATCCCTCTTTTTCTTTTCTCTGTGCATAAAGCTGGATCAATTCGCGGGCAATGTCCTTAACCTTGTTTTTCGTTTTTTTCTTAAGATTCTTCCAGGCTGCCGATCCAAGTTTATAAATTTTAGGAGGTGTTAGATCTTTGCTTTTGTATTTTGAGATTTTATGGAGGGCATGGATATTCACATAAAGGATGTCATTATCCTTGTATATCAGACGTATGGCTTCCTGTTTTTTCCCGTTAACTTCTATTTTGTCCAACCCGCCGAACTTACCTATCCCATGATCTACATGTACTACATAATCTCCGGTATGCAAGTTGTTAAGTTCTTCCAGATTGAGCCGTTCTTTTTGTGAAAATCCTGATTTTATTTGGAATTTATGATAACGCCCAAATATCTGGTGATCGGTATAACAGCAAATCCTAAGCTCATGATCGATAAAGCCTTCATGCAATGTTTTGGTTACGGGTAAGAAGCTAACTTTGGGATTGATATCCTGAAAGATAGATTTTAGCCTTTCAATTTGCTTTTCGTTATTAGACAGAATGTAGTTGGTATAACCTTCCTTTTGATTGCTGATCAGTGATTCAGACAAAAGGTCGAAATTTTTATTAAAAGCCGGAGGAGGTGAAGTATTAAAGGTTAGGGTGTTGGCTTTCGGAGTGTTGCCATGATATCCGGATTCTATACAATGAAATTTCTTAAGCTGTTCCTCAAAATCAGCGCGATCTATTATATAGGATTCAGGGTTTCTACTGGGATGATGTTCAATGGTTTTATCATAAAGCTCGGCAATGCGAGTGGCAATATATTCAGAATCCCATACCCACACTATGGTATTGGTATCCGGGAATTCAAAAAATGATTGCCATGTGGATTCACCGGCGAGCCCATTTTGTAATTTGGGTTGTATGATGGCCTTGCTCATATCTTGAATAGAAAGCTGATTGTCCACATCAAACTTGCGAATCGACTCTACTTCTTCACCAAAAAAGTCGATACGGTAAGGGTGATCATCAGAAAAAGAAAAAATATCCACAATGCTGCCCCTCACTGAGAACTGGCCTGGTTCATAAACAAAATCGACCTGCTCAAAATGGTAGGCAAACAACACATCATTGAGAAATTCAGTGGAAATGTTTTCCCCTTTGTGTATTTCAATCGTGTTTCTGGCGATATCCTGCTTTTTGACCACTTTTTCAATCAAAGCTTCGGGGTATGAAACAACCAGGCTTTCGCTGTAATTTTTTAAGGCATTGAGAACACCAGTCCTTAAGATGATATTGGTCGGATCCTCCTGGGCAAATTGGACAGACCGCTTAAAGGTGGAAGGGAAAAAATAGACGTCCCTGCCCTCCAGAAGATTTTGCAAGTCGTTGTGAAAATAAGCCGCCTCTTCTTTATCACGCAAAAGAAAAAGATGGTTATGTTGCAGATGCAGGATGGTACCGGCAGCAACGAGCGCATCCATAGAACCGGAAAGCCCGGTTATATATGTCTGGGATTCCTTTTTTATAAGTTTTGCCAGTTGCGATACTCCCGGATGAGCTTTGTATTGATATGATAAATCTGAAATTTTCAATTTATGTGATATTTGTCTGCAAAATTATATAACCCAACTTAAACCATTGCGTAAAATGCTTAACAATTTCTAATAAACTTCTTTCCTGTTTTATTTATTATTATATTTGGGAAAAAAGGATGGCGCTTATGCACAATATCAATGCGTTATTTTAAAGAATTTACTTTTTTGAGTGTAAGGGATGCTAACCTGCATTATTCATGCGTCAAGTTTTGGGTAGATGCAAGGCGTCGAAAGCCGACGACGTAGTCGCCTACTTCGAGGTTTTCGCAACGCAGCAGATGCCCAAAAATTGGCGCACCCGGAAAAAATGAATAAAAATATAAATGCTTGAACACAATAAGTAAAATGCTAATATTTTGTTATTTACAAATATTTATTCATTTTTTATGAATAATGCAGGCTAAATGTTTGTTTTCAGGAATTATTCTCTGACAGGGTAAGTTAGATTAGCAGATTGATAAATAGGAGTGAACGACACATGGAAGTACATAAATATGGCGGTGCCGCAGTAAGAGATGCCGATGGTGTAAGAAACCTGCTGGATATATTGCATTCACACAAGACAGCGCAGGTTATTGTTGTTAGTGCTTTTGGTAAAACAACCAACCGTCTTGAAGAAATCACCAGAGCAATTTACAATAAGGAAAGGAAAATATTTTTTGACAGATTAAAGAAACTGAAAGCATATCATAAAACGATTGTGAATGGATTATTTATTAAAGACCGTCTGATTTTAGTTGAAATAGAGCAGATTTTTGATTTTATGACCCATGTTTTTATGAGACAATGGGAATGTTACGATCATTTATATGATCAGATTGTATGCTTAGGAGAGATTTTGTCGACAAAAATTGTTTATAGCTATTTATATGAACAAGGCATGCCATGCCGTTGGCTTGACATCCGTAAAAATCTGGTCACCGATGCTATCTTTCGTAATGCAACCGTGAATTGGGAAGAAAGTAGCAGGCAAATGGTACAACATTGTTTACCTAAGGGTGGGGAAATTGTGATAACCCAGGGATTTATCGGAGGTACGAAACAAGGAGTAAGCACTACACTTGGGCGGGAAGGTTCGGATTATACCGGTGCTCTATTGGCTGGCATGCTTAATGCAGAAAAACTGATCATTTGGAAAGATGTACCAGGTATCATGAATGCCGATCCCCGTTATTTCAGAGATGCAAGTAAACTCGAGCAGATTTCATATCAGGAAGCCATTGAATTGGCGTATTATGGAGCGAAGATTCTTCATCCAAAAACGATCAAGCCCTTGCAGAATCAAAATATACCTCTGGTAGTAAAATCTTTTTCAGAGCCGGAAGAACCAGGCACGCTAATCGGTGAATATGATCATTATGATGGGGACAAACCCATATTTATTCTAAAAAAGAACCAGATTCTGGTATCGGTTTTCCCAAAAGATTTATCTTTTGCTTTTGAATCAGTTCTTAGTCATGTATGCAGTCAATTGGCATATTTTCGGATCAAAGTCAATCTGGTGCAGCAGTCTGCCATCAGTTTTTCTTTTTGTACAGATGAACAAGATCAGGCTATATTTAAATTGATAGAAACATTAAGGCGTGATTACAAGGTTTTATACAATACCGGATTAGAATTGTTGACGATAAGGCATTATACCGGTAAGGTGCTGGTGGAAGCACAGCGAGGCCGGAAAATACTACTGGAACAAAGGAGCCGTCATACTACACAATTTTTAATGGCTTGATTTATTGTCCTCCAATGGATTGGTTCAGCGGTATCTTAAAGGCGGGTTTATAACCTCGGAAAGATCCGTCATCTTTAAAAACTTCGTAGGCCAGCATGACCGAAAATACTTCCTTAACCATCTGAAGGTTTTCCGGGTTGAAATACCATCTTTCCTGAAACTGAATTTTACTGATTTTTGATCTGTCGAATTCTTTTTTGCTTTCAAGTTTTTTTACCTGTTCGATGGTCATGGGCTTATCCTCGAAGTAATCATAAGGTTGCAGTCTGCCTTCATAGACAGCATCAAAAAGGAAATCCACCCATTCCTTACGGTCAAGTTTGCTAAGCCATTTTTTTTGCCAAGCATCAGCTCCTACTCTGGCTTTGATTACCACCCCATAATTAATGGAATCAGCAAGGCTAATGAACCGATCCCGAATGGTATCTGATGGAACGCTGTGTTTTTCAGCTTTTTCCCACGTGTGTTTGCATCCATTGAAAACCATGGTTAACAGAAGGATCATTAAGTTCCTGGCTGCAGCGCCCTGCAGGGATTGCAGTAAATTATCTCTCAAAAACAAGTTTTTGTGCATTTGGCTTTTCCTGTATTTTTCCATCATAATAGGCAATTTTTCCGTTGACAAAAGTATGGGATACGGAGGATTTAAAAATCACTCCTTCCAGGGGTGACCATCCACATTTATACAGGATATTATGCTTGTTCACCTGATATGCTTTATGTGGATCGATAAGGACCAGGTCGGCCCAGTAACCCTGCCTGATATATCCCCTTTTGCTTATCCGGAATATATCAGCCGGGGCATGGCACATTTTATCCACAAGGGTATTGAGCGATATATGATTGTTTTGGTAAAATTCCAGCATCACCAGCAAGGAATGCTGTACCATAGGGCCTCCGGAAGGTGCATTCAGGTATACATTATTTTTTTCCTGGATTAAGTGTGGCGCATGGTCAGTGGCTACCACATCAATGGTGTTGGAATTCAAACCATCAAGGAGTTTTTTCCGGTCGAAAGGGCTTTTTATGGCTGGATTCCATTTAATGAGATTTCCCAAATTTTTATAATTCCTCTTATCAAACCAAAGATGATGAATACAAGCTTCGGCGGTAATTTTTTTGTTTTCATGATATCTGCATGCCTTGAGCAATTCCAGTTCTTTGGCGGTACTGAGATGCAGCAGGTGCAAATGCGTTCCGTATTTTTCGGCGAGTTCCACCGCCAGGCTGGATGATTGATAACAGGCCGCTTCATTTCGGATCAATGGATGGGCTTCAGCACTTATGCGCTCTCCGTATAGGTTGGTGTAATACTTGAGATTTTTCTCTATCATGTTATCATTTTCGCAATGACAGGCAAGGGGCACCTTAACGGAGGCAAACAGCGCTTTCAGCATTGTTTTCTTGTTGACAAGCATGTTACCTGTTGAGGATCCCATGAAAAGTTTGACACCACATATCTCAAGTGGATTGATCTGATCGATCTCTGTTATGTTTTCGTTTGTTGCTCCAAGGTAAAAGGAATAGTTAGCAAATGATTGCTTGGAGGCAATTTCATTTTTTTGTCGTATTTGTTTCAACGTCACTACAGGTGGCCTGGTATTCGGCATTTCCATGTAGGAAGTAACACCTCCGGCTATGGCAGCTTGGGATTCAGAGGATATATCTGCTTTATGGGTGAGACCCGGCTCCCGAAAATGCACATGATCGTCTATTACACCCGGTATGAGAATTTTTCCTGTTGCATCGATAACATGGCTTTGTTGTAAAATGGACTGGGGTACGACTTCCTTAAGATATATTGCTTGAATCTTGTCACCATCAATGCGAACAGAGCCCTGTTGGTTTATTTTTTCATTGACAATCAGGGCATTATGAATTAGAGTGGGTTTCATACTTTTTGTATTTTTTAAACAGACTCCTGAGCTTCATGGAGATCACACCCCATACTGCTTCATTAAATATACCACCACTCATTTTAGAGGTACCCACTGCCCGGTTGGTGAAAATTATCGGAATTTCAATCAGGTTAAAACCAAATTTCCAAGCTGCAAACTTCATTTCAATCTGAAAAGCATATCCAATCATCTTGATTTTATCTAGATTGATGGTTTCCAATACCTCACGCCTGTAACAAACAAACCCTGCCGTTGTATCTTTAATTTTCATTCCCGTAATAAAAGCAACATATTGTGAAGCGAAGTATGAGATCAGTATCCGGCCTATTGGCCAGTTAACCACGTTTGTACCGTTTTTATATCTTGATCCGATAGCTACATCTGCATTGTCGTTAACGCAGGCATGATGAAGCCTTGGAAGGTCTTCAGGGTTATGGGAGAAGTCAGCATCCATTTCATATATATACCCATACTGATGTTCGATAGCCCATTTGAAACCTTCAATATATGCAGTGCCCAGGCCCAATTTCCCTTCTCTTTCAATTAAAAAAAGCCGGTCTTGAAATACTTTTTGCAGTTCCCGAACTATCTGCGAGGTTCCGTCGGGTGAATGGTCATCTACAACCAAAACATGGAAAGGGATGTCCAATGAAAATATTTTTCTGATGATGGAGGCGATATTACCTTTTTCATTGTATGTTGGGATTATCACAAGATTGTTTTCATTTATCATGTTGTTGGGGCTTTAATAAGAATGTAAGATCCTGCTATGGGCAGCTAATATAAAATAATTATTTAGAAATTCAGTTAAATAAAGAAACTTATGAAATCCTGTTTACTATAATAGTCTTTTTCAGGCAGATGATTTTTTTTTGAAAAAAATATGTAAAAAGTGTTGGTGGATTAAAAATCTAATCTATATTTGCACCTCTTTAATGACGTTCTTTAAATAATTGTTAAGGGCAAAGTACAATGAACTGTGCTAAGGATCCGTTAAGAAAAGATGTACAACGGATGTAAAAAAATACTTAAATATTTGCTAAAATATTTTGAAGTAAAGTATACAGTTATTATTTTTGCACGTCTTAAAAGTTGAGAATAGTTTATATCATATAGCGAGTTCTTTGAAATGTTGAGATAGAAGCCAAAGGTGTACTAAACATCGAGACGACGGGTCAGGAACAGGAAAACATACAAATTTTTCTACAGCGAAGAGTTTG
>CAYYLT010000091.1:0-11762 GCA_964472385.1 uncultured Bacteroidales bacterium
TCGTCGGCTTTCGGCGCCTTGCATCTACCCAAAACTTGACGCATGAATAATGCAGTTTAAATAATAGAACGTAAAAATATAAAAAAGGATATTATTTGTTAAAAAAAAATACCCAAATTATTGTAAAAACAAAGGAATTGTTAATGCGGATTGCCTGCATCCTCCCTGCAAAAAATCGCACATGCATAAACTGCATAACTGCGTGTTTTTCTGTATTATGCAGGCTGGTAACTGCCTTTATGGACAGGCGCTAATAAAAATATTTTATCCTCAGGGTTAACAACGGAAAATCAGGAAGCTCCCTGGTTTTTTAATATTTTATATAATTGACTCATTGCCTCGATTTTATCTGGATAGCCCAATCTTTCATAAGCATATATCAGATTGTTGATCAAGCGTTGAAGAATTTCAATGTTTGAACAGGGCAAATAGTATGCCTTATGTGGTTTAAGTTGTTGTTGTTTGATGAACTGATCAATTTCTTTCTTACCGAGTATTGCTCCTTTATTAAAAGGATTAATATAGAATAATATGTGGTTTCGGGGATCCTTGCTGTTGGAATATTCATTTTTGTAAGCTACGATAAAGTTCTTAGGCAGGTTAACGCCATATATGGGAATGTCCAGTCTTTTGGCCAACGATAAATACAAAATCGACAAGGTTATGGGATTGCCTTTACGGGTTTCTATGACATGATTGATATAATTATTTTGGGGTGCATAAAAATTGACTGCGTTACTGGTGAAACCATATATTTTGAAAAATATATGATTGATGATGCGTACTTTTTCCAAAGCAGTCAGATTATCGTTGATTTCCAACCATACATCTTTTTTTAATTCCTCAAGCTTGTTGTCATAATATTCAAAATCCAGTTCGGGATACTGATGCTTGGCTACCAGAAAGGTGCCTTCAAAAATGTCCTGATCCGGATTCTGAGACCAGGTGATAATATTTTGCTTGACGCTGGTAAGCTGGATTTGCTGGATTAAGTTCTCCAGCCGGGTTTGACTTTGTTCATCCAAAGATTGCTCCCAGGCCTGCTCTAGTTGCGGAATAACTTCGTGACCCTGATCGAGCAGCATGTCGGAAACCTGTTGGAATACCTCCTCACTCGGATCATCCAGAAGTTTGACCAGCGCTATTATTTCCTTTTTTGATAATTTATTCACTATGGTGTTTTTTTTACCAGAGTTTCCAATACCTGAGCAATTAGTGCATCCATAAATGGTTCATAATCCTGAATAAAATCATGGGTCATCCTGTTGGCAATAACCAAACATATGGTCAGTGCATGATGATGTAAAATACCGGATAATAAATAAACGGCCGAAGATTCCATTTCATAATTGGTGATCCTTTCACTTCCGTTATGAAAACTTTTCAACTGATGATTGATCTCAGGATAGAGCGGATCAATTCTTAACTTTCTTCCTTGTGGTCCATAAAAACCTGGCGCAGAAACAGTCCAACCCTGTATTAAGTTGGTATCCTGAAAGTGTTGGATAAGATTTTCTGAGGCTTCTGTTACATATGGATAAGGAAGATGCTGATTCCATTGTAAATGTTCTTTTAGCTTATGCGCTAATGTGCGGTTCTTATCATTGGGAATCCCGGCATAAAAATGTGCTAAATTATCAAATCCGATTGATTTTTTTGAAATGATGGCAGTCCCGGGAGAAATATCTTCCTGCAGCGAGCCGGAAGTGCCAATTCTGAGAATATTCATCGATTGCAAAGAATCTTTTATATTTCCGGTATTTAGGTCTATATTTTTTAAGGCATCCAATTCATTGATTACGATGTCGATATTGTCAGGTCCAATACCCGAAGAAACAATGGTAATTCTTTTCTTGTTGTAAGTACCGGTAACTGTTTTGAATTCCCGGTTGTATTTGACAAATTCAATGTGGTCGAATTTTTTGCTTATCAGGTCTACTCTCGCCGGATCACCGACCAGTATCACATCATCTGCTACCTCATGCGGAAGAAGTTTGAGATGGTAAATGCTGCCATCTTCATTTAGGATCATTTCAGAGGATTTAACGTTCATATATCCCCCATTTTTTGGCTCAAAATTATTCATTTTTCCCCAATTATCCAATAAATTCTCTTCCTTAAGGTAATCGATATCCTTGAGTTGCTTTATCGTTCGTAGAATAGGCATTAGATTCTGTGGCAAGCAGGATCAGGAACGGGGGTGATGTTCAATGATTGAGTGACGCAGGTAATCGCGATCGAGGTGGGTGTAGGTTTCTGTTGTAGTAATGGATTCATGGCCCAACATTTCCTGTATGGCCCTCAGGTCTGCTCCTCCCTCTATGAGATGAGAAGCAAATGAATGGCGGAAGGTATGCGGACTGATATTTTTCGTAATCCCGGCCACTTGAGCAAGTTTTTTAATAATCAGAAAAACCATGACACGCGTCAGTTGTTTTCCCCTTCTGTTTAAAAAGAGAATATCCTCACAATTCTTGTCTATGTTTAACCTTTTGCGGTCTTCCATATACAGGTTGATCTCTTTTATTGCCCTTTGACTGATGGGTATCAGTCTCTCCTTACTGCCTTTTCCCATCATCCTGATAAAACCATTTTTGAAGTGCAGATTGGAAATGCGCAGGTTGATCAGTTCGGAAACCCTTAATCCACAACTGTATAGGGATTCTATGATGGCCTTATTTCTTTGTCCTTCCGCCTGGCTTAGATCAATAGCGGCAAGGAGCTTATCTATTTCTTCTACGGTAAGTATTTCCGGTAATTTTCTGCCGATTCTGGGGGATTCAAGCAATTCCGTGGGATCTTTTTCAATATAATTCTCTATTAGCAGATATTTGAAAAAAGCTTTGATTCCAGAGATGACCCTTGACTGGCTTGTAGGACTCATGCCCAGATCATTTGTCCAATGCAAAAATTCATTTAATTGTTCCCCCTCTACCTGCGTGGGCATTATGATATTTGTCTGTACTTCCAGAAATTCCCTTAGTTTTTTTATATCGTTCAAATAAGCATCAATGGAGTTACTGGACAGAGATCTTTCCATCCTGAGAAAGTTAATGAATCCTTTTATGGAAATTTCCCAGCTTATCATAATATTTTTAACGAAGAATTAAGAAAAATTAATATGCTATGTATTATTTTTGCTAACCTGTATTATTCATAAAAAATTAAAATACATTTATAAACGAAAGAATATTAGTGTTTTACTTATTATGCTAAAAAAATTTTCTTTTTATACATTATTTCCGAGTGCGGTTTAGATTTTTCGCACGCCTCGAATTTGAACTTTATAGAACAAACACTTGACTTTATAGACAACCGCTAAATAATCAGGCAATATGAAAATTCAAATTGTCAATGGCCCGAACCTTAATTTATTAGGTGAACGGGAAAAGAACATATATGGTTCCATGGGAATGAAGGATTATATGAAAATGCTCCGGGAACATTTTGAAAATTTCCACATTGATTATTATCAGAGTAATATTGAAGGTGCGCTTATTGATAAGATTCAAGAATCCGCCAGGAATTTCGACGGTATGGTATTGAATGCTGGAGGTTATACCCATACGTCCATAGCCATCCGTGATGCTGTTGCTTCTGTTGATCTGCCGGTTGTGGAAGTGCACATTTCTAACCTTTTTGATCGTGAGGATTTCAGGCATGTTTCCCTGATCGCTCCAAAATGTATTGGTTCGATAATCGGGTTTGGCCTGGACGGATACCGGTTGGCCATAGAAAGCCTGAGGCTTTACCGTACAAAAAGCTCTTATTAAATACGGAAATGATCACTAATGAAAGATAAAAAACCATGCCTAAGACAAAAATCGTAGCAACCATCTCAGATATGCATGCTGATATGGATTTTATTCAGGCCCTTTTTGATGAAGGGATGAATGTGGTGAGGTTAAATACGGCACATCAAACACCTGAACAGACGCTAAAAATAGTGGAGAATGTCCGGAGTATTTCGGACAGAATTGCTATGTTGCTGGATACCAAAGGACCGGAAATCCGTACAACCGCTTCGTCCCACGAAATAGAGGTAGAGAAAGGTGATGTTTTGCATTTACAGGGTAATCCGGATAAAGCATCGGAGGATGGTTGGGTTTATATCAATTGCCATAAATTTGTGGATCTGGTACCTTTGGGAAGTGAGATCCTTATCGATGACGGAGATATAAGCATTACCGTTTCTGAAAAAAAAGAGGATACACTGATTTGTACCGTTAATAACAAAGGGATTATCAAACCCAGAAAAAGTGTTAATATACCCAAAGTTAAGCTTGGATTACCCTCTGTTACCGAAAAAGATTATGATTACATTCGATTTGCCATAGAACAGAATTTGGATTTTATAGCCCATTCCTTTGTCAGGAATAAAGAGGATGTTTTGGCGGTTCAGCAAGTATTGGACGAGCATCAAAGCGATATCAAAGTCATAGCAAAAATAGAGAATCAGGAAGGCGTAGATCATATAGATGAAATATTGGATCATGCTTATGGTATTATGGTAGCCAGGGGAGATTTGGGTATTGAGATCCCTTACGAGAAAATTCCAGGAATACAGAAATATCTGGTAAATAAATGCATAGAGCGTCGATGTCCTGTAATCATTGCCACGCAAATGTTGCATTCAATGATTAATAATCCGCGTCCTACAAGGGCAGAAGTAACGGACATAGCCAGTGCGATATACGGTCAAGCCGATGCTGTCATGCTCAGTGGAGAAACAGCATTTGGCAATTATCCGGTTGAATCGGTTCGTACGATGGCCCGGGTTGCCAAAGAAGTGGAAGATTCAAAGGAAGCATTTTATGATGCTCCCGATTATATACTGAACAACAAAATTACAGCCTATTTATGCAAATCGGCCGTAAAAGCTTCTATTCGTCTGGAGGCGAAAGCTGTTATTGCTGATACCACTTCAGGTAAGACCATCCGAAGCCTTTCTGCCTACAGGGGGGATAAAACGATATATGCCCAGTGCTATTTGAAGAAAACCATGCGTGAGCTTCAACTGTCCTATGGTGTATACGCTGACTACATGCAGCCACGCGATACTTCCCATGAATTTCTTAAATATGCGATAGCAAATCTTAAGCAATATCATGAGTTTGACAATTCTGATCTGCTAGTGGTTATTGCCGGTAATTTTGGAAGGATTGCAGGAGCCAGCTATATTGAGATTGGTACCCTTGAAAATCTTTCCGGTCATCTTCTGATGGATTAGTATGCTATTGTTTTATTTGGTTTGCTGGCAGGTACAAAAAGGTTTTATAACCAACAGGATATATACATTTATTGTTTCCACAATGCAAGCTTGTTAGCCTTTAGCAGATCATCTGCTTCGCTGGCTTCAGCTCGCAGTATTCAAATACAGCTTTGCTTTGCCCTGTCATAAGTGATGTACGGCAGACTTTTTCAGCACACCCTATACGATGTTGATTTGTCCGTTGTGATGCCTGGTAAACCTTCCGATAGCACTTGCATGAGAGATTCCGGCCTGCTTCATGTCGGCTATGATATTTTTCTCATATTGTTGAGGAAGAGCAAATAATAAACCTCCTGACGTTTGAGCATCACAAAGTATATAACGCATGATGTGTGATATACCTTCTCCCCATTCAGTTTTATTTTGCATGTGATCGTAATTGCTTTTTGTACCACCGGGGATGATCCCGGAACCTGCAAATGCCCGGGCTTCTTGGATAACAGGAACCTTTTCTGTGTCAAGTTGTGCATTGATGTTTTCCGGCAGGGTCATTTCGCTTAAATGTCCCAGCAAGCCAAACCCTGTAACGTCGGTGCAGGCATTTACGGGATATTTTTTGAGTATTTCCGCTGAAGTTTTGTTTAGTTCAACCATAACTGAAGTAAGCTTCTTTATGGCCGATTCATCTGCTAAACCTTTCTTTGAAGCCGTTGAAAGAATACCTGTGCCTAGTGGCTTGGTCAGAATGATCGTATCACCAACCTGTGCACCGGTATTTTTCAATATTTTTGCCGGATGTACCTTTCCGGTTACGACCAGGCCGTATTTTGGCTCGCGATCCTCAATCGAATGGCCCCCGATGATGCTGATACCAGCTTCTTCTGCTTTATCTCGTGCACCCTTAAGAATTTCCTGGAGTACTGACATGGGAAGACGCTTGGAAGGAAATCCGACAATATTTAATCCAAAGAGCGGATCGGCTCCCATGGCATACAGGTCGCTCAATGCATTGGCAGCAGCAACAGCGCCAAAATCATAGGGCTTATCAACAATGGGAGTGAAAAAATCGAGGGTTTGGGCGACGGCCACTTCCCGGTTTATCCTATAGACCGCTGCATCATCGGAAGTCCGCGTGTCTATCAATACATTTGGGTCATGGGTAAGGGGTATACTGTCAAGAATTTCTTCCAGTTTGCGGGGCCTTAATTTGCAAGCGCAACCCATACCCTGGGTGTAATGTGTTAGCTTTACCGCTCCGGTGTATGCACTGGGTGCCGGCTCACCCGAGGTCATGCTTAAAACCGCATCGATAATAAAACGGGCGCTTTGAACGATTTCCTCCATTGGGGTTTCTTTTCCGGTTGAGAACCTGATGGTACCCATGGCATAGGTTTCTTCTAATCCGATGGCCGTTAGCACTTGAGACACATCTACCTGATCGCTGTGGCATGCTGCTCCGGCTGATGCCGCTATTCCATTGTCCGATAGCTCATTAACCAAAATATTGGCTTCAACTGAGGGAAAACTTATTGAAAGCGTATTCGGAAGAACCTGTTGGGGGTGACCATTGCGTTTTATTGCTGGAAGACTTTCCTGAAACTTTTGATAAAGCGCATCTCTCGTTTGCTTCATTGTTTCCTGGTTTTTTGCCATATCCCTTGCAGCTATTTCACAGGCTTTACCCAGTGCAACAATTTCCATGACATTTTCGGTACCTGCTCTCAGGTTTCTTTCATGGTCACCACCGTGAATAAGCTTTTCAAGTTTTATCCCCTCACGGATGAATAACGCACCAATTCCTTTGGGGGCATAGAGTTTATGACCCGCAAGAGATAGTAGATCAATAGCTGTTTCTTCAATATTGATAGGAATTTTACCTACTGATTGGGCTGCATCGGAATGAAACAGCACCCCATTTTCTTTGGCTATAGCAGCCATTTGTTCAACCGGCTGAATGGTGCCAATTTCATTATTGGCATGCATGAGGGTGATCAGAAATGTATTTCGGCATATGGCTTTTTTTAAATTATCAATATGGATTGAACCGTATGGATCCACCGGCAGGTATGTTACATGAAATCCTTTTTTCTCAAGATGTTTGCATACTTCTAATACGGAAGGATGTTCAATTGCGGATGTGATAATATGATTGCCTTTTGTTTCGGGGGCCATTGCTATACCCTTGATCGCATAGTTATTGGATTCTGTTCCTCCACTGGTGAATATAATTTCATGGGGTTGGCAATGAATAAGCGTTGAAACTTGTTTTCTGGCTTTTTCTATGGCTTTCTTAGATTCCAATCCAAAAAAGTGATTGCTTGAGGGGTTACCAAAGTAACGGCCCAGATAGGGATGCATGGCTTCGGCTACTTCAGGGTCTAAAGGAGTGGTTGCATTGTAATCGAGATATATCTCCATTTGTTTTTTTTTGAAATATAAGGCAAAATGTTCATTGATCAAGTATTGAACCCGATATTTTATGAATGATTGTAAGCATTTTTGTCAGTTTTAGCAGGTTTTATATGACATAATGGCATGTTATTGGGCCTGGCATATTGTTTGAACATTGAAAAATGATCAAATAAATTAAATGGTTAAACCAAAAAAGGAAGGAGGGTAAAGCTATGATACCCATTTTAAGAAATAAACGGTTTTTACCAGGATTTGAAGATGATGAATTTTTGAAAGATTTTTTCGATTTTGAAAATCGTCCGAGCCTACCGGATGTGAATGTTAGTGAAAATAAGGATCAGTACACCATCGAACTAGCTGCACCGGGTATGGATAAGAAGGATTTTCATGTGGATGTTCAGAATAACATGCTGGTGATTTCCTCTGAAAAAGAAAGCAAGGATGAAGATAAACAATCCAATTTCCTGAGAAGAGAGTTTTGTTATACATCCTTCCAGAGATCCTTCAATATTCCTGAAGCTGTTGATAGCGAAAACATTAAGGCCAAGTATGAAAATGGTGTGCTTTATGTGGAGCTTCCCAAGAAGAAGGAATCTGTAGAAAAAGCATCCAAAAAGATCAAAATTGAATAGAAACTGGTTTGAACCGGATGAGAAGTTGATTGTTAGAGCTAGCAAAAAGAAGGACTGCACCTCAGGGAGTAGTCTTTCTTTTTTTGATATATCTTAACCCGACTTGCTTTTTTTTCATTCCGGAATTGTGTACATTTGTTTAACATAATTCATCAAACAATATAACAATGAATGACGACAGCCATATAATTGATAAGATGCCGGTTTTCGAAGCCTTAACAGAGGCCCAGAAAAATGTACTGAAAGCGAACAGTTCAGTTTCTTATTATAAGAAGAATGAGATTATCTATGGGGAAGGGGATAAGCCAACAGGGCTTATTTTTTTAGCAAAAGGCAAAGTAAAGATCTACAAAGAAGGATTTGGAGGAAGGGAACAAATTGTACGTATGGCCAAACCCGGCGAATTTATAGGTTTTCGCGCTTTGTTTGCAAGCCAGAATTACATGGCTTCTGCCGAAGCGATCGAGGATGCAGAGATATATACCATTAAGAAGGAAGCCCTTTTTCAAGCCCTTGAGGAGAATGGCAAGCTTGGGATTAAGATCATCCAATCCCTGGCCTCGGAACTGGGATTCTCCAATACCCGCACCGTATCATTAACCCAGAAGCATATCCGCGGACGTTTGGCTGAATCTCTTTTGTTTTTAAAAGATACCTATGGATATGAAACGGATGGCAGCACTTTAAGAGTTTATCTCTCCCGGGAAGACCTGGCTAATCTATCCAATATGACCACTTCCAATGCCATCAGAACGCTATCTGCTTTTGCCCAGGAAAAGGTCATTGCGTTGGATGGCAGAAAAATCAAGATACTGAACCATGATAAACTCCAGGAAATCAGTGAATATGGTTGAGTATTGAATCGATATTTTTTGTAATCTCTCCATTATAAGATCTATCGGTATGGTTCAGAATAATGAGCGTAGTGGTATCTTCTATGAATCTTATGATACCCGTTCTGTATCCATTCCATTTCCCATAGTGGTAAACCCGTTTCTTTCCGCCGGATTCTTTTATGCGAAATCCAAAACCATACGGATAGTGATTTCCATTCTTGAGGGTAAGGGAGTCGAAGGCTTCCTTTTTGGTCCGTTCTGAGATGAGTTTGTTTTCGTACAAGGCTTTATCCCATTTTATCAGATCGGGACCATTGGAGTATATGCCTTTGTCACCAACAGTACCGTCATTTATGGTATATGGAATATACCTAAAATGCCTTCCCCATTGCCTGTATCCTTTCACATATTGTTGGGTGTTTTTTCCGTAAGCTGTGCTGTAAGCATAGGTATGCGACATGCTCAGTTGAGTGAAAATATTATCTTTCATGAAAGTGTCATACCTTTGGCCGCTTATGTTTTCAATAATGGAGGCCAGCACAACATAACCCGTATTCGAATAAGTAAATCTTGTGCCTGGTGTAAAATATAAATTTAGCCTGTGTTTGGTCAGTAATCTCATCACATCATTGTTGTAAGGGATCTGATCCTTATCCCAATGATGTTCTAATAACCACATGTAATTAGGAAGCCCTGAAGTGTGATTGAGCAGCATTCTGATGGTGATGCCTTTGTAGGGAAAACGAGCAAGGTATTGGTTTACCGTATCGGAAAGCTTTAACAATCCCCTTTCCTTGAGCATTAAAATTCCCATAGCGGTAAACTGTTTGGTAACCGATGCCAATTGAAAAACCCCTGTCTCCGAAAGCGGTTTTTTTGTAAGGGGATTGGAATAGCCAAACGAGTTGTCATAGATCAAATGCCCCTTATAGGCAATAAAAATATTGCCCTGGAAGTTGGTTCGATTTTTATGTTGATTGAGGAACGAATCAATGCGTTCAATTTTATCATGATAAATTATTTTGGCCAGCTCATTTGTCTTGAGCGCCCGATTGGAATGAATGGTTTCTGCTGATGAGGTGACTGTATGGGTACAAAAAATAGGCAGGATGAATAGACCCATCATGAGAAAAATCCCGATTAAGGTATTTAATATACCATGCTTCAGCGAATTCATAAACATCATTTGATTAAAGAGTACAAGCTAAAACAAAAAATTTAGAAATGCAACAGTTGCTCAGAATGGGTTGAATCCTTACTTTGTATTGGTTGCAAAAATGCGGCGAATGTAATGTATTATTTCCTTTTTACCAATCTGCCCCTGCCATTCTTTTTGAACAATTTGTAAATTTTTTTCGCCGGGAAGGATGCGAAAAGTAAAAACATAATGTTGCTCATTGTCATTCCCCATCTTTCCAAATCTCAAATCATGCAACAAAATTGTCTGGTTATTTGTTTTTTCGACGCAATAGTATTTTTTTGTAAACCGCAGTAGTTTATTAAGTTTTGAATTGTCAGCGTATTCAGCAATATAATGGTTGTTCTGTGGAATGAACCGGAAATTTACCGGTTCTTTATCAAACAAAGAATGATAACCAAACCAAAAGCCATTGCTGGTTTTTGCGATGCCCATCCATAAAAAATTGGTAAGCGGCATGGGCTGGGTTCTGATTTCAGTGAAGTTTTTGTTTTGTTGGTGCAATTGGCTGATCAGATAATGATGCTGATAAATTTTGTGAAACCCTGTCAACAATAAATAGATCAGGGCATAAAGGAAAACTTTACGGGAAATTTTGGATCGCTGTAACAGGTTTTTTTTGTAGAAAAGTATGATAATTAAGCCAATCAATAAGGGTAGGGTAAAAAATACATCCACAATGCTAATGGTACTGATCTCTATTCGGATATCTGAAAAAGGCCAAAAAATACTGGCACCATAAGTTGTAAGGTAATCAATCCCAACGGCAACCAACAATATGTAAAGGGCATAAAGACTCCATTTTAAGGCAGATATTGGGATGTTCCGGTAGATGTTTTTAAGTCCGATACCAATAAGAGGAGCCAGCATCATACAAAAAATCAAAGAATGTGAAAAGCCGCGATGGATCAATAAACCCTCTACATCATCATAGAAGGGCGACAGGAAAACATCTAAATCAGGTATGGTCCCAATGATTGCACCCCATAATACCGCTTTGTTGCCAACTTGTTTCCCCAAGGTAACCTCGCCGATAAGACCACCTGCTATAGCCTGGGTTACTGAATCCATGATATTTCCAATTTAACAACTGGTGAACAGATCAAGAACGTTTTTGGATTGATCTTTCCGGATATACTTTAAACAGCGAAATATATAAAAAGTTCCAGTATAAATTGTTTATTCATCCGTTTTATCTTTATATTGCATATACTAACCCGGCTTCATCATAGTTTTACCCTGTATTATGCATGTGTCAAGTTTCGGGTAGATGCAAGGCGTCGAAAGCCCGCGACATAGTCGCCTACTATGGGTTTGCTGAAAAACCATTCATTTTGGAAACAACAGCTATGTTTACCCTATTGATTTAAAGATATTGTTTGTGTTTTTCAGCAAACCCTACTTCGAGGCTTTCGCCATATAGCAGAAGCCCGAAAAATTCGCGTACGCGGAAAAAATGTTAAAAAAAAATC
>CAYYLT010000092.1:0-11542 GCA_964472385.1 uncultured Bacteroidales bacterium
TATGATTAATGATATATCATCCGGTGAGATAGACCCTGAAATGTTTGATACGATAGCCGACTTGCAGGTACCTTATATTATGATGCATATGAAGGGTACCCCTCAGAATATGAAGGAAAAAGCCCATTATCAAGATTTGTTAAAGGAGATCATGGGTTATTTCTCCGGGAAACTCGATCACCTAAGGAAATTGGGAGTAAATGATGTTATTCTGGATCCCGGATTTGGCTTTGGTAAAACCATCCAACACAATTATTATTTGTTGAAACATCTGGAACAGTTTAAGATTTTTGAACTGCCCATAATGGTGGGATTGTCAAGAAAATCTATGATTTATAAGGTATTGGGCAGTTCACCGGAAGGGGCGCTCAATGGAACAACCGCCCTCAATACGATTGCCATGATGAAAGGAGCCAATATACTCAGGGTACATGATGTGAAAGCGGCCAGGGAGTTGATTACGCTGATGGGAAAATATCATACAAAGCGTTGAAGTATGCAGGAATTTTATATTTTTGAATGACGAATTCTATCTTATGATTAAACAATACCATGATAACGGGTTTTATTACCATTAAGATTTTGGATATAGTGGATATTTTGCTGGTTGCATTTCTTTTATATCAATTTTATAAATTAATAAGGGGAACAGTGGCCATCAATATCTTTATCGTTATATTTTCAGTTTATTTATTGTGGCTTTTGGTAAAAGCTCTGGATATGGAATTGCTCAGTTCCATATTGGGGCAGGTGATTGGCGTAGGGGTAATTGCCCTGATCATTGTTTTTCAGCAAGAGATCAGAAGATTCCTGTTGATTGTCGGAAGCAGGTATATGGCTAGCTATCAGTTTTCTATTGCCAATTTTTTTTCCTTGCAAACTGCTACAAAACAGAAAATCAGAACCACGGAAATCGTAAAAGCCTGTACGGATATGTCGGCCTTCAAGACAGGAGCCCTTATTGCCATAGCCCTAAGGGATAGTCTTGTCAATTATGAAAAAACGGGCGTGGTCATTAATGCTGATACTACCAACCGGCTTTTACAGAGTATTTTTTTTAAAAATAATCCTTTACACGATGGATCAGTCATTATAAGAAAAGACAAGATAGTAGCTGCAAGTTGTGTTCTGCCAGCTTCTGAAAGAGTAGATCTCCCTCCGCGATTTGGTATGCGCCATAGAGCAGCCATAGGACTGACAGAAAGAACTGATGCAGTGGTGATCGCTGTTTCGGAAGAAACCGGAGCCATCTCTTTTGCCAAGCACGGAGATATTGAAACCAATATTGGCCCCAACAGGCTCAGAGAGATATTGAAAGAAAATTTTGAAAAAGAATAATCCCGTTTCATAATGTAAATCAATGATATACTTAGTTATACCCTGGTAAAAAGCGGTAACCTTACCCTTACCGTATATGACCTGCTGATGGCTGTGGTTATCATGATCATTACCTTTATTATCCTTTGGGCCATCAAACGTATCTTTAAGCGAACCATCCTGCGAAGGGCTATCGATAAGTCTAAAGGTCACGTTGTTTTTCAGTTGATCAAATACCTGATTTGGATCATAGCCATATTTCTGATGCTGTATACCATCGGGGTTAGGATCACCCTTTTGTTGGCCGGTTCAACTGCTCTTTTGGTGGGCATCGGCCTGGGATTGCAACAAGTGTTCAAGGACACCATCTCCGGAATATTCCTTTTGTTTGAAGGTAATCTCAAAATAGGGGATGTGGTGGAGCTGGATGGTATTATCGGCATTGTCAAGGGAATGGGATTTCGAAACACCAAGATCGAAAGCCGCGATAGCATCATACTTATCATTCCCAATTCAAAGTTTATTGAGGAAAATGTGATCAATTGGAGCCATATAGAACAACGTACCCGTTTTAACATTAAAGTTGGAGTGGCTTAAGGCTCCGATGTTGAACGTGTTAAAACAATTTTGGAAGTATGTGCCTACGAACATGATGAAATAACTGATGCTCCGGAACCCTTCGTCCGGTTTAACGATTTCGCAAATTCATCACTCGATTTTCAATTGTTCTTTTGGACCAATAATGCTTTCCGTGTAGAAAACATTATGAGTGATCTGCGTTTTACCATCAACCGCAAGTTTAAGGAAAGTGGCATCACCATTCCGTTTCCCCAGCAGGATGTGCATATTAAGAATGCTTGAATGTGTGAATGCTTGAATGGGCTTTATTTTTTCTTACCGAGGCCGAATCTGGAGAAATCAGCTTTTGACTCGTTGTTGTTCAACAGCCTTTCTATATTTTTTTGATGTGTCAGAAGGATAAGTACGGGGATGGCTATTGAAAAGATGATCAGGGGCAATGCCTGAAAATCAAAGATCAGAATAACCATTACCGGAAAAGATATTCCCGCAATGATCGAGCTCAGGGAAACATAGCGGGTGGTAAACAAGATCAGGAAAAATATGCCGGCCATAATCAGGGTGGGGTAAAAGCTAATGCCAAGAATGACACCGAACAGGGTGGCAACCCCTTTACCCCCTTTAAATCCTACATAAAGGGGAAACACATGGCCTATGATCGCAGCAATGCCGAGAATCAACTGGTAAGTAATGAAATATTCTGTATTGAAGCTGAAAGCAGAAGTTAGATGTGCCATGTTAACCGCCAGAAAGCCTTTCATCAGATCAAGCATAAAAACCATGATCCCCGGTTTGGTCCCAAGCACTCTGAAAGTATTGGTAGCTCCGGCATTACCGCTTCCGTGCTCCCTGACATCAATATGAAAAAACTGACGGCCTATCCATACCGATGAAGATATAGACCCCAATAAGTAAGCGCCCATTAAAAGAAATATGTGAATCGGCTGAAGCATTGACAAAATCTTTTTAATGTCTCATCATCTTTCTCCATTTGAGAAACTGACAAAGATGATATACAATTGTATAAGACAGATGCAAATGTAATAATAATTTATAAATAACTCCGCTCACTTCTTTCCACCTGTATTATAAGGCAGGCCAAAGCAGCAATGGCAGCAGATATTCCGAAAATATGACCCTCTGGCCGTATTGAATTTGATGAAGAGGGCAGCGTTGCGGCAATTTTTTTCGTATAGACTAATAGCGTTTTTTTGCAATAATGAAAATCTTTTCACCATTCAATCAAAACACCTTTATGAGAAAAATGACCTGCATCTTAGTTTTTCTATTGGTCTATTGTATAGGCTCTATAGAGATTCATGCCCAGGAGCATGAGAATGATCAAACCTGTTCACCCTATTTTTTTGTTCAATCAGAAGATAACCTATCCGACAGGCTTCCCCTAAAAGAAACCTCTGCGAAGGTGGACATCAGCGGTGTCATTGCGGACGTGACAGTACAGCAAACATACTGCAATGAAGGAGAAAAGGTACTGGAAGCCGTATATGTATTTCCGGCATCCACCCGTGCAGCTGTATATTCGATGAAGATGCAGCTGGGCGACAGGATCATCACTGCTAAAATTGAAGAAAAAGAGAAAGCGCGGGAGCAGTATGAGGAGGCCAGGGAGCAAGGACAAACCGCTTCCCTCCTTGAGGAAGAAAGACCCAATGTATTTAAGATGAATGTAGCCAACATCATGCCTGGTGATACCATTGAGATTACCCTGAAATATACCGAGCTTCTGATACCTACTGAAGGTACCTATGAATTTGTATATCCTGCAGTGGTAGGTCCCCGTTATGTTTCTCCCACCGAAGACAGTACGGATGCTGCTTTTGCCGGACAGCCCTATCAGCATGAAGGGGAAAAGCCTTTGTATGATTTCTCGGTGAATGTAAATATCCAGGCAGGGATACCTATAAAAAATATCATCTGCTCCTCTCACGATTCTACAGCAATCGTTACCAGGGGTGACGCTGGAAGTTGCAGGTTGCTCAGTAAAAAAGAAGGCAACCGGGATTTTATTTTACAGTATCAACTTGCCGGTAACGAGATAGCGACAGGTCTTCTGCTTTATGAAGGGAAAGAAGAAAATTTTTTCCTGTCCATGATACAGCCTCCTAAGATACCTGACGGATCTGATATACCCCCAAGAGATTACCTCTTTATCATGGATGTATCGGGTTCGATGCACGGTTATCCCATTGATATTTCCAAAGTCTTGCTTGAGGATCTGATCAGCAATCTACGGATATCGGACCGATTCAATATATTGTTTTTTGCAGGCGGTTCATACGTTCTTTCAGAAAAATCTCTTCCGGCTACTTTGGAAAATAAAGAAATGGCCATTCAGGCCATTGAAAATCATGAGGGCGGGGGAGGTACCGAGCTGCTTTCAGCTCTGGAACGAGCCCTGAAGATGGAAGGTACCGAAGATTATTCCAGGAGCTTCGTCATTGTAACCGATGGTTATGTTACTGTTGAACGGCAAGCATTTGATCTGATCCGGGGAAGTTTGAACGAAGCCAACTTCTTTCCTTTTGGAATTGGCACCAGTGTAAACCGTTACCTGATAGAAGGCATAGCCCATGCGGGCATGGCCGAGCCCATGGTCACCACCAGCCAATCGGAGGCCCCGGAAAAAGCAGAACAATTCCGCCAATACATCCAAAATCCGGTATTGACCAATATTGAATCCCATTTCAAGGGCTTTGAGGTGTATGATGTTGAGCCATTATCCATTCCCGATGTGATGGCAGAAAGACCGGTTCTTCTGTTTGGGAAATGGAAAGGTACACCGGCGGGATCAATCAAAATTAGCGGTTTGACAGGAAATCGATACTATGACGAAACCCTTCAAGTGGAATCCTATGCCCCTTCTCCTGCCAACAAGGCTTTAAAATATCTCTGGGCGCGCAAACGCATTCAAATTATGGATGATTATCATTCTGTTGGGGGAACCGACAGTTCCCTGGTCAGGAAAATCACTGACCTCGGATTGACATACAACTTGCTGACCAGATACACCTCTTTTATTGCCATCGATTCCCTGATAAGGAATGAAGGAGACAGCATTGTAACGGTATCACAACCTCTTCCTATGCCGGAGGGAGTAGGCGATAACGCAGTAGGCGAATCTGCCGGTGGCGGAGCATATTCATCCTGGGGTTATGCGGCAGATGCTGGACGAAACCACTCTGGAAACTATACTACTGATATTGCCGGGGGAAAAGATATCCGCCCAAAGGGTTCATCCAAGAGGTCTCATATTGCCAGATGCTATCCCAATCCTTTCGATAGTGAAACAAAGCTTGAATTGTATATTGCAAAAGAAGACTGTCAAAGAGATAAATGGATAACCCTATTCAATATACATGGGCAGCTGATCGACAAAATCAACATCAGCAGTTTGCGAGCAGGGAAACATGAAATCCATATTGACCTGTCGCAGGATGCTCCAAACCTTGTTTCGGGTGTTTATTTTGCCCGCTTGAAAATAGGAAGTCAATGTATGGATGCGGTCAGGTTGCATAGGATGAAAAATTGAGTGGTTCATCTGAACGCCGAACCGGAAATATAACCTGATTGGTAATTGAAGTTTTTTTGTAGCCTGAATTATTCATCCAGAATAGATGCCATGTTTCCGTCAGCGGGCTAATAAGCAGCAGCTTCCCACTCAAAAAAAAGCATCATCTTTTAATGGGCATTTTGCTCTATTTTAATGAACCTGACGATCTTTATGGGGGAATTACCGATTTGTATAAATACAACATACATTCCAGGAGCAAGATCAGTTATGGAAATTCTGCCATTTCGGAGATCCCGGCCATAAATGATTTTTTGTGTTATGCCCATTAAATCCCGGAAAATAAGTTTGCTTCCGGCTTCTTTTTTTTAATAACCAGCGTATAGGTATTGATCGTCGTATCATGCTCTGCCGTCACTGTATATAGGTATAGGTACGCCCTGCGACGGGACCACTGAGGTTTGTAGCCCGGTTCACCTTGATCCTTGCATTCAAATCCTGTGGATAAGCTAAAAACGCCGGGACCTTTTGGCAAGAGTAGGGTGTTTCAATATGATAGGAAAATTTCTCCGCCCGGAATCCCGGGATGGTATCCTCAACCCATTTCGGATTCTTGCGCAAAAAAGCCGGAGCATCTGGCCAGGTAATGGCTGTGAGTAAAGCATTGTGGCTGGGTAGGCTTTCTTCTGCCCGGGCTTTAATGGAATCTGTGGGTGAAAATGGCAGTTGGTTTTTAGATTGCGACAAGCCTGAACAAAAAAACAACATACATGATAGCATGCAAAAATAAATGTATTTTTATGGGTTAAGCATTATTGCAATAATACAGGTTACTTTCCTTTGTGAATATAAAAATAAGGAATTCTGTGCTGTCATGCAAGGAATGGCATATTTTTTTTTGCCTTTAGCCCATCATTTACTTCGTTGGCTTCAGCTCGCAGTATTCATATACAGCTTCGCTTTGCTGCTTCGTAGCTGATGTACTAAAGATATTTTCAGCAAATGCTATATAAGCCCATGCAACTAGAGAATGACGAGGGAAAATCAGGTTTTTCCTGTCTTTTCGGATTATGGTAAAAACAACAGGAATTTTCGGGATCCCGGTGAATAGGATTAGATCACTTACCGGGACATTGATCCTGGATGGTTTGTTTTATTTTTTTGTTGCCATAATGCTTATCAAAAGCTTTGCTGAATTCCTGTGCCAGTTTGACAGCCTGCAGATCATAGGCTTGTTTGTCATCCCAGGTGTTTCTTGGAAATAGAATTTTTTGGGGTACACCAGGGCAGTTTTCAGGAATATCCACATGAAACAATGGATCATGGATGTATCTTTCATTTATAAGCAATCCATCGAGTGCGGCATCCACCATTTTTTTGGTATAGTGTAAATCAATCCGTTTACCGGCATGGTAAGATCCACCGGTCCAGCCGGTATTGATCAGATATACCCTTGTATGGTGTTGATCCATTTTTTCACCCAGCATCTCTGCATATACGCTTGGATTAGCTGGCATAAACGGCTGTCCGAAGAAGCGGGAGAAGGTTGCTTTGGGTTCGATGATGCCTGTTTCTGTCCCGGCCAGCTTGCTGGTATAACCCATGAGAAACCAGAGCATGGCCTGGTCAGGGTTTAACCTGGAAACGGGAGGCAAAACACCATAGGCATCTGCTGTGAGAAAAAGAACTGTTTTGGGGTGGGTGGACAGGGAAGATGGTTTGATGTTCTGGAGAGATTCCAGGGGATAAGAAGCTCTTGAATTGGGTGTGAGCCGGTCATCATGGAAATCGAATTCTCCGTTAGGATAGATCATGGCATTTTCCACGATGGTGCCATGCCGGGTATAATCTGCCTGATGCATCACGGCATCATAGATTTCCGGTTCCGCTTCAGGTTCAATATCGATCAATTTGGCATAACATCCGTTTTCAAAGTTAGCAATGCCTTTATCGCTCCATCCGTGTTCATCATCACCCAGCAGCGCGCGGTCGGGATCAGACGAAAGGGTAGTTTTCCCTGTTCCTGATAATCCCAACAACAATGCGCAATCACCATTAGCACTTTCATTGGCGGAACAATGAAGCGGCAATATGCCTTGCAGGGGCAGGTAATGATTCATAACAGTGAACATCAATTTCTTAACACTTCCAAGATAAGCTGATCCGATAATGATACCCAGGGAATTTTCAAAATCCATGATCACGATCCTGTCGGAAGTTGTTCCATCATCAAGTTTTCTGAGTTTGTTTCTGTAGCGGCTTTTGCTTAATTTGTCGTAGGGCAGGGATAGCAGGTAAAAATCTTTGTGGTACAGTTGGCTGTTTTCAATATTTTCAGGTACAGGACGAAACATATTCAGGGTGAACAAAGCAGTCAACGCATGGTCGGTAACGGTTTTTACCGGAAGGGCATAGCTGGCATCAGCACCCAATACCCGATCGGTAACGTAGAACTTATCTTTTGACCGGAGCAGGGCCAATGCATCTTCAAGTACCCATTCCAGTATTTCTTCATCAATGGGCATATTGTTGGGCGAATCCCAGTCAATCAGGTTATTGTTATGCGGTCTTTTTACAATAACCGTATCCTTTGGGCTGCGGCCCGTAGATTCCGGGGGGGTCCATGTGGCCAAGGCACCATTATTAGATACAATAGCTTCTTTATTGTCCAGTACCTGCCTTATAAGCTGAGCACGGCTGAGGTTTGCTAAACTGGTGATATTGGATTGAACAACCTGATCGACCTTTGCTTTTAGGGCTTGATCGTTCATCACCTTGCAGGGTAAATTATCGGATAGGTATTGAGATTGCCGCGTATTATAAAATTTTGCTGTCATAATATGTATTGTATGATCCATGCAATAAATATAACGTTTTACCGGATAAAAGGATATGGCAGGCAGTATGTTTCTAAGCATAAAAAAACAGGCTATCCTGATCATAAAGGATAGCCTGTTTTAGAAACTTGATATGATAAAAGGATTATGCTCCTATTTCTTCTTTAATGGCTGCCTGAGCAGCAGCAAGGCGGGCAATGGGCACCCTGAATGGTGAGCAGCTGACATAATTCATACCCACATAATGGCAGAATTCCACTGAGCTGGGTTCACCACCATGTTCCCCGCAAATACCAACTTTGAGATCCTTACGGGTTTGTTTTCCGCGCTTGGTACCCATTTCAACGAGCTGTCCCACACCTTCCTGATCCAGGACCTGGAACGGATCGTTTTTGAGAATGCCATGGTTCAAATAAATGGGCAGGAACTTACCTGCATCGTCTCTGGAATACCCAAAGGTCATCTGGGTAAGGTCATTGGTGCCAAAAGAGAAGAATTCTGCAGATTCAGCGATTTTATCAGCAGTTACGGCTGCCCGTGGCACTTCAATCATGGTACCCACCAGGTAGTCAATCCGGTCGTTGCTCTCTTCAAAAACCTTTTCGACAGTTCTCCGGGTAATGTCTTCCTGCATTTTCATCTCTTCGTATGTACCCGTTAGCGGTATCATGATCTCGGGATAAGTTTTGATGCCTTTTTTCTTCAAGTTGAGGGCAGCTTCAATGATGGCACGTACCTGCATTTCTGTGATCTCGGGGTAAGTATTTCCCAGGCGACAGCCACGGTGCCCGAGCATAGGATTGGACTCATGCAGCGAATCAATGGTTCTTTGGACGTCTTCCAGGCTGACACCCAAGTTGTCAGCCATTTCTTTTTGGTTCTTTTCTTCGTGGGGCACAAACTCATGGAGCGGTGGATCAAGAAGCCTTACGGTTACCGGTAGGTCCTGCATGGCTTCAAATATCCCTTCAAAGTCCTCTCTTTGAATGGGCAATAGTTTATTCAACGCCTTTCGTCTGTCTTCTTCCTTTGTTGAAAGAATCATCTCACGCATGGCTTTGATCCTGTCGCCTTCGAAGAACATATGCTCGGTACGGCACAGACCAATGCCTTTAGCCCCGAATTTTCGGGCTGTCTTGGAGTCTTTGGGTGTATCCGCATTGGTTCGCACCAGCATCTTGGTATATTTTTCAGACAGTTCCATAACCCTGGCAAAATTGCCGCTGAGTTCGGGTTCGTGGGTTGGGACTTTCCCTTCATATATTTCACCCGTGCTTCCGTTCAGAGATACCCAGTCGCCTTCGTTATAGACATTTCCATCCACATTCATGGTTTTATTCCGGTAATTGATACTGACACTACCGGCCCCGGCGACACAGCATTTTCCCATACCTCTGGCAACAACAGCAGCGTGGGAGGTCATTCCGCCACGGGCTGTCATAATACCACGGGCCAGGTTCATTCCTTTAAGGTCTTCAGGGGAGGTTTCAACACGTGCCAGAATGACAGCTTTACCCTGTTCACCCCATTCTTCGGCATCATCAGCAAAGAATACTAGCTGACCGGTAGCTGCACCCGGGGAAGCGGGCAACCCTTTGGCGATGGTTGTGGCACTTTTCAGTCCTTCTGGCTCAAATACGGGGTGAAGGAGTTCATCCAGTTTATTGGGTTCGTTTCTTAAAACGGCGGTTTTTTCATCAATCACTCCTTCATCCAGCATATCCATAGCGATTTTTACCATAGCTGCTCCCGTTCGTTTGCCATTGCGGGTTTGTAACATCCAGAGTTTGCCTTCCTGAATGGTAAACTCAACATCCTGCATGTCTTTATAATGCTTTTCCAGTCTTTCCTGAACGTCATAAAGCTCCTGGTATATTTTGGGAAACATTTCTTCCAGGGAAGGATAAACCTTTTGTCTTTCCTCTTCGGATACACCCTGAAGTTTAGCCCAGTTTAGAGAGCCTTTTTTGGTAATTTGCTGGGGAGTCCTGGTGCCTGCCACCACATCTTCACCCTGGGCATTCATAAGGAATTCGCCGTTGAAAACATTTTCCCCGGTGGCGGCGTCTCGTGTAAAAGCTACACCTGTGCCGGAATCTTCTCCCATATTTCCAAATACCATAGCCTGGACATTGACAGCGGTTCCCCATTCTTCAGGGATCTTATTGATCTTACGATAGTATTGTGCTCTGGAGGTATTCCAGCTATCAAATACTGCCAACACAGATCCCCATAACTGTTCCCATGGATCTTGCGGAAATTCCCTGCCAAGCCGTCTTTTGATCATCTCCTCAAATTCTTTTACCATGGTCTTCAGGTCATCAACATCTAATTCTACGTCCTTATCAACTCCTTTCTTTTCTTTGATTTTTTCGATGATCTCTTCGAAGGGATCCGGATCCTCCTTGGTTTCTGGTTCAAGACCCATAACCACATCACCGTACATCTGTATGAACCTGCGGTATGAATCCCATGCAAAGCGCTCGTTGTTGGTCTTCTTGGCAAGCCCCTTAACAGCTTCGTCATTGAGTCCCAGATTCAATACAGTATCCATCATACCTGGCATGGATACCCTTGCTCCGGATCTGACCGATAGCAAACAAGGTGTCTCATAGCTTCCAAATTTGGTCTGCGTCTGCTCTTCAATTTTTTGAACCTCTTTTTCAACGTCTTCCTGGAGTAATTCAATGATCTTATCTTTTCCAAGCTTATTGTATTCAGTACAAACCTCTGTTGTAATGGTAAAACCCGGAGGTACGGGAACTCCAATAGAACTCATCTCTGCAAGATTAGCGCCTTTTCCACCGAGCAGATTCTTCATGCCTGCCCCGCCTTCGGCTTGCTTATTTCCAAAACTGTAAACTCTTTTTTCTGTCATTTTTCGTTTGTTTTAAAAATTTGACTATTAATCATTTATATATAAATTCATTTGTAGCTTACAAATATATTCAAAAATTTGTGATTATTTAAACAAATTTAATGCATTGAAGTTGTAATATAAACCTGTATTATTCATGCGTCAAGTTTTGGTTAGATGCAAGGCGTCGAAAGCCCACGACGTAGTCGCCTACTTCGGGTTTGCTGAAAAACACAAAAAATGCCTATAATAGATAGAATGGGTACATTTATTATTTGCAAATTGTAAGGTTAGTTAGCAAATATTTCGTTAAACGGCTTTTCTTTTTTATGATAATTTTTTGTTAGCCTTTAGCACATCATCTACTTCGTTGGCTTCAGCTCGCAGTATTCATATACAGCTTCGCTTTGCCGCCTCTTAGCT
>CAYYLT010000093.1:0-11520 GCA_964472385.1 uncultured Bacteroidales bacterium
TGCCGTCAGGCAAATAATATGCAGGTATGCGTTGTCCCCACCAGAGCTGCCTGGAAATACACCAATCTTTGATATTTTCCATCCAGTGTTTATAAATGTTCTTGAATTTGGCAGGATGGAATCGTATGTTATCGTTCAATACGTTATCCAATGCCGGAGTGGCCAATGATTGCATCCGGCAGAACCATTGCGTGGAAAGCTTGGGTTCTATAACTGCATCGGTTCTTTCCGAAAACCCAATATTGTTCGTATAATCTTCTTCTTTAACCAAATAACCCGCCTCCTTCAAATCCTTTACAAAATTTTCCCTTGCTTCAAACCGGTCTTCACCGATATGAATCTCGGCATTATTACTAAGCGTCCCGTCATCATTAAAAATATCAATGATTGGAAGATGATGACGCAAACCGATTTCATGATCATGCTCATCATGAGCAGGCGTAATTTTCAATGCACCCGTACCAAATCCTTTATCAACATAATCATCAACAATAAGGGGAATCCTGCGATTCAAGATGGGCACAATCACTTCTTTCTCATGCAGGTGGGCATATCGTTCATCATCAGGATGCACACATACTGCCGTATCACCAAGAATAGTCTCAGGGCGGGTTGTAGCAATTTCAACAAACTGGTTGGTGTCTTTAACAGGATATTTGACATAATAAAGCTTGGACTGAATTTCGCGATAATTAACCTCTTCATCCGAGATGGCTGTTTTTGCCTGAGGGTCCCAATTGACCATTCGTGCTCCCCTGTATATATATCCTTTCTCATAAAGATCCACAAATACCTTTATGACACTCTCATACATATCATCGTCCATGGTGAATTTGGTACGGTTCCAATCGCAAGAGGCCCCGAGTTTTTTCAGTTGTTCCAGGATAATGCCCCCATGTTTTTCCTTCCATTCCCAGGCATGTTTGAGAAATTCTTCCCGTGTCAATGTATCTTTATCTATACCATCCTGCTTTAGCTTGGCAACCACCTTCGCTTCTGTAGCTATCGATGCATGGTCTGTACCCGGCACCCAGCAAGCATTCTTACCAAGCATTCTGGCACGGCGGATAAGTATATCCTGGATGGTGTTATTAAGAATATGACCCATATGCAATACGCCGGTAACATTCGGTGGGGGTATTACTATAGTATAGGGCTCGCGGTTATCGGGCTCTGAATGAAAAAGACCCTGATCTGTCCAAAACTGGTACCATTTTTGTTCAACTTTTGTAGGATCATATTTTTTGGCAATATCCATCACAATACTGAGTTATATATTCTGAAAATTCGCGTAAAAATATAAATTTATTCACAGAACTGTCAGGACACCATAAATAAACTTGCTTAACCTGTCCTGTATTATTCACAACAAATGAATAAGTTTTTATAAACCAAAGATTATTAACATTTTGCTTCTTTTGTCAGAAAAAAATATTTTTATACATTTTTTGCAAGTGCATCCATTTTTTGGGCATCTGCTGCGTTCCGGCAGATGCGATGCAGGCAACAATACTTTTGGTTTCTTGCAGCTGACCTAAATTTAATGCATAAATCATAAGGAGAAATATAATTTGTTTTTATTATACCAAAACATATTGTAATTTCGGCCGTAGAAATTTTTTGGTAAAATCATAAAAAAGAAAGGCAACATGAAACAATCAGGTTTATTATTGGCATTGGTCATGCTGGCTGTATCATCAGCTTTTACTCAGGATAACCTGGATAAGTCCGGGGATGCGGATGCCAAACCGGTTATGGCATTTGATTCAACAACATACAATTACGGAAAAATTCCTTATAAAGGGGACGGATCCTGTATTTTTGAATTCAAGAATTCCGGACAGGAGCCGCTTTTATTGACTAACGTCAGGGCATCATGTGGCTGCACAACACCTTCCTGGCCCAAAAAGCCCATTAAGCCAGGTGATTCAGGAAACATTAAAGTTAGGTATAATACCCGTATAAGGGGCAATTTCTCCAAATCCATTTATGTTTACTCCAATGCAAAAAATTCTCCGGTGAGCCTTCAAATTAAAGGTCAAGTGGTTGTTCAAAAAGAATAATACCCTAATCCCAATAAGACATGCCAGAGATATCCAATAAGGCTTACATCATGCCTGATTCCCCAATCAGGAAGTTGGAACCCTATGCTGAAAAAGCCACCAAAAGGGGATGTAAAGTTTATCGCTTAAATATTGGTCAACCTGATATATCAACACCCGGGGCATCGATTGAATCCATCCGAAACATCCAAATGCGGGTGGTAAAGTATACCCACTCTGCAGGAAATGAATCCTACCGTAAAAAACTTGCAACGTATTACCAAAATTTGGATATACCCATCGATTATACGGATATGCTTATTACAACAGGCGCTTCTGAAGCAATCCTTTTCGCATTCAACACCTGCCTGAACCAGGGAGATGAAGTTATTATTCCGGAACCCTTCTACGCAAATTATAATGGATTTGCCATCAGTGCAGGCATAAAGCTGAAACCCATCACTTCTTCCATTGAAAATGATTTTGCACTTCCTTCCATCAATGCATTTGAGCAGCTCATCACATCCAAAACCAAAGGGATTATGGTCTGTAATCCGAACAATCCCACCGGCTACCTCTATAGCCAGGAAGAAATGCAAAAACTTAAAAAACTCATCGAAAAGCACGACCTCTTTTTATTTTCCGATGAAGTGTACCGTGAATTTTGTTATGATGGATATCCGCATGTCTCTGCCATGCATTTGAAAGGCATTGAAAACAATGTCATCATGATTGATTCCGTATCCAAACGATACAGCATGTGCGGGTTTCGAATAGGTTCACTGATCTCAAAGAATAAGGATATTATTTCCAATGCCCTGAAATTTGCCCAGGCAAGATTGTCTCCACCCGCTTTTGGCCAAATAGCTGGGGAGGCAGCGCTCGACACTCCGCAGGCTTATTTTAATGAAGTTTACCAGGAATATATCGAACGAAGAAATTTTATGGTAAATGCCCTGAATAACATGGAAGGCGTATATTCGCCTTTGCCCGGGGGAGCATTCTATACCGTTGTAAAACTGCCTGTCGACGACACTGAAAATTTCGCCCAATGGCTGTTGAGTGATTTTCAATTTGAAAAGCAAACTGTGATGATAGCTCCCGCTGCAGGATTCTACTTTACACCAGGGCTGGGAAAACAGGAAGCCAGAATAGCCTATGTCCTTAATATTCATGATTTGAAAAAAGCCATGAGAACCCTCCAGGAAGCGCTAAAAGTATATCCACAGAGAACCGTCAATCAAACCTTTTCCTCGCTAAAAAGCAGCAGGTAGTATTATAACTGACTTTATGGCCAACCACTATCCTTCTTTATAGAGTAAATGCAAAAACAAACAGGATAATTTTGATACATTTGCATAAAACAATGCCATATTGAACACAGCATTATTCATAGCAAAACGATTATATGCTGAAGGATCAGACAAAAAGAAAATTTCCAAGCCCATTGTTTCCATTGCTGTAATTGGCATAGCGCTGGGTATGGCAGTGATGATCCTTTCGGTTGCCATCGTAACCGGATTTAAATCTGAGATCAGGGGAAAAATCATTGGCTTCGGTTCCCACATCCGAATTGTCAACCATGATACCAATACCTCCTTTGAAACCGTGCCGGTGGAAAAAAATCAACCTTTCTATCCCGGATTGGATTCCATCTCCGGCATCAAACACATTCAGACATTTGCAATAAAAGGAGGTATCCTTAAAACCAAAACCAATATTCAGGGTGCGGTATTGAAGGGTATCGGTCCGGATTTTGACTGGAGTTTTTTCCACAAGAACATGCTCCGGGGCGAAGCTTTTGAGGTAAAAGACAGAGAAACAACCAACAAAATAATTATTTCAAAAGATATATCCCAATTGCTGAGACTGGATACCAACGACTATGTGTTAATGTATTTCGTGGAGGATCCACCTAGAGTGCGACGTTTTAAAATATCAGGAATATACAATACGGGGTTGGAAGAATTTGATAAGCGATATATACTCGGAGATATCAAACATGTTCAAAATCTCAATAACTGGGAAAAAGATCAGGTTACCGGATTTGAGATCTTGATAGACGATTTCAACAGGATTCCGAATATGACTTCATTCATCCGAAACAACTATACTTACCCCCTTTTTTCGGATGGAACAAAATTAAGGGTAGAAAGCATTACCGAAACGCATCCCCAGATTTTTGACTGGTTAAATGTCACTGATCTCAATGTTTGGGTGATTCTAATTTTGATACTTGCCGTTGCTGGTTTTAATATGATCTCCGGCTTACTTATACTGATTCTTGAACGAACCAGTATGATAGGCCTGTTTAAAGCGATGGGTTCAAGGAACTGGAATATTCGCAAGATCTTTCTGTACCTTTCTTCTTTCCTTATTGGAAAAGGTTTGCTTTGGGGCAACCTGATCGGCATTCTGCTCTGCCTGATACAAATGCAATTCGGACTGGTTAAACTGGATACCGCCAGCTATTACCTGGAGACAGTTCCCATCAATCTGAATATCCTCCACCTCTTATTACTGAACATCGGAAGTTTGGCCGTCACTGTCCTGATGTTGGTGTTACCCTCCTACCTGATCGCTAAAATAGATCCTGTAAAAACCATCAGGTTCAATTAGCCTTTATTTTCACCACAAGTAAGTCATTTGCTGGGGTTCATTGTAGCCTGTATGAATGATACAGGGTAGCATCTGACTTATGGCAATAAACAATCAAGTATTCAAATTGATAGTCAATGTCTTCATAAGCTCATTTTTCTGTTTGCCTTTTTTTATATATCTTAGCAGACCTTTTGTGAATTTTGAACAAAAATCCTCAAAATTACTTATTAAATCGTACAATAAAGATCTAAAAACACAATCATTATGCAAGGCGATAAACTAGTTATCAAAGACCATCACATCAGAGCAGCCAGACAGGTAGCCGAAATTATTTTGCCGGAAATTCACCAGGCAAAAGAAAGGTATGCCATTACCATAGCAGGTGAATCAGGAAGTGGAAAATCCGAAACAGCTGAAAGTTTGAGGCAGGAATTGGAAAAAAAAGGAATACAATCCTTTATATTTCAGCAGGATGACTATTTCCATTACCCGCCCAAAAGCAATTCAAAAATGCGTGAAAAAGATATTAACCGGGTAGGAACATCCGAAGTTAAACTGGAATTATTGGATCAAAACCTCAAAGAGGCCATTGAAGGGAAAAATAGCATCCAAAAGCCGCTGGTATTTTTTGAGGAGGACAGAATTGATTCAGAAACAGTTAATTTAGAGGGTTATAAGGCAGTTATAGCAGAAGGAACCTATACCACAGCGCTGGAAAATGTGCACAAAAGGATATTTATAGCCAGAAATTACTTTGACACCAAAGAAACCAGAGCGGAGCGCAGTAGAGAAAAACAGGATGAATTTCTTGAAAAGATCTTGCGGATAGAGCATGAAATTATCCTCAAACAAAGTGAAAAAGCTGATCTGATTATCACAAAAGAATATCAACTAAAAACCCAATAATTATGTCACAACAAAATGATATTAAGCATATTGCAATGTTAAGTACCCATGGCTATTTTGATCCTGTACCCCAGTTAGGACAGACAGATACCGGAGGTCAGGTGGTTTATGTTTTGGAATTATCGAAAGCACTGGGGCGAATGGGTTACCAGGTAGATATTTATACGCGTTGGTTCGATGAATCGAAGAAACAAATAGATCCTGTACCAGATCATCCCAATGTGCGAATAATCAGAATACAAGCCGGACCATGGGAATTTATACCCAAGGAATATATTTACGATGTGCTACCCGAATTATCTGACAATATGATTCGGTTCATCCGTGAAAATGAACTGGAATATGACCTTTTTCACGGGCATTATGTAGATGCCGGTATTGTAGCGATAGATGTAGCTAAAGCATTCAATAAACCGGCTTACTTTACCGCACACAGTCTGGGTGCCTGGAAAAAAGACCAAATGGGCGGGGATCCTCAAGAAATGGAAGAAAAATTCAACTTTGAAAAAAGAATTCAGGAAGAACTGCGTATTTCCAAATCCGTTAATGCCCATACGCTAACCTCAAATGTACAAAAGGAAAAACTGAATGAGCTCTATCAATATGATGCACCGAATATTGAAATTATTCCACCAGGGGTTAATATTCATACTTACCATATTCCTTCTAAAGAAGAATTGCATAAAGAAACCGATCTTCCCGATAAATATATCTTCTGCCTCAGCAGAATAGATACCAATAAGGGGCATGATCTACTGCTGCATGCATTTGATCTGGTAAGAAAAGAAATAAAGGACACACACCTTGTCATCGGTGGGGGATCACCAAACCCAAAACCCAGGGAGGAATCAGTTTTTAGCAAAATGAAAGAAATCATCCGGGAAAAAAATATAGACCGGGTTCATATCATTGGCTACGTACCCGATGAAAAATTGGTGCAATATTATCAGCAGGCAGAACTTTTTGTTCTCCCATCCTTATTTGAACCTTTTGGGATGACTTCTCAGGAAGCAATGGCATGTGGTACGCCGGTGGTTGCCTCAAAGTTTGGAGGTATAAAACATACCATCACCCACAACAAAAACGGTATACTGGTTAACCCGGAAGATCCCAATGAATTTGCCAGCAGCATCATCAGACTGCTGAAGGATGACAAACTTAGAGCACAACTGGGGCGAGAAGCCAATAACCTTATTGTGGAGCACTATAGCTGGGAAGCAATGGCCGGGCGACATATAGAATTGTATAAAAAATATTAACATGCCATAGCGTCAGAAACCCGCATCAACTATGTTTTGCTACAAGAAAATCTTTCATCTGCGGGTTCAATGGGGATTAAACTGAATCATTCGGGCTGAGTTTTTTGGTAATAGTTTATGGCATCCAGCTTCATCTATCCAATTAGGGTGTACAGGCTATGTGATAAAAAACAGGATTTATGAAATCTTCAGATTATTATAAAAGGATAGAACATTATTTATCACAAGAATTGCCAGGTAGGGCTGCCCAATACAAAATGGCGCCAGCCTTGAGAAAGAGCCCGGATGCATTGCTAAATACTGATGCAAGGAAGGCCGGGGTTCTTATCCTGTTGCATCATTCAAGAGAAAAGGAATATTACACCACCCTAATCCGAAAGACATTATACGATGGTGTGCACAGCGGTCAAATCAGTTTTCCCGGAGGTAAGCATGAAGCACGTGATCAGGATCTGGTTTCCACTGCATTAAGGGAAACAGAAGAAGAAATCGGTGTTCCTGCAAAGTATATTCTGATAATCGGTAAATTAACTCCCCTGCATATCCCGGTAAGCAACTATGATGTTCAACCTTTCGTGGGTATTTTACAAACAGAATACCCTTTCAAACCCGATAAAAAAGAAGTTGAAGAAATTTTTCCGATAAAAATACGGAAACTGGCACATCCTGGAAGCTTGGTACGAAATAAAAGTTTCCGGGAAAATGAACGTCAAATTACAGCACCCTATTACCAGTATCAACATTTAAAGATATGGGGTGCAACAGCTATGATGCTGTCCGAGTTTATTGAAATCCATCATAAAAGTACCTTGGTTCACCCACCCAAACCTATACGCAGAAAGCTTCCTGACAAAAAAACTTACCTTAACCTGTATGAGTCACAAAAAACAAATAAACCTTCGTAAATCGAGTGATATTAGCGTTTTGCTTGGTTTGTTCAAATTCGAGGCGTGTGATAAACTTTAAAGCGCAAAATAATTGTGTATTTGAGAACTTAGCGAAGCGATCTCATGAGCCTTGCGAATAATTTAGATTTTGAGCAACAACGAAGACGTTGGACTTTATAGACAAACACCAATAATATCTGACTTTATAGACAGCCATTAACCCGCTTCGACAATATTCTTATAGTGCTCATAGCGATCTAGTATTTGATCAACATAATTATAGGTTTCTATTCCTCTGGCATATCCGTAATAAACCACCTCATCTTTATAATATTCGGGATTTGATTTTTTCAAAATATATTCCTTGACATTCCCCCACTTATCAGGATCACCATCATATTTCTCGGTTAATCGCCGGGCATCCAGCACATGACCTAATCCCACATTATAGGCAGCAAGCACAAATTTGATCCTTTCGGATTCATCCCGGATACCTTTTTTTCTTAACTGCTGATCCAGCCAGTCTAAGAATTCAACCCCTCCCCTTATATTTTGTTCGGGAGAAGATTTATTGACTACTTCAAATCTTTTAATCACCGATGGCATCAATTGCATAAGACCATAAGCCCCTGCCCATGAACGGGCGGTAGGCTTAAAACGGGATTCCTGGTATATCAATGAAGCTAAGAGTCTCCAATCCCATTCAATTTTTTCACTAAACGCTTTGATCAGATCGTCGTACGGAGAAATTTTACCGGAACTGATGGTATAATAATCACTTTTCCGGATTAATGCTGATTTCCTGTTCCTGAAATACTTGTTATATATCAAGGCATAATCGAGTGTAGATTTGAAATCAGTAAGCCATGCATTAACAACAGACAAAAGGGAGTCTGCATGGGAAGGTAAGCCCCAGGCCAGATTTTGAGGGAAACTGATGGCTGTTTTGACATCAAGATCTTGATAGTAAGTTGCATTTACCTTGGCAATATTCTCATCACAAACTGTATAGTCAATCTCTCCCCTGGCTACAAGGGCAATAAGCTGTTCTTCAGAATACTGCTCTTTCTCAATAATTTCTATACCGCCTCCTATTTCTTCCGACAAATTTTTTAACCGATTGGCATAAGATGAATTTGCTCTTACATAGATTATCTTGTTATTCAATTCCAATTGGTTACGAATAAGATGGCGTTCAAGTTCCCGCTTTGTCATCTTTCTCCAGTTTTCCGGTTTCCGCTGTACCAGTACCTGTCTGGTTTGATCGTATGGAACTGTAAAAGCAATGCGCTTTTTTCTGGCCTCCGTAATAGCCAGACTAAACGCCAAAATATCGCACTCTCCCTCCTCTAAAAGTTGAAAGCTGTTTTCCAGTTCATTATTGACTTTTATCTCCAGTTCAACTTCCAGGTGTATGGCTAACCTTTTCAATAAATCGTATTGAAAACCCATGGGCTTGCCTCTGTAAATGAAATAATTCGTAGAATTATAATCCGTGATGGCAATTAATTTCCCTTCCTGCCTGATATTTTGCAGTCTATTTACAGGCTCCATTTCAGAATCTGTCCTTTTACAGGAAGAAACCAGTAGAACGCCCAATGAAAGATATAAACTTACCCGGATAAGTAAAGAATGATACCCGATCAAATTTTTTGTTTTTGGTGAATATTATACAAACTTAAAAGAATATTTACTAATATGATGAAAAAAGCAAAAAAAATCAATCATAAAAGGACCATGAGAGACCGAATTTCAGCATCATAGGCGATTGAGGGTATGATGGGGCTGTATAGTAATTCCGTTCTTGAATATGGCTATTTAAATGGTATAATTTTCCAAATAAATTCATCCGCTTGACCCTAAAATTGACAAAAAGATTAAAAAGCGGTTTATTTCCAAGCTTCTCAGTTTGTTGCCGGTGAAAAAGTCCGAGTGCAGGCATATAAGCATCCGTATGATAAGCCGGATAATAAGACAGGGACCATCCGATTTGGGTATACAGGTTCCCTCCGGTAACCTGGAAATGGAACTTATGACGGAAGGCAAAGCGGTGTTTCAGAAATAATGTTGGCATTCCAAGGATTGGATCTTGATCGCTATACTGTAAAACCAGGGTATTGGTTGAAACAAATTTCCCTAGATGAAATGCTTTCTTCACGACGGCAGCAATAAATTTTAGATTACCGGGGTATTGCGTTGCCACAGCATTCGTGTCAAGGTAGGTATAATTATGAATGACCGCAGGTTTTAATGAAAACAGGGTTTGTATATTGTGTAAATAGAGAGATCCATCCAAATACAGGGCACTTACTTTGGGTAGTCGTTGGTTCCATCGGAAATGATTTGAATGATAGAATTGATAAAAATAATCGGGTTCATGATAATGATATTTAGCGCGAATATTTAAGTCATTCCTGTTTAATTTTAGATTGAGTCCGCCTTTTAATGTAAAATCACCCCCATGAAAACCCGAAAGATTATATTCACCGTTGGCCCACAAACTGAAGAGGCTGTCGGAGAAAAAATCCCATCCGGCATTAAGGGATAGATTATTATATTTCCTGGAAAATAACCGGTGATAATCTTTGGAAGTATCAGAGAGTTGATAAGGAAATCCATAAGCATAATTGATGATATTATAATCCATCCCCGTATAGAGGGTAAGAAAATTGTTGGCGTAAACCAGTCTGATCCGGTTCATAAAGCTCTTTTGTATAGCCTGATCCCTGGTTTTGGTTGAGTCCATATATATTGGATATGGATCATAGAATTCCGTATCAGGATTTTGATCCTGATACCTTTTCTCATAAGTGGAATAACTCAACCGGTGATACAAATAAAAACGGGAAGAATCTTCACGGACATTCACACTATCAGATGGATCTGTTTTCGCTAAAGTATCTGCATGGGGCAATGTATCAACTGTATTTACAGGGGTAGTGTTTTCGATGCTGTCGGCATTGAGCGTATCTGATTGCGGCAGGGAAGATTGTTTCCGGAATGTTTCTTTGTCACCTAGCTTCTGAAAGACATCGAGTTCAGAGAGATTGGTTTTTTTAAGCGAAAGCTTTTGAATGAGGTTTATGGTATTATTTTTAACCATGTTATTGGCCTTTTCAAGGTTTCCTGGTATATAGCGTTGAATACGATCTTCAAAATCGCTCCTTTGCTCAATTCCCCCGGTTTCTTTTAATTTAATCTTATTGATATTCAAGTTACCATACAGGGAGTAGCCATCAGACCGGTAGCTGCCAAAAAAATTCAAGAATCTTCCTTTAAGGCTTCTGTCGTTTTCATAGAATGTTTTAGCTCCGATCAGATCGACATCCAGTCCCAGGTTAACAGCTTTATTGATATTCTGTGTATGTTTTACCCATAAACGGGCTTCAGTATCCTGTTGGCCCCCTGTAGCAAACTTAAGAAAAGTAAAAGGCTTTCTGGCCTGAAAATACTGTGTATTTCTGTTATTACGCAGGTAAGGATAATAGGGTTGAAAAAAAAGGAAAGGCGTTCTTTCTCTCTGGTAGAATTGGTGATATTGAACCGGGGATCCCAGGTGACCGAGGTTAATATTACCAAGGCCGGGATTAAAATCGTGGCTGGTGTAAAGGCTGGTATCAACGGGCATTCTATCCTCCTGTCCGATAGAATCAACCTTCCAGGAATAAATGGTAGGTCCTTTGACGGTATCCTTTTGTCCTTTTGATACCGCAGGCAATATAAAGATAAATAGGAAACAGGCAAAGATTATTTTTCTCATTGGAACAAAAATAAAAAAAATCCCGCGGTGCAAATT
Organism: uncultured Bacteroidales bacterium; assembly: GCA_964472385.1. Lineage (GTDB taxonomy): Bacteria > Bacteroidota > Bacteroidia > Bacteroidales > UBA12077 > JAGXLC01. The sequence continues at coordinate 11,492 of CAYYLT010000093.1, forward strand.
GCGCCACGGGATTTTTAAAGATTGGCGAT
>CAYYLT010000094.1:0-11407 GCA_964472385.1 uncultured Bacteroidales bacterium
CTTCGCTTTGCCGCCTCGTAGCTGATGCACTAAAGACTTTTTCAGCAAACCCTAAGTAATCAGATCGGCACTCCATTTTTCTGCATGATGCGTATTTTGGCCCTTCATTAAAGCTACAAATGCCAGCAGGGCTTTTCGCGCATCCCCCACAGGATAATAGAAAGCATCCCAGTTTTCGCTGTCCTCCCCGTCATGATTGGGAATGATATGCTCAAAATGATGGGCGTTTTTTAGTTCCGTTATAGCGCTGGATGCCCTGCGTTCAATATTTTCAAGATCTTTAAGCGATAGCTCACCCTTTTGCTTGCTGGTTCTGCGTAGTAACTTCCGCCGCATAATATCTGTCAGGATTTTCTCCAGATCGGCATTGGACTCCGGAGAGACCAATACTGCAATTTCATCTTTCGATAGGGGCGACATGAAAACGCTGAGCCTATCAATATCTTTCAAGTTGTCGTGTGTCTGGAGAATTCTGCCAACAAAAGGATTGCCTTCAAAAAAGACATCACCCCGGCCAAGCTGACTTTTCAATTCCTCAATGTCAAGCCCTTGGAGATCACCCCGAACATCCATGACCACATACCTGTCCGAATGATCCAATGCTTTTATTTGCCTTTTTTCTCTGAAATAATAGTCAACGCCGTCTTTTTCTCCGGGCCTGGCTGAACGGCTGTTGTATAGCACCAGATGCTGCAAATTATCTCTAATTTCGGGGTAAAACCTTCCCAGGGCTTTATCCAGGGGACTTTTACCTACACATGATGGTCCTGCAAGTATGATCAGTTTTCCCATAATTTTAAATTTTACGTAAAGATAATCTTTCAATAAAATTTTTCAAAAATATTTGTTTTTATATTTTTTCCATTATTCTTGACCAATAGTTCAGTCAAAATATCTTCCAGGGCATACTCCTGTTTTCATCATTAATTTATTGACTGATTGCTTGGTTATTAAAAACACATGTTTATATCACCCAGAACAGAAAAACAATATGAGGCCATACGGGAAAAGAAAAAAGGTAAAATATTGAATGCGGTACTCGAATTATTCGGGTATGGGGGGTATCACAATACAACCATCAGCAAAGTGACGAAGAAGCGTGGTATATCCAAGGGATTTGGTATATAATTATTTTATCACCAAGGAGGAACTGAACCGACAGATTGTGTATATGGGAGTAGATGAAATGATGGATATTCCTGATCCGAATAAAAATGCAGTGCTCAATCAGGCAGAAATACAATATTTTGTTGAGAAGATGTTTGAACGCTTGCAAAACCATACGAAATGCTGGAAATTGTATTTCAATGTTCTATGGCAGCCCGCTATTTGCCAGTTGGTGAAAGAAAAAATTGATACCCCGGCTCAGCCGGTTACGACGATGGCTGTGAATTATTCCAGATCTATGGGCTTTGATGATCCACAAATGGAAACCTTTTTATTTGGCGCTATACTCGATGGTATGGGATGTCATTTTATCATGGATCCTGAGCATCATCCTTTAGAAGCTATGAAAGAGAAATTATTGGAAAGATATGCAAATCATTTAAAAAAAGATTCGACATGAGACGATTTAAATGTATACCGGGAAAATGGGTTCTTTTATTTTTGTTTCCAGGTTTTGCCCTGGCGCAGAATGAGCGTGCAAAAGAAATTATGCGTAAAGCAGAGGATCAGTGGCAGGGAGAAACTTCGAGCATCAGCAATATGACCATGAAGATTGTCCGCCCAACATGGCAACGGACCATCAAAATGAAGAACTGGATCAAAGGGCGGGATTATGCTTTGACCTTGATTACGGCACCAGCTAGTGAAAAGGGGCAGACTTTTCTCAAGCGGGGCAATGAAATGTGGCACTGGATGCCTTCTATCAACCGGCTTATTAAACTGCCTCCCTCTATGATGTCGCAGGGATGGATGGGATCGGATTATACCAATGATGACATCCTGAAGGAATCATCTATTGTTGTGGATTATCATCATGCCTTAATGAGGGAAGAAACGGTAAACGGCGTGCTATGCTATAAAATACGGATGATTCCCAAGGAAAATGCAGCCGTGGTGTGGGGTAAAGTAATCAAATGGATATCGAAAGAACATTACAATCAGTTGCAATCTGAATATTATGATGAGGATGGAGAGCTGGTTCGGACAGAAATTTCTTCGGAGATAAAAACAATGGATCAACGTATGGTACCTACACATATAGGAGTAATCCCTGCAGATGCTTCTGGTAAGAAAACGGTACTGGAGCTTAATAAGATCAAATTTAATCGTGATATAGCAGATGGATTTTTTTCCCAGCAGAATATGAAACGTTTACGACCTTAATAATTCATTGATAGATACCATGCAGGAGTATATCAAGTTAGCCTGGCGGAACATATGGCGTAATAAACGTCGAACAATCATTACAGCTGCCTCTATATTTTTTGCAATTTTTTTTGCTTTAATTATGAGGTCATTGCAACTGGGTAGTTACAGCAATATGATTGATAATGCCGTTAAGTTATATTCAGGGCATGTTCAGGTTCATGCCCGTGGTTATTGGGATAACAAATCGATCAACAATACCCTTGTCCAAAAGCACGACCTGATGGAAGTTCTCCATAAAAATGAGCATATCAAGCAGGTTGTACCGCGTCTTGAGTCATTTGCCCTGGCATCTTCGGGCCCGCAAACCAAAGGTGTTCTGGTGATGGGTATTGATCCCTTGAAGCAGGACAGGATGTCCCATCTTACGGAGAAACTTGTAGAAGGGACTTATATTGAACAGGATGAGCATGCTGTTTTATTATCCAAGACACTTTCGGCGTATTTGCATTTGAGTGTCAATGACACCCTGGTTTTATTGGGTCAGGGATTTCATGGTGCCACAGCAGCAGGGAAATATCCGGTAAAAGGGATTGTAAAAATTCCCAAACCGGATTTGGACAATAAACTGGCTTATCTGCCATTAAAAGCGGGACAACAGTTGTATATGGCTCCCAACCGACTGACTACTTTGGCGATCAACCTTTATGATCATGAAGATTTAAAATTAACCGTTGCACAATTAAAAGAACAGCTACCCCCTGATCAGTATGAGGTTAAATCGTGGAGGGAAATCATGCCGGAGCTGGTGCAGCAGATCAAATCGGATAATGCAAGTGGATGGATCTTGCTAGCTATTTTGTATTTGATCATAGCATTTGGGGTATTTGGTACGGTAATGATGATGATTAGTGAACGCCGGCGTGAGTTTGGGGTTATGATCGCCATCGGCATGCATAAATCTAAACTGGCCATGATCGTGACAGTGGAAATGGTCTTTATCGGTTTGCTCGGCTTGGTTGGCGGTATCATTGGAAGTATGCCGGTTATCCTGTATTACCATTACCATCCCATCCGTTTAAGCGGTGAAGTGGCCCAATCCATAGAAAATTTCGGCATAGAACCCATTATACCTATGGCATGGCAATCTGATTTTTATATGATTCAAACCATTATTGTGGCGGTTATTGTCTTTTTGGCAGTACTTTATCCCATATACAGCATTACAAGAATAAAGGCTGTTAAGGCCATGCGTGGATGATAACTTGAATGACCAACTCAAAAAAAAAAATATGATTTTATCAATAGCCTGGAAAAATGTCTGGAGAAACCGGATGAGAAGTCTGATTGTAATGATCGCAGTTACCATTGGCATGATTGGTGGAATTTTTTCTTCTGCCATATTCAAGGGTATGTCAAATCAAAGGGTGAGGGAAGCCATCAAATATGAAACCAGCCATATTCAAATCCATCATCCCCGCTTCATGGAGAATCAAGAACTGAAATATACCATTGAAGATGCCCGTCAGATAAGTGCTGAATTGGCAGAGATGCCAGGAGTGCGATCAGTAAGTTCAAGGATGAAGATACCGATAATGATAAAATCTGCTACAACAGGTACCGGTGTAAATCTGCTGGCTATAGATCCGGAAAAGGAAAGAAAGGTAACTTCTTTATTCAATGCAGTATATGATAGTGTGGATATTCTGGAAAATTATGGGTATAATGATCCCGGGAAGATGCGTCAATTTCTTAAAGACAGTTGCGGTGAATATTTTCGGGAAAGATCACGTTTCAATCAGATTGTTATTGGTGAGGAACTGGCAGAGCAACTCAAGGTTAATGTCAAATCCAAGTTGGTGGTTAATCTGCAAACTATCGATGGAAATCTGAGTGGTGGAGTATTTCGTGTGGTTGGCATCTACCGGATAACCAATTCAGCTTATGAGAATACTGTTGCCTTTGTCAAAAAAGATGCACTGGCTGAGATAACAGGTTTAAAGTCCAATAGTGCACATGAAATAGCTATTTGCCTTAAAGAAAATGCAACGGTTAAATCCTTCGCAGACAAACTGCAAAGGCATTATCCTGATCTTAGCATTATGTCATGGCATGAAATACAGCCTGAACTTGGTATGATCACGCAGTGGCTGGATGTGATGCTTTATTTTATCATGATCATCATTTTGTTGGCTTTGGGTTTTGGTATTGTGAACACCATGTTGATGGTGGTGATGGATAGGGTAAAAGAACTTGGCATGCTTATGGCCATTGGAATGAACAGGATAAGGGTTTTTAGCATGATCATGCTGGAGACGATCTTTTTGTCCATTACGGGAGGGATTATTGGCATGATTATATCCGCGTTGCTTATTCGCTATTATGGTCAAGCAGGAATCAACCTGAAAGCCTTCTCGCAAGGGTTTCAGGCTATTGGCTACAATCCGGTACTTTATCCCGAAATAGGAATGGGTTTTTATTTTACCATTACCGTACTGATCATCCTGACTGCTATTGTTGCCAGTATTTACCCTGCAATTAAAGCTTTAAGGATGAATCCTGCAGAAGCCCTGCGAATTGAAATCTAATGGCATTGTAAATCTTTCTAATAACCGAAAAATAACAACCGAAATGAAAATACTGACAATTCATGATGTTCATAAGATCTATGACGAGTCTGAAGTCAAAGTTCATGCAGTGAACGGTGTGGATATTGAGTTCGAAAAAGGTGAATTTGCTGCTATTGTTGGGCCATCAGGCAGTGGTAAAACAACTTTGCTGAATATGACCGGTGGTTTAGATCAGCCAACAAAAGGGCAGATTATTATAAATGGTACGAATATCGGTGCATTGAAACCCTCAAAACTGATTGACTTCAGGATGTATCATATTGGTTTTGTTTTTCAGGCATATAATTTGATACCTGTTCTCACTGCAAGGGAGAATGTAGAATTTATTATGCATTTGCAAGGTGTTCGAAAAAAAGAAAGGGAAAACAGGGCTAAAGCATTACTGGAAGCAGTGGGTTTGGGAGAACGGTTAGATTCACGTCCTTCCAAAATGTCGGGAGGTCAGCAACAACGTGTAGCGGTAGCCAGGGCTTTGGCTTCCAAACCCAAATTCGTGCTGGCCGATGAGCCCACAGCGAATCTTGATTCACATTCTACGGAAAATTTATTGGATATCATGGAAAAGCTGAATCGCGAAGAGCATATGACTTTTATATTTTCTACCCACGATTCTCGTGTAGTTAGAAAAGCCCACCGGGTTATTACCATTGAGGATGGTAAAGTTAAATCCGATGAGATTCAAAAAAGAACATGAATCATGAAACGGAACAAATTCACATATCTTTTCAATCTGTTTTTTGTATTTCTTTGGCTTTTGATGGCTCAAGGCTTGTGGGCCCAGGAAACGGATCCATTGCGCAATTTTTCATTTCATGGTTATCTTAAATATTTGAATTCGATCATGGATAGAAAGGGTACGGTATGGATCAATGAGAGCATGTTTCACAATCGTCTCGAATTTAGTTGGAATCCCAACCCAAACCTTGAGGCTGGAGCAAGCTTAAGAAACCGTTTTATTTATGGCGATTGGGTTGAATCATTCCCCTCTTATAAAAAACTTATCAGTAAGGATCACGGTTATTTTCATAAGCTCACCCGCAACGTCGTTGATGATGATTCCTATCTGTTGAATACTTCTGTTGATCGTTTATGGATGAATATGAGAAGGGGAAAGTTTGAGGTTCGGATAGGCCGCCAGCGAATCAACTGGGGACAGGCATATGCGTGGAACCCCAATGATATTTTCAATACCTATTCCTTCTTTGATTTTGATTATGAACAGAAGCCAGGTAGTGATGCCCTTAGACTGATGTATTATCCCTCATTTACTTCATTTGCAGAGGTCTCTGTTAAGATTGATCATGACCAAGAAGTGACAGCAGCTGGATACTACCGGCTGAATCAATGGGGCTATGACTGGCAAATACTGGGCGGTATATTTAATGGTCATGAATATGTAGCTGGATTAGGATGGGCAGGCCATATAAATGATGCCGGTTTTAACGGTGAGATAACTTACCTGATCCCTGAAAAGCATTTTCATGATACAAGCGGTATATTACTGACTACCCTTTCAGTCAATTATATGTTCAATAACGCTTTATACCTCCAATTTGAAAGTTATTACAATGGCAACTTTCAATATATGGATATGCATAATTTCATCAATTACTATTATAGACCAATGACTATTAAAACATTGTCTTTCAGTGAATTTAGTTGTTTTGGACAGGCTTCTTATCCCATACATCCCTTATTGGAAGGTACAATGGCTTTCATGATTTTTCCGGACATTGAAGGATTCTTTATCCATCCTTCCCTTCGGTATTCTCTGACCGATAATGTCCACCTTTCAGCATTTGCACAGTTTTTTGAAGGTAGATTTTCGGGTGAAAACAAAGAGCGGATCAATTTTATGTTTTTCCGGTTCAAGTGGAGTTTTTAATGGAGGAGCTGTCGGAATAACGTTCATCCAATTCATGATTGTTCAAAATCATGCTGATTATAGTGTTTTTTGCTAACAAAAAATGCAAGGATTTTTACGGATATTTACGAAAAACCTTGCATTTTATAAACAATATATTATGTATAGCCTGTTGATTTTAAGGTTTTTTTGTGTTTTTCAGCAGACCCTAAATATGAATCGGCTATCATCAGGCTGCATATCAGTTTTCCAGGTATTTGGACGAATAAGTGTCCCAGTTATTGAGGGCTTCTTTGGCTTTCTGGTAAACTTTATCGTTTTCATTCACAATCTGAAAATATTCATTCATATCCCAAAGATCTCTGGCTATGAGTGCTTTAATTTGTACTTCCATTTCATTTTTTGAGTGCTTGATCTGCTGTTTATTGGGTTCAATACCTTCCTGTTCTGCCAATCCAATGAGATCATCAATCATTTTTTGTGTTACGGTAAAATCATTGTTGTAATCTGTGAATGATTGATATTGGTTTGTAATCATTTCCCGGTTGTCATCAATATATTCAAGGATATATGAATTGAGGATGCCCATTCGGATCAATTGGTTAAAATAGTCGGAATAGGATGTTGTATCTAATGGAATAAATATATCCGGCATAATACCTCCCCCGCCATATACAACCCTGTTGTTTTTCTTGGTATAATGTTTCAGGGAATCGGGAAAATCAATACTATCTGCTGAGGTCATTTCCCCTTTGTTAAAGCGGTTGACAATATCTTTCCTGTAGTTGTTGCGTCCGTTTTCATAGGGTTTTTGAATAACCCTGCCGGTTGGTGTATGGTATCGGGCAACTGTTAACCGGATCATAGCGCCATCGGGCAGGGAAACAGGTCTTTGAACCAATCCTTTGCCAAATGAACGCCTGCCAATGATCAGTCCCCTGTCCCAATCCTGTATCGCACCGGCAACAATTTCGCTGGCCGAAGCTGAACCTTCGTCGATTAGAATAACAAGGTTATCATTTTGAAAAACTCCGCCTTCACTAGCATGGCTTTCATCCCTTTCAACTCTCAAACCTTCGGTATAAACAATCAGTTTCTTATTATCCAGAAATTCATCTGCCAGTTCAATGGCTTGTTCCAGGTAACCCCCTCCGTTATCTCTCAAATCTAATATCAACGATTTAGCACCCTTTTTCCTCAGATCCTTAATGGCATCTGTGAATTCCTGGTTGGTTGTTTGAGCAAACCGGTTTAATTTGATATAGCCGGTATGATTATCCGTCATATAAGCTGCATCCATACTATGAATAGGGATTTTATCCCGGGTGATGGTAAAATGCAGCAATTCTGCAATACCGGGTCTTTTGATACCAACATCCACCTTTGTCCCCTTTTCTCCTAATAACCTGTCTCTCACTCCGGAAGTAGTTATATCTATTCCGGCAACTATTTCACCGTTAATTTTTACGATCCGGTCGCCCGCCTTCAACCCTGCTTTTTCTGAAGGACCGCCTGAAATGGGTGTAATAACGTATATGGTGTCCTTATATATATTGAATTGTATACCAATGCCTTCAAAATTGCCCTGCAGGGGGTCGTTCATGGCTTTTACCTCTTCCTTGGTCAGATAAGTTGTATGGGGGTCCAGGTCAGAGATCATTTCCTCCACAGCCTGCTCAACCAAATCCGAACGATTGACTGAATCAATATAATAAGAAGTGATGTAATGAAGCGCTTTTCCGAATTTGTACATATCTTCGTTGAAGATCTGAATTTGGGTATTCCCTGTTTTGGGTAAAACCAGGAGAATGAAAATCGGTATAAGCAGGATATTTCTTTTGCGTGCTGACATGGACATAATTATAAGCTTTACATTTGCTATTCCCTTGATACGAAAATAAATGGCAGATTGATGATATCGCTAAGGTCCTCGCCATCCTCCAAAATTTGATCATCGGAATCGTCATAATACCAAAAAATTTTCACATGAAGCTGATTATCATAAAGTTTCTTAAAATTTGATATGATTTGAAATATGTATTTGGATGAGGATGAATTCATATATTTAAAGTCGAACAGTATTGTAAACGTTTGATTGTCTAATTTGTTTTTGTTCGAAGCTTCAAGCATATTTTTCACATAATCTTCCACCAATGAAAGAAGTGGTTCATAAAACTCATAAGCGTCTTCTGGTCTGGATATTCCTGAAATATGAAATTCTTGGGCATCCGGATCAAACTTTATTTCTGGTGTATATCGGGTATGTGATCTGTATAATTTTTCAGCCATGACGCTAAACATTGTTATTGACAGGAAGGGAGATGCTTAAGGTATAGTAACATAAATGCTCCGTTAAGTCAATAATGGAGTAATTGATAGGATTTTTGGTTATTTTAGCCATTTTTATGATGCCAAGACCTGCTCCCTTTTTGTTTTCATAAATACCTTCAGCCATGGTATTTTTATAGAGTTCCTTTAATTGGTCATAGGGAAGGTGATTGATGTGGTCTATTTTTTTCTTTAATACTTCCGCATCTTTTCTGAGAACAGGGTTTCCCGATTCAATGCGCACTTGTTTCCCCTCTTTTCTAAAGAGAAAAAAAGGTTTAACCCCGGTATGGGCCAGTGTTTGTTCATTGAGTTCATTAACGTATTGATAATTGTTTTCCAGCATTTCGACCATTAAGGTGATGATCTTCCGGTGTGTTGATTTTTTGATGTTTAATTCACTGTTGATTTTGGTTAATTTATCAATTAATTCACCTGTTATCTGATAGCTCAAATAACCCTTATAGTTTATTATTTCGGACTGTTTATCTTCCACTTTAGGAGAAATCACTTCAACGGCAAATATAAAAAAAATCTGATTTTTATTCCCATTCTATAGTTGAGGGTGGTTTAGAACTGATATCATAAACAATGCGGTTTATGCCTTTCACCCGGTTAATTATTTTATTGGAAATTTCGGATAGAAAGTTATAGGGTAAGTGCGCCCAATCGGCAGTCATACCATCGGTTGATGTTACAGCCCGCAAAGCAACTACATTTTCATAAGTTCTTTCGTCGCCCATAACGCCTACAGATTGTATCGGAAGCAGAATTGTTGCGGCTTGCCATACTTTATGATATAAATTTTGTTCTACCAATCCCCTGATGAAAATATCATCTGCTTCCTGCAGTAACCTTACCTTTTCAGGCGTAACATCACTAATAATTCGTATGGCCAGGCCAGGCCCAGGGAAAGGATGCCGGTTTATTAATTCTTCTTTGATTTCCAGACTTTTACCAACCTTTCTGACCTCATCCTTGAATAACAATTTTAAGGGTTCTACAACCTTGAGGTTCATTTTTTCCGGTAATCCACCTACATTGTGATGGGATTTGATGGTTACCGAAGGGCCGTTTACAGATACCGACTCGATAACATCAGGATAGATCGTACCCTGTGCTAACCATTGAATGTTTTGAATTTCTCTGGCTTGTTGATCAAAGACTTCGATAAAATTTCTGCCAATGATTTTTCTCTTCTTTTCGGGATCTACCACACCTTTAAGATCTGTGTAAAATTTGTCTTTGGCATCTACCCCTGTCACGTTTAATCCCATATCTTTATAAGACTCGAGCACATTTTGAAATTCATTTTTTCTCAACAAGCCGTTATCCACAAAGATGCATATGAGATTCTTTCCGATAGCTTCATGGAGGAGGGTGGCAGTCACAGAAGAATCTACACCACCTGAGAGACCCAGCATTACCTTATCGTTGCCCAATTGCTTTTTTAGTTTTTGAATCGTTATTTCAGCAAAAACCTCAGGTGTCCAGTCTTGCTGACATCCACAAATCCTAACCACAAAATTTTCAAGTATCTTTTTGCCCTCTATTGTATGATAAACTTCAGGATGAAATTGAATACCATAGGTAGGTTCTGATTTATTTTTATATGCCCCTACCTCGATATCCCTGGTGCTTGCTGTAACCTTATAGTTTTTTGGTAGCTGATTGATGGTATCCCCGTGTGACATCCACACCTGTGTGCCGGGTTGAATATCTTTCAGAAGATCAAATTGTGTATCGATATAACTCAGATTAGCCCTGCCGTATTCCCGCTTTTCGGAAGCCAGCACCTCCCCGCCATAATGACTGGCAATATATTGTGCTCCATAACAAATACCCAGTATGGGAAGCTTGCCTTTGATCTTTTTAAGATCGACCTGCGGTGCGTGGCTGTCGCGGATGGAAAAAGGACTTCCGGATAATATGACCCCTTTGGTGGTTTCATCCGGCGCTGGAATTTTATTGAAAGGATAGATTTCACAATATACATTTAATTCCCGAACTCGCCTTGCTATAAGCTGCGTATATTGTGATCCGAAATCCACTATAACTATACGTTCCTGCATCTGAAATGATTTTGGTTGTTAAAATGCAAGGGAATAAACAGACAAATATAGTGTGTTTTCATTAAAATCTGTTTATTTGTCTATAAAGTCGACCTTCTTCGTTGTTGCTACAAATCCTCAAATACACAATAATTCTGCGGTTTAGATTTTTCACACGCCTCGAATTTGAACTTTATAGAACATACACTTGAGTTTATAGA
>CAYYLT010000095.1:0-2965 GCA_964472385.1 uncultured Bacteroidales bacterium
GCTTCGCTTTGCCGCCTCGTAGCTGATGTACTAAAGACTTTTTCAGCAAACCCTATCTCCGAAAATATAGCCAGCATTCATAAGAAGGCCATTGAATAGATCTATCGAGCGAGCATGTGTAAGAATACAGATTGATCTGCCACCCCGCGCATATGGATTTATTCGGATAACAGTTAACGAAAGTTCTGTATTTCAATGGAATTTAATGCCAAAAATTAAGCCATTCAGCTTAGGCGCCATGGAACCTTCATGTTTATGCAAGCGCTTGTTGCGGGGATATGTTGCGTGAAGGTTTCATTGTTAGTTTTTATCACTCCGCTGAATTCAACTGATGGCTGGGGAAAAAGGGAAGCAATCTTCTATTGATTATCGTGCTCAATTTTTTATGCCTATCTTTGTCATCCATAGTAATGTATTGCATGATATTTTTGGCATGAAGATTTTCAAAGCAGAATTTATGAAAAGTTCTTCCCAGATTGATCAGCTTCCCCGGCATGGTTATCCTGAGTTTGCTTTTGTCGGACGTTCCAACGTGGGCAAATCTTCCCTGATCAATATGTTGCTTGAACGAAAAGAACTTGCCAGAACCTCTCAAAAACCAGGTAAAACAAGAATGATCAATCATTTTCTGATCAATAGTCATTGGTATATGGTAGACCTGCCCGGCTACGGGTATGCCAAAACCTCAAAAAAAGAAAGAAGCCTGATGGGTATGCTTATAAAGGAATACTTATTGCGTAGTTCCAATCTTTGCAATCTTTTTGTTTTACTGGATTCAAGAATAGAGCCCCAAATTTCGGATCTAGGGTTTATGGAATGGGTTGGTCTGAATAAAATACCCTTTTCTATGGTATTTACCAAAACAGACAAGATCTCGGATAAACAGCTTTCAAAAAACCTGGCTCTTTACCGGGCGGAGATGCTTCAATCCTGGCAAGATTTACCACTGGCTTTAACGACTTCGGCAGTGAAAAAACGGGGAAAGGAGGATATATTGAATTATATAGAGGAATTGCTGGATGGTAGTGAACTTTAATTCTTTGGGAAGAATAAAATTCTTTTGGAATGCGTATAACACGATATGTCACTGTCATGGCAGCTGATTTAACCTGTATCTTTTCATTCAGATTAAAAACGCTGGAGAGTTTTCTGCTTTCTCCCAACATCAAATGAAAGATATTTTTATTTTTGCATCGACAAAGCTATAAAGAGGAATTAATGGAAAAGAATCAGAACAGGCCGCCGATAAAGATTTTCACAGGAACAGCCTCCAGGTATTTTGCGGATAAGATAGCTGCAGATTTCGGGGTTGAACTGGGAAGGTCCACACTCATTGAATTTAGTGATGGAGAATTTCAAACTTCTTTTGAAGAGAGTGTCCGGGGTTCTTATGTTTTTATTATTCAATCAACCTTTGCACCATCAAGAAACCTGGTGGAATTGCTTCAGATGATCGATGCTGCTCGTAGGGCTTCTGCTTATAAAGTGGTGGCAGTTATGCCTTATTTTGGTTTTGCCCGGCAAGATCGAAAAGATAAGCCCCGTGTTTCCATAGGCGCTAAGTTGGTTGCCAATTTGCTAACAGCAGCAGGTGTGGATCGGGTCATGACCCTCGATCTGCATGCAGATCAAATTCAGGGTTTTTTTGATGTGCCTGTAGATCATCTCTATGCTTCTTCCATTTTTGTTCCTTATATAAAAGGGCTAAATCTCAGTGAAATGGTTATTGCTGCGCCGGATATGGGTGGAACCAAAAGAGCCAATGCTTACGCAAGCTATTTTAAAACTCCTTTGGTTATATGTCATAAATCAAGAGAAAAAGCCAATGTGGTCAATAACATCAAAGTGATCGGAGATGTAGAAGGCAAAAATATTATTATGCTGGATGATATGATTGATACGGCTGGAACAATAACCAAGGCAGCCAATAAAATGTTGGAGATGGGGGCTCAAAGCGTCAGCGCCCTGGCAACTCATCCGGTCTTATCCGGTCCTGCTTATGAGCGCATTAATGACTCCAGCCTCTCGGAACTGGTCGTTACCGATTCTTTACCCATAAAGCCCATCTCTGATAAAATCAAAGTTCTTTCTATTGCCGGCGTTTTTACGGATATCATCAAGAAGGTTTATAATTATCAGTCTATAAGTGCCAATTTTATTTTTTAAGTTTTATATTTGCACTCCCAAAATTATTATTACGCGAATTGAGCATTAAATGATATTGCAATGAAAACACTCGATATTGAAGGAAAGATCAGAGAAGAAGTCGGGAAAAAAAGCACCAGGCAGTTGCGCAAAAAGGGCCATGTACCTTGCATCCTATACCGGGATGGCGATGTCAAGCATTTTGAAGCTCCTGAAAAACGCTTCTTTAAATTGGTTTATTCTCCGGATGTATATCTTGTCAGTCTAAAACTTGATGGAACTGTATATCAGGCTGTCATGCAGGATATGCAATTTCACCCTGTCCGGGATAACATTCAGCATATTGATTTTTATGAGGTTGTTGAGAATCAGCCCTTCTGGATGAGAATTCCTGTAAGATTCAATGGTATACCTGCAGGCGTTACTGACGGGGGGAAAGAGATTATCAAAATGCGAAAGTTGGTCATTAGAGCCTTGCCCAAGCATATGCCTGATGAAATTAAACTTGATGTAAGTCCTTTAACAATAGGAGATTCTATCCGTGTTGCCGATATTTCTTACGAAAATTTAGAGATTTTGGACGATCCAAATTCGGTACTGGTATTGGTTAAAAGTCCCAGGGGTGGCGCTGCGTTTGCCTTGCCTGAAGATGAGCTTGAAGAGGGCGAAGAAGGAGGTGAAGTTTCTGAAGGAGAAGGTGCTGCCGAAGGTGAAGGCGCTGAAGAAGCATCCGGTAAAGCGGAAAACGCATAAAATCCATTTAAAAATTGAAATACCTGATAACAGGTTTGGGTAATATTGGAGATCAATACATCCATAC
>CAYYLT010000095.1:2975-11352 GCA_964472385.1 uncultured Bacteroidales bacterium
GTAGTTAAAAACATTCCACCCCGCCATAATATAGGATTTAAAATATTGGATGCTTTAGCAGAAGCATCCAATGTTTTTTATAAGGATAAACGTTATGGCTTTATTGGTCAATACCGGTATAAGGGTAGAATTTTTTTGCTTCTCAAACCTTCAACATATGTTAATTTGAGTGGTAAAGCCGTTAACTATTGGATGAAAAAAGAGAAAATCCCGCCGGATAGACTTTTGGTCATCGCAGATGATGTATCCATTCCATTCGGGTCCATAAGATTGCGACCAAAAGGTGGAGATGCCGGACATAACGGTCTGGCCAGCATCTCTCAGGTTCTGGGTACCAGTCATTACCCCAGGCTTCGTTTCGGTATTGGAGATAATTTCCCCAAAGGAACTCAGGTCCAATATGTATTAGGCACATGGTCGATTGAAGAATTGGAAGAACTACCCGGTCTTATTGATCATTGCCTTAAAATGATCAGGGCATTTGGTACTATGGGATTGGAGCTCACCATGACACGTTACAATATTAAGTGAGATTCAACGTCATTTAATTATATGGCAACAATGGAAGAAATTCGTATAGATAAATGGCTATGGGCAGTACGGCTTTATAAAACCCGGAGTATAGCATCCGATGCCTGTAGAAAGGGCTTGGTACTGGTCAATGATCAACAGGTTAAACCTTCCCGCAGTGTCAGATTAGGAGAGATTGTGACAGTCAAAAAAAAACCGGTTTTTTACAAGTATCGCGTTACCGGCTTGATTGCAAAGAGGCAGTCCGCGGCAATTGCAAGGGAAAACCTGGAAAATATCACACCGGAAAAGGAAATGAAAAAGTTGGAGGTGCAAAAACAGACTGTCCATGAACTCCGTCCGAAAGGCTGGGGAAGACCCACCAAAAAAGAACGGAGAACATTGGATCAATTCAAGAATAAAGGATTAGACTCATGATTATTGCCCAGGAGAAGAAAAAGACCAATATCGCTGAGTACATCTTATATATGTGGCAGATAGAAGATATGATCCGGGCCAACCATTTCAATATGGATCTTATTGAAAAAAATATTATCCAAAATTTTGATCAGCCGGAAGATATCAAGGAAGAGATGCGGGAATGGTATAGGGATCTTATCCGGCGCATGCAGGAAGAGGGCATAAAGGAAAAGGGGCATTTCCAATTCCTTCATGATATAGTTGATGAATTGGAAAACTTGCACATGACACTTATCCGGGATCCCAATGAACTGGAATACGTGCAGGCTTATAGTACGGCCAAACCCGGAATAGCTGAACTAAGAAATAAATCACAGGGTACTGCTCACGGAGATATTGAAGCATGTTTGCAGGGGCTTTACGGCATACTCCTTTTAAGGCTTCAAAATAAAGCCATAAACCCTGCTACCCAAGATGCCCAGAAATTCATAAGCAGCTTAATTGCCCTGCTAAGCGAAAAATATCTGGAAAATAAGTCCAACCATTCGTGAAAAGAAATAAGGGGCATGCCGCATCCCCCCCTGTTTAATCCTGGTTTAGAAACTTATAACGCACATCCTGGTTTGGCATAAAGCACTTTTCCCGCTTGCCAAACCACTTATACCGTTTTCTGGCAATGAGATCATACAATGGATCCCGGAGAAATCGGGGGATGAGTATAAAGATATACAATAGGGGCCAGGGCATGCTTAATTTTTTTACAATGTGTAAGGCAGCCGTTGATCGGGTAAAGTATTGTTGGTTTTCTATCAATACAATGGAATCAGGAACTTTTTCCCGGATGTTCAGGCTTGATAAAAGATGAGCTGCATATTCCGATTGTAAAGAAGCAAAACGGACGTTGTCCCTGCGTTCCCTTTTAAGAATAAAAGTCACCGAAGTACTGCAAAGATTGCAGAAGCCATCAAAAAGAATTACCGGATTATCCATTTTATAAATGTATTCCCTGGTTTTTTGAAGCTCAGACCTTCAAATGCACCCGGATATGCAAGGCAGGTTTTGACATAAAGCCGGTCAGATGATGATTTCATATGGACGATCATTATAGCGTCGGCTAGTTGCATATTAGCGAATAGCTATTATATTTTATGATGATCAATATAAACCTCAAGAAGCTTAACGGAGGGAAGGGGCTTATAAGCCAGGTGCTCAACGGCGGCTGGAATCATAATGGTTTCTCCTTTTTCTATTTTAAGGGTATGGAGCTCGTCATATATGATTTCTACCTGGCCGTCAAGACACATGTATACGATGAAAGAATCGAGTTCAATCAGGTCCCTCTGTCTTGGCTTATCAAGTTCAAGGAGGTTTGTGGTAAAGTAATCACAGCTCACCAGGTTTGAGGCTCCATTATTTTTTTGGGTATAATTCGTTCTATAAGTACGATAATGGTTAAAATCGATGGCATCCAAAGCCTGGTCTGTATGCAATTCCCTGGGTTTACCATCCTGATCTACTCTGTTCCAGTCGAAGATGCGATAGGTGATATCAGAGGTTTGTTGGATTTCAGCCAGCAATATGCCGGCACCGATAGCATGCACCCTTCCGGCGGGCAGAAAAAAAACATCTCCCGCCTGCACTTTTTCGTGGTTTAGAATTTCCGGTAAGGTATTATTGTTTAGATGTTTTAAGTAGGTCTCCGGATCCATATCCTTGTTAAAACCAGCAATAAGTTCTGCACCTTCTTCTGCTGCTATAACGTACCACATTTCAGTCTTGCCATTGTCATTATGTCTTTTCTGCGCCAACTCATCCCCGGGATGCACCTGGATTGACAAAACATCATTGGCATCGATGAATTTAAAGAGCAAAGGAAATTGCAGGCCATGTCGGTCGAAAATTTTTTCACCTACCAGGTCACCCATATAAATCTCAATCAGCTCTTTAAGGCTGTTACCGGCCAGAAAACCATTTTGAACCACTGAATCGTAGTCTTTTACGGCCGATATCTCCCAGCTTTCTCCAATCTTTTGGTCTTTGGGGATGTCCTTGTTTAATTCCGTCCGCAAACGCTGGTTGCCCCAGATGACTTCTTTATATATTGAGTTGAATTTGAGGGGATATAGTTCTTTCATAATTGATTTATTTAAGGTTTATTTATAAGGTCTGCTGGCTTCGTTACGATCGTTTTACAAGCCAGTCACTTACATCAAGTAAACTCCTGGCATTCAAAGCTCGCAAGCCTTGCTAGGGAACATTCCAGATAAGATTCTGTAACCCGTATTTGGCTTTATGGACAGAATACTAATTAGGGTTTGTCTATAAACTCAAGTGTTATGGTCTTGCAACTGCTTTTATTGTATGATCTGATAGAGCTTATGTATGAATCAATCAAAGGTATACCTAACCGAAAGCGCGCCCCCATAGCCCCAAAAGCCGGGGTAACCTGTCAGGTTCAATGAAGGTTTATAATCTGCACTCAGGCAAATGGGTATCTCCTGGATTTTGTATTCCAGTCCTATGATGCCATCCAGTCCTATGACAAAACTATCTCCTGTTTCTGACATGAGAGGATAATCATCGTTCCAGTTTCCAATATGTCCGCCTCCGCCGTAATACCAGTTTAGCCCTTCCACCTCAAAGGCCCGGGCATGCTTTTCATATAGTCCTGTTATGGTCATACCCCATTGCCCAAAGGATAGTATACCTTCCAGGGCTGCTTCCTGACGGATAAAATGTTTGACGGTAAGTCCTGAAACAAAGGTACCCCTAACACCTGCCGAAGTTTGATAATCCTGGCTGTATATTGCTGATCCCGTTAATATAAGTGAGATCAGAAAAAATAATTTTTTCATATTTAATGTCTGATTTATTGGGAGGAGCCAAAGTTATATGAAATTCATGGAAAATTGCAATCATTGATCAGGAATGTTATTATATTTGAGACAATCAAGAAATGGGGATACAATGCTAAAGCGATGGTCTGTTATCTGGCTTTTGACGGTTGTTTTTATTTTTAACTCTTGTATTGACAGGGGTCAAGAGGAAAAGAAATCATCCGTAAGGGTTGCAACCTTAAAAGGGCCCTCAGCCATCAGTATGATTCATATGATCGATAGCCTTAAACAGATAGATCATAGTGCTGTTCGTTTTCAAATTTTTCACGAACCCATGCAATTGCGTCCCCTTTTGATTCGGGAGGAAGTTGCTTTTGCAGTGGTACCAACCAATATGGCTTCCATTCTTTATAACAAAGGGATGAATTATAAGCTGGCTGCTGTACCGGTTTGGGGAACGCTATATTTATTTGGTGAAAGCAAAGATATACAGTCCTGGACGGATTTGAAAGGTAAAAGGATACATGTCATGGCCAAAGGTATGACACCGGATGTAATGTTTCGGTTTTTACTGGATAAGCATGGGATAGATCCACAAATGGATGTCAAGCTGGATTATTCCTTTCCTACCCATATTGAGCTTGCTAATGCTGTGGCCTCTGGGAAAGCCCGTCTTGGAGTTATCTCAGAGCCACTGGTTAGTATGGTTATTAGCAAAAGTAAGCAGGTTAAGCCCATCTTTAGTTTGAACGAGGAATGGCATAAAATCACCGGTATGGATATACCCCAAACCGCCTTGTTGGTGCACCAGGATTTTGCCAGAAACAACAAAAAAGTGGTGGATCATTTTCTTGAAACCTATAATGGTGCTGTTCAGTGGGTCAATGCGCATCCTCATAAGGGAGCCAGCCTTATTGTCCGGTACGATATTCTCCATAATAAGGAAGTTGCTTATCAGGCAATACCCAGATGCAATATGAAATTTATGTATGGTCATGAAATCAGAAACCAGGTTTTGGATTTTCTGGAAATTTTTTACCGGATGAATCCCGATATCGTTGGAGGGCAGTTACCGAATGCGGATTTCTTTTATAAAAAATAGGCTCATCACCTTTCTTTCCATCCTTTTTTTGATTGGTTTGTGGAAGGTAGGTTCACTGCTCATCAGCAGGGAGCTCATTTTGCCTTCCCCTGAGCAAACAGCCGTGGCAGTGGGCAAGCTGTTCATGCGGGATGAATTTCTGCTTATTGTAGGAACAACTGTTTTAAGAGGTATAACAGGATTTTTTATTGCTTTTGTGCTGGCTCTTGTTTTGGGCCTTGCTGCGGGGATAAGCAACGCTTTTTATGCCTTTTTAAGGCCTCTACTCGTTGTTATTCGATCTGTTCCGGTTATATCGTTTATTCTCCTCGCCCTGATTTGGTTAGATGTTGATCAGGTACCGGTTTTTATTGCCCTGCTTACCATGTTCCCTTTTATTTGTACCAACGTAATCGACGGTATCCGGAATGTGAATTCCGAATTGCTTGTTATGGCAAAAGTTTACAGGGTAAAAAAACAGCACATCATACAAGGTATCTACCTGCCTGCCATTTCTCCATTTATTTTTAGCGGCGCGGCAAGTGCAATGGGCTTTGGCTGGAGGGCCATCATCATCGGTGAGGTCCTTAGTCAACCAAAATATGGAATAGGCACTTTCATGCAAAATGCCCAAACTTATCTGTTGGTCGACCGGGTTATTGCCTGGACCATCATTGCTATCCTGTTAAGTTACCTTTTTGATCATCTGATCCGTTTTGCTGAGAAAAAAGTAGTGGTATGGAAATAAACATGTTGCCCTATGGGTATTCAATTGAAAAATATCGGTAAAAAGTTTAACGGGCTCATATTATTCAGGAATTTTGACCTTCATTTGGATGAACATAAGATCAGTTGTATTTTGGGCCCTTCCGGATGCGGAAAAACTTCTTTGTTGAATATGATCGGAGGTATTTTAACTCAGGATTCCGGCAGTATAAGCGGGATGGAAAAAAAAGGCATCTCCTTCATATTTCAGGAACCCCGCTTGCTTCCCTGGAAAAACGTTCGGTCTAATTTGGAATTTGTGCTCAGTGATATACCAGTAAGCGAGAAAGAAAACATCATTAACCGCAATCTTAAGTTCGTTGGATTGCAAAATTTTGCCGATTACTATCCTGAATATCTTAGCGGGGGAATGAAGCAAAGGGTTTCCATAGCCAGGGCTTTCAGCTACCCCTCTGATATTATCCTGATGGATGAACCCCTTAAAGCTTTGGATCCGAAGCTAAAGTGGAACCTGATGAAGACATTTAAGGAATTATGGGATAAAGACAGAAGGACAGTCATCTTTGTCACCCATGATGTAGATGAAGCATTGGTTATGGGAGAGGAAATTTATATTTTCAGTAACCCCCCTGTCCGGGTTAAGAAACATTTGACCAATCACCTGCCGGAGTCGCAGAAAAAAATGAGTCATATGAATTTCTTAGAGACTAAAAACACTATTTTGGCGCATTTAGATTAAGCAGGGTTTGCATAAAAAAAACCTTCCTGTTGGGGAAGGTTTTTTATTTTATATTGGAATTTGATTGGCTATTGCTGTTGGCTTTGGCTTTGCTCACCGGTACCTGGAACTTTGTCAACTTCCAGCAGCTCAACCTCGAAGATCAATGCTTCATTGGCTTCAATTTCTCCGCCTGGGCGCACTTGTGTACCATAAGCCAAATCAGTAGGTATAAAAAATTTGTATTTGGCACCTTGTTTCATCAGTTGAAGTCCTTCGGTCCAACCTGGTATAACACGGTTTACAGGGAATTCGGCAGGTTCATCGCGTTCAATGGAATTGTCAAAAGTTTCTCCATCAATGGTTTTGCCAACGTAATGAACTTTTACTGTATCATTGGCATCGGGTGAGACTCCTGTTCCTTCTTTGATAACTTTATATTGCAATCCGCTCTCTGTAACCTCCACATCTTCCTCTTCTTTGTTTTTTGCTAAAAATTCCTGGCCTTTTTTTAAGTTCTCCTGGTTTTTCTTTTCGGATAACTGCTGAAAATAATTTCTTATTTTGCTTCTCCTCAAGTTCTCATCCATACTTAATTCTTCACCTTCAAAAACCTGACGCATTCCTTTTATGAAGGCCTGGTAATTGATTTCTTGGGCTCCGCTTCTGTCTTTTAAGCTTTTGGCAACATCAGCGCCGAGCGCATAGCTAACGGTATCCAGCTCTGATTCCATTTTGGCACCCTGACCCAGATTGGTGTTTTTGCCACAAGCACCAATGATGAGGATCAAAACTGATAAAAACAATAAATTTCTAATTTTCATATAATTACATTTTGAGATTCGAAATATTTCAAGCAGCTAATATAAAATAAATAATTCGGATATATCCAAATTCGGTTTAAATTATTCCGGTTTTTATTTCTACAAAATTATCCTGGGATTTTTACTGCACGAAGCATTTCAAGCTTGCCGGGAGGCCCTGGAAGCCGTTCTACCTGAAAACCAATTTTTTCCAAAAGGCGTCTTATGTTTCCTTTGGCACAGTAAGTAACCATGATTCCATTAGGTTCTAGAGCATGATGGAGCTTATCCAATGAAGATGCCTGCCACATATCTGGTTGTTTTTCGGGGGAAAATGCATCGAAGAATATCAAATGGTATTTTTTTTCCGGAATGAAGGTTATAAAATCCTGATATAGCTTTAGCAATTTAAATGTCGGTAAAATCTCGGTCTCTTTATTCCATTCACTATCATGCAGTTTCAAAAATATATTTTGCTTAGAAGAATCTAACTCGCTGGTATAGTTTAGCTTTTTGATTAATCGCATTTCCAGGGGAAAAAGCTCCAATGCTTCATAATGAATATCCCTGTTGTTTTTTATGCTGTGCAAACAGGTCAAAAAAGCATTCAAGCCGGTTCCGAAACCTATTTCAAGCAGGTTAAGCGGTTCTGTTTTTATGCTGTCCAAACCGTTCTGAATGAATATATGTTCTGATTCCTGAATGGCTCCATGTCTCGAATGATAAGATTCATTCAGTCCTTTATCATATAATGTATGGGAGCCATCACTGGTAAGCATCATTCGTAATTGTTCCTGCATTATAAGGTATCCTGATTTTTTTCTTTTGCACTATTCCCCAAACCAAGCGAAAATAATATTTTTTACAAATAGTTGTAAGGTATTGATATAACAATAACTGAATATAATGACCTGTTCTTTTTTTGATGAATATGACAGATAAAATGCAGGAGATAATTTCCTAAACTAAATGGAGAATTGATCCATTTTTTTTATTATTGCATATCCTAAAATTAATACATGGATGAATGGATGATGTGTGTCTTGTGGACATTATTAATACCTATATCTATGGACAGACCTTCATATAACTATACAATAACAAGCCTTTTAACTAAATACATAACATGAAACAAGCATGATAAAAATAAGGATTAACTCACACGCAAATGATTATTTTTATCATGCGGTTCCATCTGACCAATAAAATTTAAAAAATAAACAGATAAAACGACCATGAACTTTATTAATCATAAATTACGCACAGGCAAATGATTAAAAAA
>CAYYLT010000096.1:0-11157 GCA_964472385.1 uncultured Bacteroidales bacterium
AGTCGGTAGAGCAACGGACTGAAAATCCGTGTGTCCCTGGTTCGATTCCAGGTGGTTCCACTAAAAGCTGCCCAACCCAGAGGCAGCTTTTTTTATTCTTATAGGCTATATGATATATCCATTGCCATTCGTTGGTCATCGGTCAGGAGCCGGACAGGTTTGAATGTTTGCATGTTTGACAGGAGGTTGAATCATGAAGTTGCCAGTTGGCAATTGGCAGTTGGCAAAACCATAGGAAACTGGAGCAGAAAAAACCAGCAATCCAGTAACCAGAAACCAACCAGATACCAGAAATCAGCAACGCAACATTCAATCATTCTTCCTTACTATTTCACCTGAAAATCCAGCAGGGTTTTATCCTGAATGGAAGCGGTAAGGCGGTCACCGACACTTACAGAACCTACACCGGAAGGGGTTCCGGTAAATATCAAATCTCCCATCTTAAGGGTAAAGAAGCGAGAAACATAAGCAATAAGATCTTCAAAAGAAAAGACCATATCACGCGTATGGCCTGTCTGGACAATTTGATCATTTAATCGAAGACTGAACTCCAAATTGTGAATATCATCAAATCGATCTTTATGGACAAATTTCCCCAGGGGTGCCGAGCCCTCAAAAGCTTTGGCCATTTCCCAGGGCCTTCCGTTCTTAATGCACTTTCTTTGAAGATCTCTGGCGGTAAAATCAATACCTGTGGTTATTTCTCTAAAATAGCGATGCGCAAATTTTTTTTGGATGTTTTTCCCTACCCGGTTTATTTTTAGGACAATTTCGGTTTCATATTCAATCTCCCCGAAAAAATCCGGAATAAAAAAGGGGCGGTTACGGGTAATGATAGAAGTATCGGTTTTAAGGAAAAATATGGGTTCTTCAGGTACGACATTATCAAATTCTTTAACATGAGCCGCATAATTCCTTCCGATGCAGATTACCTTCATACCGGTTATTGGTTATTAAATACTTTCAACTTAATGGAAGTCAAAATCTTTTTGGTATAAAGGGGAAAATCATTGTTGATCATCCAGCCATAATAACCCGGATCATTGTTGAGTACCTTTTCCACCGGTTGGCCTTTGTATTTGCCAAAATTAAAAATCTCCCTTCCTTTTTGATCATAGATGATCCGTCCGGCATAATCCACATTTTTATTGTGCGAGGAAAATTCTGAGAGTTGATCCATGTCATTCTTCAGACTTTCATAATGATCGAGTTGTGCTTTAAGGATCTCATACGTAGCCTGGGTGTCAGCCTCGGCACTGTGGGCATTTTTCAATTCTTTCTTGCAATAAAACTGGTAGGCAGCACCCAACGTGCGTTTTTCCATCTTATGGAAGATCACCTGCACATCAATAAACCGGTGTTTTTTCAGATCATAATCCACTTCAGCCCTCAGAAATTCTTCTGCGAGCAAGGGTATATCAAAACGGGTAGAATTGAACCCGGCCAAATCACAACCTTCAATGAACTGCTTGACATTACTCGCTACTTCTAAAAAAGTAGGGGCATCTTTTACATCATCATCGGTTATACCATGGATTTCCGTTGAACCGGGATCTATGGGCACAGTTGGATTAATCTTCATGGTTTTACTTTCCTGGTCTCCATTTGGATAAATTTTTAACAGGGATATCTCTACAATACGGTCTTTCACTATATTGGTCCCTGTTGTTTCAAGATCTAAAAATACAATGGGTTTTTTAAGGTACAATTCCATATATTATCTATATTGGGTATTAAACTGCTTCTTCCTCAGCATCTGATTCAACCATCATAGGCATAAGCAGCATCAAAACATCTTCGTCTTCATTATCTTTCTCTACAGGATAAAGCAGGCCTGCACGGGAAGGATCGGATAACTCAACCAATACCTCCTGTGCATTCAGGTTGGAAAGGATCTCCTGGAGAAACGAAGATTTAAAACCGATATCCATATTATCACCTTCATACTGGCAATTCAATGTTTCGCGGCCAGAAACAGAGAAATCCAAATCCTGGGCAGAAACAGTAAGCTGATTGCCGGAAAGACTGAGCTTGATAAGATTACTGGCCTGATTAGAAAATACAGCCACACGTTTGAGGGTATTATAAAAATCAAGCCGGTCTATGGTTAGTTTAAAAGGATTATCTGAAGGAATGACACTGTCATAATCGGGATAATTGCCCTCTGTAAGCCTGGAGATCATCCTGTATTTTGGCAATACAAATTCTACGTTCTTGTCATCAAAACTAAGCTCCACCTGGCTGTCCTCTTTGCTTAAAATATTCCTTATCAAAGATGCCGGTTTTTTGGGAAAAATAAACGACGACTCCTGACCGGGTTCAACATCCTTTCTTCTGTAGCGTACCAGTTTATGGGCATCTGTTGCAACAAAGGTGATATTTTCAGGTGTAAGCTCCACATAAATCCCATTCATGACCGGTCTCAATTCGTCCTCAGCGGTGGCAAAAATGGTCTTCTCAATGCCCTGGTATATCAAACCGGACGGAAGTTGTAAACGGGTTTCCTGCTCACTTTTTATCTGCGGTACCTGAGGGAAATCATCGGGATTCTGGCCTACAATATTGTATTTCCCATTCTCAGAGTTCAATTCAATGCCCAAAGTTTCCATATTGATATGGAAAGTTAAAGGTTGCTCAGGAAATTCTTTTAACATATCCATCAATATCCGGGCGGGAACAGCAACCTTCCCCTCATCTGTAACATTTTCCAGGTCAATAATGGTGACCAGGGTTGTTTCCAGATCCGACGCTGTAATATGCAATTCATGCCCGCTCAAATCAAAAAGAAAATTATCAAGTATGGGTAAAGTGTTTTTTGAACTGATAACCCTTCCGATTAGCTGCAAATGTTTTAATAATTCCGTACTGGATATTACAAATTTCATCTTTATTAGATTTTAAGTTCAAATAAATTGTTAAAACCATTGAATAAAAGCAAAATATATCATTAAAAATCAATAGTTTATTTAACTCAACTGCCTTCCCGAAAATAATGAATTTCTTTTAACAATGGATCAAATTCGGTATATTTTATCAACAGAATTTCCTTTCGATCCCCAAAACGGCCATAAAGGTAATTCAGATCAAACCGGCTTTTTTGTCCAAAGGGATCCTGATGCGCTGCGGATCCTTTTCTGTATATATAAAACCGTGTTGCGTTATTACGCTGATCCGTGATCTCAAAAAGACAATAAGGCTCTGCTGCTCCCAGTGAATCTGCAAGACGCTCATCATTTTGGATAACCGAATGAAACCGTACATTTCCGAAATAACTAAAATACCTGGCCGGCCGGGTGCTGCTGAAATGTTCAAAATATTGATTGTTATCCGGCGACCGAAGCTGGAACGCCTCATTTTGATAACTTAAAACAAAAGATTGCTTCAGCGCAGAAGCATACAACACTTTTATGCGCTGAATGTCAGTGCCGGAAAAGTCAAATAAGGTTTTATCCCTCCAATAAGCCGGATCAAAACGGAAAAGACCAGCAATATCACCCTCATAGCCTGGTAAACTCATGATGAAGGGTTTCTTACTTCCTGCCATCATCATATAAGAAATACCAGGTTTCTTTTTGCTGTCATCCAAAAGATAGTTCTTGATCAATTTGTTATTCCGGTAAATTCTGACGTGGATGGAATTCATACGGATCATCTCAACAATTTTCTGCCGGTTTGACTTGCGTACCGGTGCTTCAACCTGCAGTTCCCGGAAAACATTGAATAAATGCCTGACTTTCTGATTACGTGCATGAAAATGTCTGTTAAGATACCATTGGTCCTGCCTCCTATGCAATTGTAAGGTCTCCTTATGCCGGGTTAACAGGACAGAATCCACCTCCTGTAATTCCTTCTCATCAAGACTGAAATCCGACAAACGGGGATTTAGCGTACTGCTTTCATCCCTTACATACAAATAAGCAGCCAAACCTATAAGCAATATCAGAATCGTTATGTATATCCAGGAACTTTTCATTGACCATGCGAATTAAAGCGGGTATATTTTCTTCGTCTAATCATGTTTTTCATCAATCCAAAAAACATGATAAAGACAACCGGCACCAATAAATTTATAACCTGCCACTTAACTCTTTCCTGAGCCAAACGGCTTCTATCCAGTACCCGCATTTTAACCTCTTTACCCCTGATGCTGATCAGACTGCTTTTATCCGTAAGATAATGCATGGCATTGATGATAAAATCTTTATTGCCATAGGTTTGCCTGGCGTACCGGTCATAACCCAGGGGAGTGATCATGGTTTTTCCTCCCCGCTGGCTCACCCTGTTTTTGATCATATCACCATCGGATACCACAATCATTCGGGATGCCTTGCTCTCTGATGTAAAATCTCTGCCGGCCTCATGTTCCAGCCCGGAAACCAATCGATTTGTAAATACCGACTGAAATCTGCCTTCCAGCAAAACAGCGGCAATGTGGCTGGATTCATTGAATGCACGGGGGGTAATCTTTTCCTCTACTTCTTTCAGGCTTACAAGTGCAGGTATCTGTATGCTTTTGCTATTATCTGAGGAAGTAAGTAAAACAGTTTTATTCATACCGGGATGGGCAGTTAAGGTATCAATAGAGCTGATAAACCGGGCTTTGATCATGGTCAGATTTTTGTTGACCGGATGGTTGTTGGGTGAAGACAGCAATGGATAGTATACCCAGGGTGAAGGCGAAAATTTAGGGTTATCACCTGTATAAGAGGTATTAACCGGAATTATAGCACATTGCATATCCTTGATCAGATCGGGATTGATGCGCACACCATATTTAAACAGCTGATCGCCCAGGTTCAGTTGAGCCATCGTAGCCATGGTAGAACTTTTATACGAGAGGCTGTCAATGCTGATTTCCACCGCATCAAGAAACCAGAATATACTTCCGCCGTTCATCAGGTATTGATCGAGGCAGTATTTTTCAGCTTTGTTAAAAGATTTCCGGGGCTTGGCCACAATAAGGGTCTTGTAATCGTATACCTCCGGGGTAATCCCCTCTAAATCCACCCGCTCTACCCGGTAATAATCCGAGAGGGCTTTGGTTATATCGCCTACATGATACTGATCGAGCTCTCCATGGCCCGTTATAAAAGCGATGGGTTGTTTTTTCGCTATTGTTAGCTTGTAAACCGCATCAATCAGGTTATATTCCAGGGCTTCCAGGGATTGATTCAAGCGTCTTTCAGACGATAAACCCGGATTGGTCTTTAAAAGATTAACAGCAGCCTGCCGGTCTCCAAAATTGACAATGGCTCCTGGAAAAATCATTTTCTGGGTATATCCTCCTTCTTTATCCCGGCTTCTGATATTAGCAGGATCCAATCCTTTTTTTCTGAGATCCCTGTAAAATTCCTGTCTTTCTTTTGGACTCCGGTCTTCAGAAGGATTGACAAATCGATACTGGATGTTCTCCCCTGCATACACCCTGAATTCATTCAGCATTTCCCGGATCCTGGTTTGCATCCGCTTTAAGCCGATGGGCATGTCGCCGGTAAGGTAGACTTTAAAATAAACGGCATCATCCAGCCCCTTGAGAATTTCACGGGTCTTTGATTTGAGTGTGTAACGATTGTCAGAAGTCAGATCAATTCTATGATAAACGCGGTGGGATATAAAATTGATCAGCAGGATCAAAATTATGAGAAAAAGCAATTGAAGAAGATTTTTTCTTGTTCCCTTCATAGACAAACGCATTATGTACGATTTTGGACGATGCTCCTGGTCAGGAATAAGAACACCACGATAACGCTGATAAAATATACGATATCACGGGTATCGATAACCCCTCGGCTCATCGATTGATAATGGGCATTGATACCCAGCTCTGCGACAAATGTATTGATGCTGTTAAAAATCCACATTTCGCTTAAAAAATCAAATCCCCTATAAAAAACGAAAGAGAGCAGCACAGCAATGAGAAAAGCGATAATTTGGTTCCCGGTAAGGGAAGAGGCAAAGATACCAATGGATACATAGATGGCTGCCAGAAAAAACAAACCAATATATGAACCGGTGGTGCCGGCAACATCAATATTACCAACAGGATTACCTAGTTGATGGACACTGTAAAAATAGATCAGCGTGGGGATTAATGCAATAAGAACCAGGATCAGGGCCGCCAGGTATTTGGCAACCACAATTTGCAAATCAGAGATGGGCCTGGTCAGCAGCAGCTCCATGGTCCCCGACTTTTTCTCCTCGGCGATCATGCGCATGGTAACAGCAGGCACCAAAAAAAGAAAAATCCAGGGAGCCAGGGTAAACAATGTATCCAGACTTGCATATCCGCTGTCCATTACATTGTATTGACCCGGAAAAACCCACATGAACAAGCCAATGGCTACCAGAAAAACCAGGACCACAATGTAGCCGGTAATCGTACTAAAAAATTCGTTGATCTCTTTTTTAAGCAGTGTTAACATGATGCTTGGCTTTCAATCGCCGCAAAAATAATGCATTTCTTCCTCGAACCAATTTATAGCCTGTATTATTTGTGATTAATTCCGATGCAAGTCAAAAACCTGGCTTTTCACATGTGGGATTGCATGCATTCATTCCGCAATCCATGGCCCATTCATACATTTCACCCTGTCCTGCGGAGATAGCAATAATTCATGAATTATTCAGGCTAGCTTATGCGGTTTAACAAACAAAAAATCATCACAGGTTATTTCTTATTATTTTTGTCCGAATCATTCATTGAGATAATATGGGAAGAAAACTCATTTTGGCCTTTTTTATTGTATGCTGGCTTGAACTGCCGGCACAGGAAAAAGATACCACCCATGCATTTCTCTTTGACAAGGCAGAAATTTCCTTTAATTCAGGTATGATCATGCCCCATTCTCCGGCTATTGATCTGGTTACCAATCAATACATTTCTTCCTTCAACATCAATATACTCAAAACAAGTGATGGAGATAAGCTATGGGAAAAACTCTACCACCGGCCTGACCTGGGTATTGGCTATTATCAGGGTTCGCTGGGCAACAACCGGATATACGGAAACGCATATTCTCTCTATGGTTTCTTTGAAGCGCCCCTTTGGAACATACGGGACAAGGTTGCTTTCAAATACCGCATGTCCACCGGGCTGTCTTATATATCCAAAACCTTCAATGCAGCAGATAATATATACAACATAGCCATCGGATCCCACCTGAATCTTCATTTTAACTTATTAATCAATATGCTTATTAATATTACCGAACAGTACCAAATTACCGGAGGACTAAGCCTTACGCATTTCTCGAACGGAAAGATCAAGTCGCCCAATAAAGGACTCAATCTAATACATGGTTCTGCAGGACTCAGGCATAATTTTGGAACAAGCGGTCACCCGGAAAAAGAATTTATCAGGCCAGCACTAAACGATAAGAACCATTTCTCCCTGATTTGGTCGCATGGATTGAAAGATCATACCCGTTTCCGGGATGCTACTTACTACATTTCCTCGCTCAGTGCCAGTTATGAAAGGCAATATGCTCATGTGGGCAAAGCAGGAATAGGCATCGACGGTTTTTACAACAGCTCACTGGTCAATTATCAAAATAAATCCGGGAATACCAAATTATCAAATCTTAACCTCTACAGACTGGGCCTGCACCTCTCCCACGACATCATCGCAGGCGATTTCTCCCTTACCCTGCAGTTGGGCCGTTATCTATACAATAAAGCCTTTTTTATTACGGAATTCTATAACCGTGTAGGACTTAAATATTATACAAAAAATCATCTGATTTTAAATCTTTCGCTGAAGTCACATAATGCCAATGCAGAATTTATTGAATTTGGAATCGGATATTTATGGCAATAACAAGCAATATTAGAACCGATGAAAAAAAGTGTAAACCCCTTAATAAAATATTTTTTTTTGTGCTGTCTCCTGCCCGCGGGATGCGAACAGGTTCATGAAATGTACACCGACCCGCAAATAACCCGGAAGCAAATTCCGCTGGAGACCTATCATACCATCTGGACCTATGGCATTTTCGATATCCGGCTGGTTGAAGATACAGTATGTAAAGTTATGCTCAACGGAAAAAAAAGCCTGCTGGATAACATATGGTTTAATCAGCGGGGAAAGAAGATCCTGGTCGGAGAAGAGAAAAAGAACCAGTGGTACCGCGGTACCGACAAGCCCGTACTGGAATTCCATTTCAGAAAGCTCCGGTACCTGCGTATTGAAGAACCCTCTTATTTAAAGACTGTTGACACTATTCATACCCGCCAACTAAAGCTTATTCTGGCCAATGAACTTACCAGGATGGATCTGATGCTGGATGCAGAGCATGTGTATATGGAAAACTGGAGCACCAATACAGGTGTATACCATCTGACGGGCCGATGTGCGCATCTTCATGTCAAGCTTTGCGGATCAGGCAGATTGGAGGCGGAAAGACTGGAAACACAAAATGCTGTCATTGAACAACATTCCATTGCCAATGGTTACCTTACCGTAACAGACACCCTCGAAGTGTATTCAAAAAATGAAGGGAACATATTTTATAGCGGCGATCCCGCGAAAATTATCTTTGAAAGGCATGCTTCCGGAAAATTGATCAGAATAAAGTAACCGGCATCGCATGATCTTTTCACAAATTATGGGTATTATTGTTCTGTTCATTTTTCAAAATGACCATTTGTATACTGATATCATTAAATCATCTATAGATCATGAAAATCGGAAGCAAAAAATCACGGAATCTGCTGATCATCCTCCTGGTAGTGATTGTAGCTATCGGAATATTTTACCACCAATCTTACCGTCATGCTAACAGGGCGAAGCAGATACTGGAACAAACCGGCACCACCGGTGGTTTGGTTGTCCATTTGGGATTTGATGACGGAAGGCTCACGGCTGCCTTAGCTCAAAACGACCGGATTTTGGTTCACGGGCTATCACGGGATATAAAAAAAGTAGCGCGGGCCCGCAAGCAAATACAGCAACGAGATTTGTACGGCAAGGTATCTGTTGAACAGCTAAATGATGATAAGCTGCCCTATACCGAGAACCTGGTCAATTGTCTTATTGCAGAAAATACGGAAGGCATAAGCCGGAAAGAAATACTGCGCGTATTGGCGCCCAATGGTGTGGCTTACATAAAAAGAGACAATCAATGGAAGAAGACTGTGGCTTCCAAATCCGAAAAAATAGACGAATGGACCCATCATCTTCACGCGGCTGATGGTAATCCGGTATCAAAAGACCAAACCGTTGCTCCGCCTGCGCATTATCAGTGGATAGCTGACCCTTTGTGGCTACGTTCCCACGAATCACACTCCAGTGTCAGTAGCATTGTCACTTCCAACGGCCGGATGTTTTACTTTGAAAACGAATCCCCCATCAGTCTGGCAGGAAACAATGGTGTCCCCAACAAATGGGTGTTAAAAGCCCGGGATGCCCATAACGGCATTGCTTTATGGAAGAAAACATTAAAAGATTGGGGATGGAGGGAATGGAAAGACACCTGGTTTCTGCCCCGCCCGGGCCTTCTGCCTATCAATATCCACAGGCGGCTTGTTGCAATAGGCGATAAGGTATATGTAACCCTGGGATACCATTCACCGGTCTACCAGCTTGATGCCCGAAGTGGAGATATTCTTAAAGAATACCCGGAGACCGAAAACACCTACGAGATCCTTTATCATCAAGGCAATCTCATACTAACCGTTAACCAGGATGACCGGCTGAAAATGATGGTGGTTGATGCTGAAACCGGAAATATTAAGTGGCAGACGGAACCCAGCTTTAAGGGCACCAAAGTGGAATTTATCAGATGGAAACCCTACAAGCATGACCCGATAGAACCTTCCCCGCTCAATCCGGTGTTCAATGCAGCTACCGATGGCAATGTCATCAGTCTGATCGATACAAATACCATTGTAGGACTGGATTATCAAACAGGAAAAAAACTATGGCGCACTTCCATGACAGATGGATGGCAGTATGATGGTTGGTGGCAATCACATTTTGCCAATCAGGGCATGCATCAATTGTGGCCCGGGACCCTTATCATCAAGGATGGTGTGGTACTGCATGCCAGTCCGGATAAACTGGGCGGCTTATCGGCAGAAACCGGAGAGATCCTTTGGGCAAACAGCAAAGAGTGGATCGGTTGGTTATGGTTTGAGTGGAAAGACGTTTTTGTTTCCAATGGCCTGGCATGGACATGGAGCTCTGAGATTATCGATGCCGACCGTTCAAAATGGCCGCGTTACATGAGGGGATATGACCTGCATACAGGCAAAACAGTAAAAGAAATTCCCCTGGACAGCATTTTTGCCGCTCCGCACCATCACCGCTGTTACAGAAACAAAGCTACCGAGCAGTATATTATTGCCAGCAGAAGGGGCGCCGAGTTTATCAATCTAAAAAATGGAGAGCTTGATGTAAATAATTGGGTAAGAGGTACCTGCCATTACGGCATGCTTCCGGCCAATGGATTACTATATGCTCCGCCGCATCCCTGTGTATGTTATTCTTATGAAAAGCTCAAGGGGTTTAATGCATTGGCTCCTGCCATATCGATTCAATCCTTCCGCAACGACACCACTTCTGATAAATGCATGCATGGTGATGCATTTGGCCAGGCTAGCGGTGAGCAGGCCTCCGAAGATGACTGGCCGACTTACCGGCATGATCCAAAAAGAAGTGGATCTGTGCCCATTAAAATGAAAAATAAGCTCGAGCTGCGCTGGGAGAAGAAGATCGGAGGCAAACTCTCCCCTCCTACCATTGTTGGGAACCAGCTATATGTATCGATCATTGATCAGGACCAAGTGGCAGCATATCGCACCAAAGACGGTAAGAAACTGTGGGGTTATGTAACCGGCGGTCGCATAGATTCTCCCCCCACCTATTACAAGGGTAAGTTGATTTTTGGATCTGTCGATGGCCATGTATACTGTTTACGCGCTTCCGATGGTAAGCTTGTGTGGAAATACCAGGCAGCGCCAGCTCACCGGTATATGATGGCTTTTGACAGGCTGGAATCCTGTTGGCCCGTGCACGGAAGCATCATGATCCAGAATGAAACAGCCTACTTTGCAGCCGGACGATCTTCACACCTGGATGGCGGCATATACATATACGGTCTTGATCCGGATACCGGAAAATTATTGCATTACAGAGAAATAAAGGGACCAGAATGGAAC
>CAYYLT010000097.1:0-11132 GCA_964472385.1 uncultured Bacteroidales bacterium
TATATGCTGGGCATCTTAATCGTTTCTTCATTATGGGTATACAGCAAAAGGTTAAAAGATATTCAGGCAAAACATTATGCCGGTTTCCTTCCGTTACTTGTTTTCTTTCTCCTTTATGCCATCAGCTTTTTATACTCTGAAGCCCCCCGCGAATCTTTGCTGGATCTTCAGAAAAAAGTCTCGCTGGTTTTACTTCCACTGGCTCTGTTTATCTCCGGAATATCGCGAGAGAAACAATACCATTTGTTCTTTTCTTATCTCTATGGTATTCTTGCGGTTACAGGAGCATGTGTATTCTATTTTATATATCGTTTTTTTACTGATTCCTATTTTCACAGTGAAGTCATAGGCTATCCCTTCGACATGATTTACAGCAATTTTTATTTTTTGGGCAATGTCAATTATTATGCAGTTTACCTCAATATAGCCACCATATTGATTTTAGGAATAATGGTCAACGCTCGTTTCACAATGTTCACAAAGCAAAGCAAACGGATGATGTATACCGGATTATTCATATCTATCGCTCTGGTATTGTTGCTGTCTTCCAGAGCAGGCGTGTTGGCCATTTTGATTGTTTTATTGTTTTCAGTTTATTATCTCTCCCAATCCCGCTATATACAAATTTTTTCATTGATAATTCTTTTTCTGGGAGTGTTCTATATCTCAAAAAATCATCGTTTTCGCAATTATATCCGGATTTTCAAACAAATGATCTATTCATCCGAATATCTTGAAGAAGATTATCTCTTACAGCAAAGTGCCTTGCGGATGGTCTTTTGGGAAGGAGCTGTTAGGGTTATACAAGATCATACATGGTTTGGAGTAGGCAACGGGGATGTCAAATCAAGTATGCAGGATATATACAGAGAAATGGGTGTTTACGATAAGCTCAAAACGAAGGATAATCCGCACAACCAATTTCTGAGAACGTTTGTGGCAACAGGGATACCCGGCTTAACAGCCCTGCTGGCTTTTTTCGTATATGGCATCGTTACCGGCATTCGCTACCGGAATTATTTGCTAATAGCCTTGCTGATTTTATTTGCCATTCATTTCTTTTTCAAATCAATGTTATTCAGAATCGACGGGGTTGTTTGCTTCAGCTTTTTTTACGGCTTATTATGGTTCAATTGCGAGCACCATAACAATCAACCCGGCAATCAAGGGTCCTTAAAGCCTGAATGATGCAGGTTCCCATAATAAGGGGACTTCATCAATCAATCAATCAATCAATCTGAGAGCTTAACTCATATTTAAGTCCTTTGTAGTCGATCATCCGAGCTTTGATCTTACCGACTTTGATAGGACTTTCAATCCATACGGGCACCCGGTTTTTATCGTCAGTTACCCACACTTCCAGGTCTTCGCCTCCTTTAAACACATCACCCGGTACCAGATACCCGGAAAATTTTATGCAGTTGAATTTACCCATTCCCCTTACTTTTTTTACCTCTTTGCCCTGATAGCGGATGTAAACAGGTTCGATCTTACTGTCAAGCAATAATGTAAGGGGTATTTTTTCCCCGATTTCATAATTGGAAAATTTGATGGTTCGTGCATAATAAATGATTGACATGATGTCGTGGGTACAACCTGATAAAGGGATTGTATCTCTTTTGAAGGGTTTACGGGTTTTTTTCGATTGCGCATAAGCCAGACTATCTTCCCAGTCATACTGGTAAATAATATCTATTTCATACCCCCCTTCATTGACATCCCTTTTATAGTAGTAGGGCTTTAAAGTCTCACGGTCAACCCAGGTTTCGTAAATGTCTCTTACCTCGTAAAACCAGTCGTAAAATTTATAGGTCTTGCCTTTTCCTATTAAATGATAAGTATTCCGTTTATTTTTCATGGTTTCGTTCACCTCAAAGGTTACTTCCCCGACATCGGTCCATACCATAAACCAATTATAGGTCAATACATATTTTATCTTTTCTCCAACCTCAAAATTCTTATAATAAGGTATGCACCCGGGATTGGCATTTTGAGCGAAAACTCCTGCCAGTAAAAACATCAGCGACAAAGTTAAACCCGTCTTTTTCATATACGACTTTTTTCCACCGGTAACATTCATTGCATTTATCCGCTTATCCTGAACCATAAATTACCATATACAATACATAGCGATTCATCATTGATCGAAAAAATTCTATTTCTATCCCATGAAGAGATCATAAAGCCCCTATTATTCTGCATCAATATGGTTAACTCACCACGCTATAATTTTTGGAGCTGCTTTTCATAGCATGCAATTGTTTTCTTAAAATCTCATGTTGCTCAAGCTGCAGCTCAGGGTCATCATGAAGGATATCACTGGCTACATTTCTGGCATAGTTTAATATTTGTGAATCTGTAACAAGATTTGCAATTTTCAGATCAAAAGGCATGCCACTTTGTTGTGTGCCTTCAATATTTCCAGGACCTCTTAACTGCAGATCAGCTTCAGCAATCTCAAATCCATCATGATTACTAACCACTGTTTGGATGCGCTTAAGGGCTTCATCAGAAAGCTTATCAGAGGTCATTAAAATACAGTAACTCTGATGCTCGCCCCTGCCAATTCTACCACGCAGTTGGTGTAATTGAGACAAACCAAACCGCTCTGCATTTTCTATAACCATCACCGATGCATTGGGAACATCCACGCCAACTTCTATAACAGTTGTAGAGACCATGATATTTGTCTGCCCCCGGGCGAACATATCCATAGATTTTTCTTTTTCCTCCGGCTTCATTCTGCCATGTACTACACTAACAGCATATTGGGGCGGTGGAAAATATCTTAAGATGGTATCGTAACCTTCTTCCAGGTCTTTCAGGTCAAGTTTTTCCGATTCTTTAATCAGGGGATACACGATGTAAATTTGTCTGCCCTGATGAACCATTTTCCTTATGAATTCAATAAGGCGCAACCGTTTGGCTTCGAAATAGTGTGCTGTTTTTACTGGCTTTCTGCCAGGCGGCAATTCATCAATCACAGATACATCCAGATCACCGTAAGTGGTCATTGCCAATGTGCGCGGTATGGGGGTGGCGGTCATAACCAGTATATGAGGAGGATTGGTGTTTTTTTTCCACAACCTGGCACGTTGTGCAACGCCAAAACGATGTTGTTCATCAATGACCACCAATCCAAGATTGTTAAATTGAACCGTATCTTCGATCAATGTGTGTGTTCCGATTAATATGTGAAGCGTGCCCTTCGTTAAAGCCTGATGTATATTTTTCCTTTCTGATTGCGGAGTAGAACCTGTCAGCAGGCTAACCTGAACCGGCAGATCTCCCAGGAACCGCTTGATACTCTCGTAATGCTGGGTAGCTAAAATTTCTGTAGGTGCCATAATGCAGGTTTGAAAATGGTTGTCCAAAGCAATCAGCATAGTCATCAATGCCACCAGTGTTTTGCCGCTGCCCACATCACCCTGCAACAGACGATTCATTTGCCGACCGGATCCCAAGTCCCTGCGTATCTCTTTCAGTACCTTTTTTTGTGCGTTGGTGAGCTGAAAGGGTAAATACTGGTTATAAAACGAAGTAAAAAGCGTTCCAATCGTGGCAAATTCGAATCCGCGGTATTTTTGTATGCGCATATATTTTTGTTCCAGGATACTAAGCTGAATGTAAAATAACTCTTCAAATTTTAACCTGTATTGAGCTTTCTGCAATTGATCCTGATCTTTTGGAAAGTGAATGTTCACCAATGTTTCTTTCAATGGAGCTAACTTAAGCCGCTGAATAAGCGTTTGGGGAAGTGTTTCTTCAATATAATCCCTGATCTGCTGCAGCAGATTGTATTGCAACTTCCTGATTACCTTCGAATTGATATAATTTGTCTTCATTTTCTCGGTGGTGATGTAATGTGCCTCAAAGCCTTGGAGGAGACTTGATTGAAAATTTTCTGCCGTTTCAATCTCAGGATGAACAATATTCAGCTTATCTTTAAATACGGTTGGCTTTCCAAATATAATGTATGTTTTGTTTACCCCATATGATTTGCGAATCCAATCTATTCCCCGGAACCATACAAGTTCTACCATGCCTGTTTCATCAGCAAAATATCCGATTAACCTTCTTTTATTGGGGTTACCTGCCAGTTCAAACTTTAATATGCTTCCCTTAATTTGTATGTTGGATAGATTGGGGTGTAAGTCTTTTATTTTGTGAAATTTGGTTCTGTCGATATATTTATAAGGAAAATAATAAAGCAAATCACCAATTTTATTAATTTCGAGCTCTTCAGCAAACAATTT
Organism: uncultured Bacteroidales bacterium; assembly: GCA_964472385.1. Lineage (GTDB taxonomy): Bacteria > Bacteroidota > Bacteroidia > Bacteroidales > UBA12077 > JAGXLC01. Next base: position 4,257 of record CAYYLT010000097.1, read on the forward strand.
GGCCCTTTTGGGTCCAACACCGGGAAGGTATTTGATATCCTTGTTGAAAACTGCAGTCTTCATCAATCCAAAAATTTCGTATAAAAATAATATTCATCATACAGAAAATTTCAATTTGCATGTTTTTTTTAAGACCTTTCTTTGCAATTATCAGGCATCTCTTTCAATATCTCCATTATCTGATCGTTTCACATCAGGGTAAAGGAAATGGTTTACATTCTGCCTTTATCTCGCGACTTTACCAGGAGGCGATTATAAGAAAACAAGACGATACAGTAAAAGGAATAAACAATTATATTCAATATCTGAAAAAAAGCAGCACCCCGATTCATTGCAGTCATGACTATGGTGCCGGATCCACTTACAGCAGGAATACATCCCGTATTGCTTTTCACAAACTGGTAAACAGATCATCAGTTCCACCAAAATACGGTAAAATATTGTACTATCTGGTAAGCACATTTCAACCTGCCAATATATTGGAAATGGGAACCTCAGTAGGCATAAGCACAATATATCTGGCAGCAGCAAATGAGCATTCAACCATCTGGAGCATTGAATCCTGCCCGGAAAAACGGCAGCTCGCCAAGGAGAACCTGCAAATCTGGGATTTAAAAAATGTGTATTTGTATCAGGGTTTATTTCATGAAGAACTTCCAAAAATATTGCATCATATGCCTTCACTGGATATGGTTTTCATAGATGGTGATCACCGGAAAGAAAGTTTGCTCAGCTATTATGAAACCATGCTTGATTATATACATCATGACACCATGATGGTTATTGATGATATTCACTGGTCTTCAGGCATGGAGTCAGCATGGAAAATGATCCGTACGCACAAAAGCGTGCAGGTTAGTATAGACCTGTTTCGTATGGGCATTTTGTTTTTTAGTCATCAGTTATCACCCGAACATATGCAGATAAGATATTAAACATGAATATTCAGTGCACTTGAATTTGTGTAGATGGAATAAAAATATTTCAGTAAAATTGAACTAAATCGGAATAAGAAGAGTTATAGTAGAAAAAATGCATATATACACAAGAAAAGGAGATAACGGCACTACTTCCCTTTTAGGAGGTAAAAAGGTTTCCAAATCTCATCTTAGAATTGAAACCTACGGTACGGTTGATGAGCTGATCGCATATATTGGATTACTCAGGGATCAGGGCATATCAGAAGAAATCCGAAAGCAGCTAATGCAAATTCAGGATAAGCTAATGCAGAGTGCCTCGCTACTGGCAGCCGGATGTGCTGAAAATCAAAAAGGTTTGCCAAAGCTTTGCCAGAAAGATATCAGCTATTTGGAAGATGCCATCGATGCAATGGATCAGGAGCTTGAGCCGTTAAAGTCATTCATTCTGCCAGGTGGTCATCCTACCGTTTCATTTTGCCATATTACCAGATGTGTATGCAGGAGAGCGGAAAGGCAAACCAGTCGATTGCATAAGGAAGATGAAATCCCGGTGCTGGTCATGGGTTATTTAAATAGATTGTCGGATTATTTGTTTGTTTTGGCAAGAAAATTATCCAAAGATTTAGATATAAGGGAGATAATATGGGATTCAAAATAATAATAAAATTTTGGATTTGACGTATTAATTTTAAATTTGCAAAACTTTTGTTAGAATATAAAAATTTCGCATTATGTATTGGACACTTGAATTGGCATCGAAGTTAGAAGATGCACCCTGGCCGGCAACCAAGGATGAATTGATTGATTATGCTATTCGTTCCGGTGCTCCAATGGAAGTCATTGAAAATCTACAGGAAATAGAGGATGAAGGGGAGGTCTACGAAAGTATTGAAGATATATGGCCAGATTATCCAAGTAAAGACGATTTTTTCTTTAATGAAGATGAGTACTGATCATCAGTATATAGGGTATTATTGTTGATTATTTCCGTAAGGGGGGGGTTGAGGTGGATCCTCCTTTTTGGGTTTGGATCTTTGAAGATCAGGAGCAATAAATATGTCATACTTTGATTTAGGCCGAAGTGCCTCCAGCCATTGAAATCCTTGCAAGCGCGTTTCTTTAAAATCCCCTAAAGGATACATTGTTCCTTCGGGTTTTTCGATCATGTTAACGCGGGTCACCTGGTTATCCCGGAGATTAATTAAGATATTGCTGCTTACAGCTTTATTGACTCCTACAATGTTTTGCTTATTTTTCGTGTAATATATGGTTTCTCCATTCCCGTCAACCTTCACCGTATGCAGTTGATTATTATTAAAGAAGCCGGTCATGGTTTTGCCTTTAATCTGGTTAAACCGGCTGCTATCCTCCTGGCTTATCATAAATGCCGCATCATGCAGGACAAATTGACTGATGTTGTTATTTTTTGTGAAAAGCTCAATGGAATCTGCTGTTACCTGACTGCTGTCAAGCCAGACAACAGGCTCCCTGTACATTCTTATGATGGAATCTCCCAGCGAATAGAACAATGAATCACATTTACCCTGGAGGTTAGACTTAAACATTCTAACCTGATAGTAGGCCTTGAATATTCTGTAATCCCCTATTGAATCATAAAGCGACTTAAGGGTATCGGCATGCAGAAAGAGTGAATCTTTCTCATCATCAATGGAGATCATATGTGCGCTATCTGTCATAAAAGCTTTTTCAGGATTATCGGTATATTCTGAATAATTGCCTTTTAGTATTACCTTATCACTGGTATCGATGATTTCGGCATTGCTCCGGATCTCTCCATAACCCAGTGAATCGTCATAAAATAACGTATCGCCGAGAATAATCCTTTCTTCTTTTTCATAACGCGCATTTTCTCTGAAGAAAAATTGACCTTCCGGGGTTTTGTACCATCCGTTTTCACAGTATAAATAGTTTTTATCACTATAAATATGGGTCGGACCAAAAAAAAAGGCCACTTCAGATTTTGTATTATATTTTAGGGTGTCCGCATGTACCGTATAATCCGGATCTTTTATCACTACACTGTCCTTGAAATGGGCTATATTCCGGTCTGAATAATAATGTCCCTCCCTGCTTGTAATGGTCTTGTCCGCATTGAGAACCTTCCCTCCGTCAAAATAATAGGCATAATTGCTTTGTGTGAAAAAATTTAAGGAATCGGTTGTCAGTTTGGCTTGCTGATCCTTCAAGATAACATTTTTTCGAACACGGCCAAAATTCTCGTTTCCATTATAGCTTAAATAATCACCATAAAGATCCAGCGTATCACCTCTTGTAATGTGAACATTGCTGAAAGCATCAATCTTATTTTGATTGGTATAAGAATAAGCGCTATCGCAATACATGATAAAATCATTGTGCTTAAACTTTACATCTCCAATGAATCTGCGGACATTTGGATTTATCTTCGCATTGTATTCCAGGGAGTTGGCATGCAGTATATCAATTTTTCCGGGTTTGGTTTGTTTTTGCGCAAAGGTCTTCCCTACGGTTCCCAGCAATATGATACATATCAATGCCGTGATTTTTTTATGCTTTCCCTTCATGCAAATCCCGGAGTTTGATAGAAAAAACGGTAAGAATTGTTATATGGTCATCCATCTCAGGTTATGCTTTATGCTATCCCTCCTAAAACTTTATTATGTACAAAGTTATAAACCAAAATTTGTTTACAGCTATGGCTGGGGTATGAATAATACAGATTAATATGCCGCCATCATACAATCTCTGAAACGATTGTCAATGTGTATGTAGGTATTTTTCTTCTTCTCCCTGATCCATTCATTGATGATTTTATTTTGTTTTTTTCTCAAAGCCATTTGCTGAATTGTGCTAAAATCCGATTTCAAATTAGCCTGATGTTTTTGCTTTTTATCCTGAAGCCTGATGATTTTGAATATCATTTTACCATTTTCATCTTGAGTCTGATAGGGATCTGAAATTTCACCTTCGTTTAAACCTTCAATAGCATTATAATCGGCCTGGGGCAATTGATCAAGTTCGAATTCATTACTGGCATTCTGGGGATTAACCAACAACCCGCCATTTCTTCTAAATTTCTGATCATCAGAGAATTTCATAGCCCCTTCTTCAAAACTTAACCGGCCTTTTCTTATTTCTGTTGCGATACTATCAAGCTTTTTCCGCACTTTCAGGTGTTGTTCGGGAGCTATATTCGGTTTGATAAGTATATGCCGAACATTCACCTCATCATCCCGGCGGTCTAATAGTTTTATGATATGATATCCATATGATGATTCCACAATACCGCTAATTTCGCCTTCCTGCAGGCTAAAGGCAGCATCGGCAAATTCGGGATCAAGTTCCTCGGCAGTTCGGTAACCGAGCTCACCGCCTTTATTCGAGGTGCCTCTATCCTCAGAATATAAAACAGCCATAGTGGAAAATTTCTCCCCTTCCAGGATCCTTTTTCTTAATTGCAGCAGCCTTCGACGGGCTTTGGTCTCCGCTTGCTCACTTTCAGGGGGATATTTGACAATTTGCGCTATTTGCACCTTCTGGTTGATCGTGGGTATGCTGTCTTCCGGGATATTTCTGTAAAACCTTTCCACTTCACCCGGTGAAATTTTCACATCTTTTATCAACTGGTTTCTCATTTGTTGGGTTCGGATTTGTTCCCGCAGAAGCGTTCTAAAATCAGCCCTGATTTCAGGAATGCTTTTGTTATAATATTCCTCCAGCTTTTCTTTCGAGCCAATTTGCCTGATAAAATACCTTAATCTCATATCAAGCTGCGATTCAACCTGGTTTTCACTTACCATAACACTGTCCTTTTCCGCCTGTATCAGTAACAATTTCTGTGAAATCAGTTCGCTAAGAATCTCACACCGCAGGTTGCCCGATCCCATCCCCTGTGCCCTCATCTGCATAAGCTGACTCTCCATATCCGATTGAAGTACCTTCTTATCTCCTACTACAGCAACAACCTGGTCGATCATTCTTGTATTTTGCCCTGATATCTCAGGCATGAAAGATATCATGGCTATAAATGCTATACATGTTTTTACTAATTTCATCTTCATCATAAGAATCATTTTAATAGATGACAAATTCATTACGGTTTAGCGCGTCGTTATATATATCGTTTTCCAGTGTTTTTAACAATTGATGTTTACGCTTATTGATGATGATGCTCTTAATTTTATCCCTGACATAATTAACCGGAGCAGTTGTCCCTTTTAATTGATAATCATTAATGCGGATAAAATGGATAAAATTGTTCTTCTTAACCTCAATATACTTACGGTAACGAAAAAAACGCGCTGCATTGTTTACTTCATAAGGTATATTTTTAATAAAACCGGTGAAATCGATCCATTGGTTATCAAAATCATCAAATTTTTCTGCATATTGATAACTATAGTCGGTAAGCTTTTTTAGGTTTGATTCATCATTTGATTTATACCAGCTTCTGACATTTTCAATATTGGGGGAATTCACTGAAAGCTTAATGTACAGAACCTTAGCCAGATTTTTATCTAAAACGAAATTAGAAGCATTTTCCTTATAATAGTTCTCAATTTCCTGTTGGGTAACCACGGTATCCAATTTTTGATCAATCAATTGTTGTTGATATCTATAGATCAAAAGGGAAGCACGGTACTCTTCGAGCTGGTTGGTGATATCTCTGCTTTTTTCCGGGAGATTTCTTTCTGCTTTTTCAAGTAAAAGCTGTTTTTTAATCCATTTGTTAACGTAATTTTTTGCAATTATTGCACTGTCTTCCTTTGATTTACTGTTAGGTATGACCTTTCTCAAATCGGAAAGATAGAGATATTTGCTGTGAATTTTAGCTATGGGTTTTCTTTGGGTTTCGTTTCTTTGCTGGCAGGCAGCAAAAAGACACATTACCCCCATGAAAAGCGCAACGTGTAGTATCTTGTGGCTCATTTTATCGATTGTTTTAGACCATTGAGCACCGCTTGATGAACTTGTACCCTGTATTTCCTTTTTAATTCCTTGATCCATTGTTCTTCGAGATAATTTTGGTAGTCTGCCAGTATTTCACCTCTCGCTTCTTCCAGCTTTTTAACTTGCGGTGGAATCATTTCACCCCTTACAAAATAGGGCTCCCTGGATTCTAATGATGCTTTATTACCCATATCCCAGGCGTAATGATCAATAATATCGTTTTCACCTTTTGTATAAAGGCCTTTTTTGATTCTAAGTTGATTTCCATCTTGATTGATCTTTTCCAATATTTCCTGATCAGCATATTTTTTCCTGAATAATCCCCCTTTTTTCATTTTCCGGACCTTTTCAAGCGTATGCTTATCGTCACAGAAATATATCTTTCCCTTAAAGCGCTCATTCCACATATAATTTTTCTGATGGTTTTGATAATATTTTTTCAAACCTGCAGTATCCCCGGTGGCTTTGGACCAAACTTTTCGGTCCATGATCTCAAACAACAAGATGCCGTCGTGGTATTCATTTACAATATATTTGTATTCAGGATATTTTTCAGGTAATCTGGCTTTTTCATACGCCATGATCTGATCATCCTGAAAACGGGCATAAGATTTATCGAGCAGATACCGGGCTTTGTATTGTTTACGCAGTTTATCCAGGGAATCATTTAAGAAATTGATGAACTCTCCGGTATGGTATGTTTGATCCTGAAAGCTGAATAACCGATCGTTCGGATTATATGATTTGAGCTGTTCCCAATTAACCCGGGATGCATTATCATCGACGAACTGATAGAGTTTATGATAATTTTGTATGGATTCCCGGAAACCAAATTCCTTTTTCAATTCTTTGATCAGAGAATCTTTAGCTATTTGCGAGCGCGGACGCTTAAGCAATTTTCTTTTCAGCGCCTTTTTTTCTTCTTCAAAAGTACCCAGGGATTGTTTGTCAAGGAGTTTAATAATATGCCATCCCACAGAAGTTTTGACGGGTTGGGATATATCTC
>CAYYLT010000098.1:0-11059 GCA_964472385.1 uncultured Bacteroidales bacterium
AATAATAAATGCACGCATTCTATTTTTTATAGGCATTTTTTGTGTTTTTCAGCAAACCCGAAGCAGGTGACTACGTCGTGGGCTTTCGGCGCCTTGCATCTACCCAAAACTTGACGCATGAATAATACAGGTTAGAAAGGGCAAAAGGAATAAATGTGATATGACACTATAAATAATGATAAAAGAATAAAGCCTGTACATACTTTATGCCCCATTCAATCTGGATTACAGCTTATTCAGCAATCAAATCTAGCAAATTTTATACCTGGGGATAGGATCACACCCTTTCATTCCACACAGATGCATAGTGTGCCGAGAAGCCGGACATCGGCAAAATCTTAATTGACATTGATAGATATCGTGCTGCAATGAAACGTATTTATTACGGAATGTTTTGGGACCATCTTTCCAATGCTTCAACCGAATAGATAAGCGGGTATAATTTCTCATCATACCATAATGATGCAAAATAAAGGCCAATAGGGGTTGCATAAATTCCTTCTGCTGTCCATTCTTTTTGAATCCATTCCATACCCATTTGGACAGACTGACTTGCTTTATCCATTAAAGCCGTCATTGAAATGGTTGTTTCTTCATAGCTTCCCATAATGCCTTTTTGAGGACCCCAGCTTCCGTCCTGGTTTTGGTTATGGATTAAGAATTCCTGTGCATTATTTATCTGGCTGTTAATCTCCGTTTTCAAGTTGGTATCCTGAATGTATGCCAATGCATCATTCAAATAGATGCAAACTTTGGCTGTACCGTAGACCGGATTATGAGTGTTTGGATGCCTTTGATTACCAAACCATAAAGGAAGCCATTTCCCATCAGCATATTGGTTCTTCATAAGATAGGTTGACAGCTTTTTCAAAAAACGATTGAAACTTTGTTTTTCTTTCTTGGTTAAATACTTACCTATCATTGCCCTGCTTTTTGCCACTGCAAGAAAGGCATGTCCACTTAAATCCGCACAACTGCTGTCGAAAGGCAACTTCCCCCATCCCCGGCAAAAGGTAGGAATTCCCCCATCCTTGTTTTGCAAGCCGATCAACCACTTGCAAGCTTTGACTATGACCTGATTTTCTTTTTCAGACCCTTGGTATATTTGTAGTAGGGAAATAATGGCCCCTGGAGTATCATCCCCATCGGGAACTGAACCGGTATAATTTGTCCATCCCCATCCCCCCGGTAATGCTTTGTTAAAAGGATGTGTATGGTTATACTGTAAAGACAGCAGGTGATTTCTCAGTGAATTTATTTCCTCACGGCTAAAAACTTTATGAAGGCTTTTGCCATATGCTTTGATGGATAAAGTGGTAACCCAGGTGGACAAATCTGTATCTATGGCCCAGCTTCCGTCATCCCGTTGTTTATTCTTAAGAAATGCGATGCCCTTTTTAACGACCTGATGGTTAGCATATCCACTGTATATAAGACACATACATACAAAAGCGGTTAATGGAATGGCTTCCAGAAATCCTCCGCTTTCAGGTGTGATGAAATACAATTTCTTTAAAGCAGGTTTTATAGCCATCTTACGGATTGCAGCATATATAATATGCCTTTTCTTCTTCATTTTAAAAAGGGCAATACCTACACCAATCAATGCTGGCAGCGCATAGCTTACAACCTGCAGGTTTAAAAACCTGAACCATGCATTTGGAAATAATGACAATTCGAACGGCAGGGATGGAATATTATGAAAGTCTTTAACGACACCACAAATGGCAAGCAGAGATAAAATGGGAACGGAAAAGGTGTTGAGCTTACTGGACCTATGTGCTAGACGTGTGGTTGACTGTGCCATAATGTTGTACAACGGCTTCTACCAAATTTTCGCTTAAAAAAATGTTCCGGGTTTCCAGGTATACAACAATGCCTTTTAATGCTGCATTACTTGCTTTATCTTTCTGTCCGCAAAAAAAAACCGCACCGTAACAAAGCAATGATGTACTTACATTACTTAAGCTTGACGGAGAATCACCATATCCTCCGTCAGGGTTCTGATTTGCAAGTAACCATTGTAAACCCCTATTTATAGAACTTCTATAAGCCGGGTTGCCTGTCATTTGCAAGGCAACTATGGATACAGCTACTGCCAGGGCACTGGAGGATAACCGTCCTTCCCAATATCCTTTTTCATTCCTTTCCGCTTTAAGCTTGTTTGCTAATTCTTGATAAAGGCTGTCCGGGTTCATGGTTTTAATTTATAGAACAAACACTTAAGTTTATGGACAAACACCAATTAGTGTCGCTACGAAAGACATCACATTTACATTACTTATCAGGGTAACTTAATGCGCCCAATGCAAGTAACCCATAAAAAGTATATTCTATGTCCGGGTTTTCATCCAGCTCGGATGCAACAAATCCTCCACGCGCGTATAACTTATTAATAAATTCCAAACATGCAGGCTTAATGAGGCTTAGATTCACATTTGCAAACCTCAACGCATACAGCGCAACGGAAGTAGATAACAAATCAGGTACCGGTGAGGATAAAGTGGCTCTGAAACCGCCGCTTTCAAGAAACCGGTTCATTAATGCCTGCTTAAGTCCGGTTATAGCCTCCGCAGCGAGCTTAGCATCGGTTACATTCCCCATGGCATGCATAAATCTCATCTTATTCCCCGCAGCAAGTTTTAATAATATTATTTTTGCTGCCAGAACCGGAGTTGGCTTATTTATAAGAGATTTATCCGCCTTTTCCTGGGAAGCTATCAATTTAAACAGGGACGAATAATCATTCAAATAGTAAAAAGCCATTAAGCCGAGAAAAGGAAAATAACTTTCTGAAGTATGATTATTATTGAATACAACGTGTTTTAATTCCCTATGAAATTCATTAAGTTTCTTTTTATTGACAATCAGTTTTTTATACAAAATAACCATGCAGATCCAGTCGACCTGTTCACTAGCCATATCAACTGCCGTTTCACGGACAAATTTCCGCAAATGCTCCAACTGCGGTTTTAGATCAAGTCCGAGGCACAGCAAAGAACCGAACAAAGAATAATAAACATCAGAATTCCCTGCTTTATCACTGAAACCACCGTCGCTGTTTTGCCGGGAAATGACATATTGTTTTATTTCTTCAATGATGTTATCATCTAAAAAGTTAAGGCCAAGTCTCGTAGCATGCTCAAAAGACTTTTTGCCTAATAATTTTTGAAATATTGGCGCGAGGATGTTATAGATAGGCATGGAAAATTTTTCCAATTGCTTCATGGACTGCCAGTTTTGCCGGTAAATTTGTAATTTTCTCCAGGGTGGAAAATGCCTGATAAAGGTAAAATTGCATGAGTTCTTTTGCCTTTTGAACGATTTGATATTCCTGTATTAATCTCTGGATTAAAACCAAATCTTTATTCATTAATAAAGTCCGCAATTTTCCCTGTTCTTTATCAGATAATGCGTCAAATAACAATGATGTAATGATTGACAAATTCTCTGAAAACAAATCCCCGTCATTTCCATTATAATCATCTAAATCATCCTTTATCTGGTAAGCAATGCCAATATGATCGCTTAATTCCCCGATTATATTTTCTGTTTCAGGGTCGACACCTGAAGCTGAAGTACCTAGCAGCAAAGCGACCCTAAAGGCTGTCGAAGTTTTATTTTTGGAAATGGTTATCATTTCCCGGGTACTAATGACAGCATTTTCCTGCTTATTGATTAATTCTTCACCCTGACCGGCTGACAGGGTCAGGTGACCTTCGGATATTACTTTAATACACCGGGTTAGTAAGGCAGGATCCAATTTACATTCTGAGATTAATCTATATCCCAATCCCATCAGGTAATCTCCTGTATTTATGGCAACAGGTATTCCATATTCCCTGTGAATGGTTTTTTCTCCATATCTTTCATCATCATTGTCCTCTATATCATCATGAATAAGTGAAGCCTTGTGGAAACATTCCACAGCCAGGGCCAAACGGTTTATTATTTCTTCATCATTTTTCCCGGAAAATGCTTCATACATCATTGCTGTAAAGACTGACCTGAGCCGCTGACCACCTATCAAAAGATATTCCAGAGCTATTTTACCGGTTTTATCAGTGGGATGATCCATTAATAGCAATATACGGTCATGGTTGAAAAGATTCTTAATCTTTATATGCAATTCTTTCAGATTGATTTTATAATACGGTTTACTTTCTGTAAAATGCCTCAGTTCTTGCATGAGCCAATTTTTATCCACAGAGGTATTTTTACAACCGTTATATAAAAGAGGTATGGCGATAGAAGGAATGGCATATTTGTTTATGCTTTCATGCATTTTTTGCAAGGTTTCCATACAGCCCACCCCGATAACTGCCTCAATGTTACCTTCTTCTATTATTTTTCTGGTAATGGTGGCACCTTCGGTGACCATGGTTACATATCCCAAATCTTCGGCTTCGTTAAGAATATTCTTAATGGAACACGAGCCGCAAGCGCCGCATAAAATACCAAACGTATCCTTTTCTGCATTGCATTGCTGACTATTTTTAAGACATTCAGGCAGCAGTAATATTCTTCTCTGGTAAGGTATTTTTTCAAACACTTTGCGCCATATGGCATTACCACAGCAAATCATGAGAAAGGCTTTAAACGAGGGATTCAAGTCCATGCTTTCGATGATTTGACTTGCCAGACTGGAAAGTTGATCATAGGAAAGCGGAGGTAAAATGTGACTTTTTGCAATATATGATTCAGCAATATTAATGAGTGCCTGCCTTTCATGCATAAATTCAGGAACAATAAGTTCAATATCAAGCAAATCCCTATATTGTATTTTTTTAACCATAAGCTCCTAACCCGAAAAAGGCCTTTTTTTTAGCAAATTTATAGATCCTGCTTTTTTCCGGAATTTGCTTGCTACTTCCATGACTAATGGTTTTTGTCGCATGCTTAAGGTCTTCGCTATAATCAGGCCTGTTGGAAGTGTTTACCGCGGAGTAACGGCTGGCAAACTCGTTCAACCACCCGGGATTTTCCATAAAAATACATCCATCGGTTAAGTCTGCGACTTCCTTTTTAAAGTCCCTCAAAAATACCGAATTTTGATAAACCTGATTAAGATCCTTTCCATTTATGCTATCCTTTGCCAGTTGGATTACGGGGCAAGGTTCAATATAACCTGATGGTCCTATATGATGACTTAAACCTTCAACAGCAGGACAGAAAGGTTTTCCATCGTGACCCCAGTAAGAGTCAATGAGCATAATGGGATGCCTGGTTCTGGCGTGCACCATAAAGTACCTTAACCGATCAATCTCTTCCCGGTCGAGCGCTAATTCGTAGCTTGGCTTGGACCCTCCCGGACGGAATATATAATACCAAAGGTAAGAAGCGCCACGATTCCAAATCATCCGGATAAATTCATCAGACAATGCCATCTCAAGATTCGACTTGCAAACACTGATTGCCACACCTGCAATTAATTTATTTCTTTGGCATATTTCCAGGGCATTTACTGTTTTTTTATAGACTTCGGTTCCCCCACGCCTTATATCCGCCACAATTTCATCACCTTCAAAGCTGATAAGCGGAGTGACATTACCAGCCATTTTAAGTTTTTTGGCGACATCTTCCGACAAAAGTGTGCCATTGGTAAACAATTGGAAATAGCAATCGGGGTGGCGATTGAATATATCAAATAATGGCCTGTACATCAAAGGCTCTCCCCCGAGAATACCAAAAAAATAAGAACCAATTTTCTTGCTGTCATATATGATGTTATTCACCTGGTCAACACTTAATTCAGTCGCTTTATCTCCTTTTGTTACCCAACATCCCTGGCAGGTAAGATTGCAATTGTCAGTTACAGATATAAACTGAAAAGCAGGGAATAAGTTACCCTTTCGCTTTCTTTTTTTAAACTTACGGAAAGTCCATATGCTTTTCCATAATAAGTTATAAATGAATTTACGGAGGCACTTTCTGTCCGTTTCCCATAAAATTCTAATAATCAACTTTAATCCCATTATTTTAAATTGCTGTTTATTTTTTTCAGAGCTTTTTCCCTTTCAGTCTGTGCTTTTTCCATGGCTTGTTTTTTTATGATAGACTCCCTTTTTATTTTACGTTTTTCAAGGGTTTGGTATATATCACCACCGGTTATATTTTGAAGGTCTTCTTCCAGTCTTTTCTTTTCCATACCTTCGTCAATATTGCCTGTTCCGCTTATGGCTCCGCCATCCGGGAATTTGGGAAAAACAATGGCACTGGCAGGGCAAATTCTCGCACAGGCCGGACATAAATCTTTGCATCCATGGGGATTAACTACCTTGACTTTCCCGTTATCATCTTTTTCATACACCCCAAACAGGCAAAAATCAGCACATTGTCCGCAATCCGTACATCGTTCATAATCAACCAGGGGATACCATGAAGGCCAGTTTTCATCACTTTTGATTTTTTTAATGTCTCCACCCTCATTAATCCCTTGCATATAATCCTTTATTTTGTTTTTAATGGAGGCAAAGTCTCCATTTCTATGATTGACATAATGAATCGTGGAATTTTCAACATCCACGCCGGCATAATCCAGCAATAAGTTTAATGCCCTTGGATTACAGGCAATAAGAACTGTTTCCTTTTCAGGCGTTATCATTTCCTGTAATTCTTCTTTCTGATTGGCCGCAATTCCACATAAATCTTCCACTCGATAATGGGAAAAACTATGTTCATTTAAATAATGTTCAATCGCTTTCAACGGGAAATCATCTGCAAGCGCTCCGCTGCACTTGCAACAAATAATTTGTTTGTCCATCCGCTTGCTAAGCTTTACCTGGTTTTACATCTATTTCTTTTTCATTTTAGCCTTCATTATTCATAAAAAATGAATAAATATCTATAAATGAAAGTATATAAGCAATTTACTTATTATGATCAAAATTTCTTTTTATACATTTTTTCCGAGTGCGCCAATTTTTGGGTATCTGCTGCTTTTTGCAAAAGCCTCGAAGCAGGGTTTGCTTTTTGTACATTTGAACTTCTATAATTTAAACTGGATTCTTCCTGCCGCAGCCAAAGCCGCAAACAAAGTTTAATTGAAAACTTTAAACCCAAGCATTAGTAAGTGAAGAAAGAGGGAACTCAATGAACAGGTTTGATACGAATATGGCGAAAATGAATTTTGGCATCACCATGCTTCCCCTGAAAACCTATCCTTCCTTTTGTTGGTAATTCAGCAAAAGGAGTAGGCAGCCATGGCGGAATTTTACTGCCATCCGGATTTACTTCACCTGATGTCCATTTGCTCATATCCATAAAGGTTACTTTTTTGCCGTTTAGTTTCACCGTAATATGCTGTCCATCGCATTTTATCCGCATGGTATTCCATTTGCCGGGCTTTTTGACTACCTTTTGCTCATTGGCAGGCAGATGTCCGAATATCGCCCCGCATTGATAATCTTTTCGCGCTGTACCCCATTTTTTGGAATAATCATCGGCAATCTGAATCTCTACAGAATTGGGGATCCAGTTTTCTTTATCCGTGCAATAGACTATTACACCGCTATTGGTAGCTTTTTCATTCTTAAATTCCAGGTCAAGAATAAAATGCTCATATTCTCCGGTGGCCCACAACACTTTATCTTCATAACCAGTTAAAACACCATTTTCGATCTTCCAGCTTCCTTCAGGATACCGGGCTTTCTCAAAATTACTTCCCAACAATGGTTCCCAGCTTGCTTCATTATTGGGCTGTGCCTGGATTAAATACCACTGCCCCATTACTAACAGGAGAAGAAAAAGGCTACATTTTTTCATAAGCTTATAGATTTTAAAGATGATGACTTTGGGTTAAAAATTTCGCCCTATAAAAATATAAAGTTTTGTTCAAATGGGTATTGTTAACATGAATTTTACCAGCCCGAATTATTCACAACCCATTATGATGCGATTAATTCAACCCCCTATCCGGGGCTGAGGATGAAATTTGTGCCTGCAATCCACGGGTTTCACCCGTGGTTATGCAAATTTATCCACTTCGTGGCTTGAATACTTGCAGCCAGGGGAATATATATAGCATTTATTTTTACCGCTGCCAAAGCTTTAAAAAATTTTTTAGGAGTAATGACCTGAGGGGAAAAGTCCCTTTTGCACACCACCCATATCCCCCAAAGGGGGTAAATATCAATAACCGTGGGTTAGGGCATGTGGAGCTTAGCGGAAGATGCCCTAACCCACGGCTTGGCACCATCATGAATCCAGCCCCGTAGGGTTGAATGCATTGATTAACAGCCAATATATCAGCTGCAAGGTAGCCAAATGAACCTGTATGTGTTTACTGCGAATTGAAGTCAATTCATTCATTGTTTTGCGATTCAATTAACATGAACAATGTATTAAAATTTTGCTAATGCATTGCGATAAAGCATATCATACCTTTTGTGCTCTTTATCAGTCACCCAAAAGGAGGATCTTCTAAATCGGGATTTCCCAATCATAATCATCACTACGCCTCATTCTTCGGCTTCTTATGAATTGATCGGGATTAACTGTTTCACAACACATTTTAAAAATAAGCATGAACCATAACTTTCCGGTTAAAATTTTCGTAATAACATCAAATTATTCATGTGCCGGGGGACAATAGGTTCAAAATCAGTGAAAAATTTTAAAGGTTTGTAACCGGTGTGTGGATAAAAGGCCCATTTTATCAGCGGATACAAAACGAAACACCAAAAAAAATATTACCCTATTAAGGTTGATTATATGTAACTTACCATGACAAAATGATCATTTTGTCATGGTAAGTTACATAAGACCAAAACATTAAATAAAACATATTGTGAAACAAAAAAAAATCATTGTACTTGTTATAAGTATATTATGTAGTTTAACAACCTTGCATGCGCAGGAAGTTATATCAACTACTGGTCATAATAGCACTGGCAATGGAGGTTCCGTAAGTTATTCCATTGGACAAATATTTTATATTACAGAAGGCGAAACAACAGGTACTATAGTACAAGGAGTTCAACAACCATATAATATCTCAGTCATATCAGAAGTCAAAGAAGCAAAAGCCATTGAATTGATGATCTGTGCTTATCCAAACCCTGTGCATCATTACTTAAGGTTAATGGTTGATAATACCCCTGTTAACAATTTAAGTTATCAACTTTTCAATGCAAATGGACAATCTATAGCACGCAATCATCTTACAGAAAATGAAACAAGCATTTATATGAACAATTTCAGTTC
Source organism: uncultured Bacteroidales bacterium (assembly GCA_964472385.1). Lineage (GTDB taxonomy): Bacteria > Bacteroidota > Bacteroidia > Bacteroidales > UBA12077 > JAGXLC01. The sequence continues at coordinate 9,205 of CAYYLT010000098.1, forward strand.
AGCGGTCTATTTTCTAAAGATATTCGAATCTAATAAGAAGGTCAAAACATTTAAAATCATTAAAAAATAAGGAGGAAATAATATTGAGAAATATCATTACAATTCTGGCTGGTGTATTTGTCATGGCTGGTGTGATACTATCGTCACAGACAAGTGCGCAATCACCTGAAAAAATGAGCTATCAGGCAGTGATCAGAGATGCGGATAATAACTTTATAATCAATCAACAACTGGGTATGCAGATAAGCATTTTGCAAGGTTCTGCAAGCGGAGCAATAGTTTATACCGAAACGCAAACACCAAGCACCAATGCCCACGGACTGGTTAGTTTAGAAATAGGAACAGGAACGACAAACGATGATTTTGATTCCATTGACTGGTCGAACGGCCCTTATTTTCTAAAAACGGAAACAGACCCTGAAGGTGGTGTAAATTATACAATCACAGGAACAAGCCAGTTATTAAGTGTGCCTTATGCCTTGTACGCAAAAACTGTGGAAACCATTACTGAGACGGACCCAGTTTACAGTTCATCACCGGCAGCAGGTATTACCGCAGCCGATACCAATAATTGGAACCATAAACTTGATCGCTACACCGAAGTACAAACTATGGAGGATGTGGCAGCCCTGGGCAATTCCGTCAATGCCCGGATGAAAGATTTACTCGATCCAACGGATGCGCAGGATGCAGCTACAAAAGCTTATGTGGATAAAGCAGACAGTATTATCAACGAATTGTCGGATACATCCGGTTCAATAGCCGGCATTCCGTCTTTAGCAGAGGTTATTGCTAAGAATGACTCAGCCAATGCCCGGATTAAAAATTTAACCGATCCTACAGATGCACAGGATGCAGCTACAAAAGCTTATGTGGATAAAGCAGACAGTATTATCAGCGAATTGTCGGATACATCCGGTTCAATAGCCGGCATTCCGTCTTTAGCAGAGGTTATTGCTAAGAATGACTCAGCCAATGCCCGGATTAAAAATTTAACCGATCCTACAGATGCACAGGATGCAGCTACAAAAGCTTATGTAGATAAATTGGAATTAAGGTTGGAGAAATTAGAGAACACCCAGGAGGCAGGAGGTTCAGTGACCGACATAGAAGGTAATTTGTATAATACCATTAAAATTGGCGATCAGGTATGGATGGCGGAAAATCTTGCAACCACCAGATATAATGATGGATCTGACATATCAAATATAACGGAACATTCGACGTGGGAAAATTTATCTTCTGGTGCATATTGCTGGTATGGCAATGATGAAGCAACGTATAAGGATACTTACGGAGCATTATACAATTGGTACACAATTGAAACAGGTAAACTTTGTCCCGATGGTTGGCATGTGCCAACTGATGAAGAATATCAAGCACTGGAAATGTTTCTTGGAATGAGCCAAACCCAAGTCGAAACTACTGGCTGGAGAGGGATTAACGAAGGAAGTAAGCTCTCAGATAACGCAAATTTATGGAATGATGGGGCGCTAGAAAATAATGCTGAATTTGGTACATCCGGTTTTAGAGCTCTTCCGGGTGGTCGCCGTGCCCTGGATGGAAATTTCAACTATGTTGGTGCCCTTGGTCTCTGGTGGTCTTCCAGTGAATTTTCATCCACAAGTTCCTGGGGCCGTTACATAGACGCTAATGCCAGCTCTGTCTATCGCAGGGATTACGAGAAGGGTTATGGATTTTCGGTGCGCTGCGTCAAGGACTAATGGAAGGTTTCACATCTCACCAATTGTATTATTCAAAACGTTAACCTCTTAACTTTTTTATACCTGAACCATGAATTAAGCATTTTCTGAAGCGATAAAGCATATCATACCTTTAGTGCCCTTTACCAGTC
>CAYYLT010000099.1:0-11035 GCA_964472385.1 uncultured Bacteroidales bacterium
TCGATTCGGGCCTGGATATAGTCAAAAAGTTTATCATTAATGGTTACCGTGTCTGCATCGAGGTTATAAAATATAAAACCATCCTGAGCCAAAAACATGAGCCTGTGACGAACCTGATGGGTTGGAAGTCGCATATATTTGGCATATTCCCCGGCGTCAAATTTTCTGCTGTCCATCTTATTCCGGTAATTGCGGATGGCAATGAGCGGGTGCTTTCGGTCGCGCATTGCCAGTTCAATCCATTCATCGAGGGTAAAATAATTCATTGAGGTAAATGTAGCATGGCCCATAGTAGAGTTCCTGCTATAGGTCATGTATATCTTATCATCGTTGGTATTCCAGAGCAATCGGTCAAATTTCATGGATACCTGGTGGTAGGTATTGTAGTAGACACTTTTTGAGAGTATTTTATCGGTTGAATTCAGTTCAATGTTTTGGTTGTCCACGTTGTATGCAAAGAGCAATCCCATATGGTATATCGAATCTTCTTCAAGATGAATGGTAATACTTGTGCTTTGCGACAATGCACGTTTTTTTTTCAGTATAAATGTTTCCGAGCGGGCGGTCATAAATACTTTTCCATCGCGGTGAACCTTTACCCTGGCATCCTTACCCGTTCCGCCCGTTCCGATAAACTGGGCCCCCTTCATTTTAAATCCGCCTATATAATCTATATTATCATAAATGTTGATGAGCTCAAAGACTTTTTGATAAGAGTTAAAAACCGGATAAATGGCATCCTGTGGCTTGATGATATGAACCATTTGATCTTCCAGGGAACCCAGGATGGGCTTATCAAAATAATGGTTATGGATAAATTTAACAGAATCTGCCTGATAGTTTGCTTTGGTCATGTTAATCTGATATGTATTCAATTGGGCATAAACCTGATCGGGTGAATAACCTGCCCGTTCCCAGGTCACTTTCCCCCTTTTTCCATACCATCTCCGTTGAAAAGGATAATATACTCCTGAAGTTTCAAATATTTGGATGCTATCGTCCCGGAGTTTACATTTTATATGGGTTTGTGGATATTCTATTTTAAGTGTTGTATCGTAGTGGAAACGGTAATTTTCCTCGCTGGCGTACCAGGTACGGGTTCTTGAGGCATAGAGGCTGCCGGATTGCACAAAATGAAGGGTAAATTGAAAATAATCAGTGATTTTTTTCATCTGCCTTTTCTTTTCATGAAGCAAGTGATGGAAACCTTTACTCCAGACACCGAAGTGGTGGGTTTCGAAGTCGGTATTGTTGATGTCGATCATAAACCCGAGCATGGTTGTAAAATGAGGTTCTCTGCGGGCACCATGGGCAAGCATGACATTGGCCATGGATATAATGGTATCTTTTTTCTCGCTGGTAAATTTATGCGATTTCCAATAATGGATAAACTTTTCGAACATCATCTCATTGCTTTCACTGATTCTGTTCTCCAAAAATTGAGACAGGGTTTCGATAAATTCTACTGAATCTTTGGGGAAGTTTTCTGTGTTTTGGCTAACAGAATTATCCGGAATGATCAGGATGGTTAACAAGATCCAAATGAATCGGGAAAAAAGAGAAAGCAGACGTTTTGGACACATAGCGTTTTTGATTTTTACCATATATAAAGGGGACTTTGAAACTACATTAAAACGTTGATGGTTCTCTCCAGAGAGCCCTTTTATTGTTTTATTCCCCCACACAGCTTTACGAATTTTACCGCTATCCACAAATTTTTTTCTTTATATGCTTCATATTTGAGGCCATAAGCTTTGGCTTTTTCAAGGATTTTATTCCTGTTTGATCGATAGATACCACTCACTATCAAATGACCATGGGAATCAATATGATCCACATAGGCAGGAATGTCCTGAAGCAATGTGTTCAAATTGATGTTGGCCAGGATCAGATCAAACTTTTCCTCCGGAATGTTTTGGATATTGCCTTTGATGATTTCAACGTTTTCGATTTTGTTTCGTTTCAAATTTTCCTGTGCATTTTGCCAGGCCCATTCATCTGTGTCAACAGCCCATACTGCTTTTGCGCCCTTCATGGCAGCCATGATTGAAAGTATTCCTGTGCCACATCCCATATCCAGGATTATTTTGCCTTTCAGATCTATTTCCAGCAACCATTGAAGCATCAGGTAAGTAGTGGAATGATGACCTGTACCGAATGACATTTTGGGTTCTATGATCAGTTGGAAGGGATATTTGCGGTCTTCGGGATGAAAGGAGGCTCTGATCAGGATATCATTTCCGATGGTTACAGGTTGAAAGCCTTCTTCCCACAACTTATTCCAGTTTTTTTCCGCAATAATCCGGTGATATATCTCAATGTTTTCCGGATAGACATCCCGAATGGGTAGGTGTTGAATTTCCCCCGGATCAAATTTTTTCTGGTCGATGTAAGCATTGATGCCTTCAGGAGTTTCCTCAAAACCATGATAGCCCAGCTCTGCGAGCTGGGCTATCAAAATATCGGAAATTGTTTGTTTATCCAAGGTTTCGGCATGAATAATGCAATATAACGCAACAGTGTTCATGCTCGATGATCAGCTAAAAGTTTTGCATATCTCCACAAAGTCCTTTGATTTGAGGGATGCTCCACCTATCAAGCCACCGTCAATATCGGGTTGATTAAAGAGTTCCTCAGAGTTGGAAGGTTTACAGCTTCCTCCGTAAAGTATCGAAGTATTTTGAGCGGCCTCTGAACTGAAATTGTCTTTGATCAGCTCCCGAATATAACCATGCATCTCCTGGGCTTGTTCCGGGGTAGCTGTTTTTCCTGTTCCAATAGCCCATACCGGTTCATAAGCCAGCGCAATGCGGCTGAATGATTCTGATGATAATTTAAAAATGGTATTATCCAGTTGCCGCTGTACAACACTGAAATATTGGTTGTTTTCTCTTTGCTCAAGTATTTCTCCGCAACATAGAATGGGATACAAGTCATTTTTTAAGGCCAGTTCAATTTTTTTCAGCAGGATATCATCCGTTTCTTTGTAGTATGATCTTCGCTCCGAATGTCCGATAATGACATATTCAGTGCCGGTTGAATGGATCATGGCAGCTGATATTTCCCCGGTATAAGCTCCTTTTTCTTCGTCAGCACAATTCTGTGCCGAAACTTTAAGTTTGGTATGCTGTACTTTCCTGTTTATATCGGCCAGATGAATAAATGGAGGAGCCAGGATGGCAAGAACATCCTTTGGGATCTCATTTTCAAGGTGCATGATCGCTTCAGCCAATTCAAGGCCCTGTTGTAAATTGTTGTTCATTTTCCAGTTGCCTGCTACTATTTTCTGTCTCATATGCATGTATTTTTGTTTGTTAAAAGCACTAAAATAAGAAATATTGGATAAATAATGCATACATACAAAAAAAACAACCCCAAATTAATGCAGTCTTACCCTTGGATCAAGCAAAGCATAAGTCATATCCACCAAAACATTAATACTGATAAACAGGATGGATATGGTCACCACTGAACCCATCACCACGGGCAGGTCATATTTGTTTAGGGCGTCGACAATCACATAACCAAGGCCTTTCCATCCAAAGATGTATTCAACAAAAACAATTCCGGCCATTAAACTGGCAAACCAGCCTGAAACAGCAGTAATGACCGGATTGAGGGAATTTCTAAGGGCGTGTTTAAAAAGTACTTTGGAAAATTTCAATCCTTTGGCTCTTGCGGTCCTGATATAATCCTGCGACAGGACATCCAGCATGGAATTTCGGGAAAGCTGAATAACAATTGCCAGGGGGCGAATACCCAGTGTAAAGGCAGGAAGTATGAGGTTTTTCAACTCAAGATGCACTCCACGGCCGAAATCATCAATCTCATAAAGGTTGCCTGTCAGGTTGAGTCCGGTATATTCGCCCAAAACAAAGGCAAAGATCCAGCCAATTAAGATGGCTGCAAAAAAGGAGGGCAAAGACATACCAAAAGCGGAAAAGAAAATGGAAAGCCGGTCAAAAAGCGAATCTTTGTAAATGGCTGCCAAAATACCCAGGAAAATACCTGCAAAGGCCGCAAAGACAATTGAAACGAAGGCCAGAATAAAGGTGTTGGGAATGGTCTCTAATATAATTGAGGTGACTGATTTCTTGCTTTGATAGGACTGTCGCAGATAGGGTCGTTTGAGAATCAACCTGTGGTTGTCGGTTGGAAAAAGTGTGATGTAGGGACTGTATTTGGTTTTATTGAGGTAAAAGTAATTTGATGAATCTTTTGAGTGATAGGAAATGGGAGAGAAGTCATTCAAATATTTGATGTATTGTAAGCCTTTGGAACGATTCAGTCCCAGATCGGCCCTGATAGCTTCCAGGGAAGCAACATCCGAACGCTGGCCCATTAACATTCGGGCGGGATCACCCGGGATGATGTTGAATAAGATAAATACCAGGCTAATAACCCCCCAAAGAATCAGACAGGCATACAGGATCCTTTTAATAAAGTATTGTGCCACCAGGCATTGAATTTGTTGATCTCAAAAATATACTGACTTTTTGTTCATTTTGTTTTTCAGGAATTTCATGTCCGCTATCCTTATATTCAGGATTGCTGATAAACTCCTCTCTGAATGTCTCAGGGACGGGAATATCATTGTTATGCCATTTTCCCAGTATCATCCCGTTTTTTACCAACATGAGCCCGGGATTGGCGCGAATGATGGTTTTGAGTTCAATCTCATCCGAATGATAAAAAGGAAATGATACGCCTGTACGTGCTTTGAATTTATTGATCTGGTTTTCCAGTGAAGCAGTGAGACCAATAAAAGAACAATGGTTGGATTGACTGCAAAATGATGCCATGCGGTTAATGGCTTCCATATGAGATGTATCTGCTTTTTCCAGGCCGTGTGCGATCAGCCAGAAGGTAAATCCTTTTTCACGTAATACTAAATCAGTAATGTCTTCACCCTCAAGGGTAGAAATGGTTAGGTCGTCAATCGGGGGTTTATATCCTTCTTTTACTTTGATGTTCTTGGTTTCCACCCATTGCCAGGTGGAGTCGGGCAGGCTGTCCATGGTAAATTCTTTAATTTTACCGTTTTTTTTATACCTCAGTATGGTTTTATATTCGGGCTGAGGAGCTTCTTCGGGGATTATCATTTTTTCGGGAATGTTTGTTCCCACTTTATAAGGTCGAAAATCGAAGATGGGAAGATGATTGTAGCAATAATAGGTAAAACTGAGCATGACCATCGTTGCCATGCTTGCAATGCCCCATTGCCAGTTGTTAGTGAAAGAAGGTTTGATCCTGTTGCGGTATGCGAAAATAATGACAACAAATACCATAAGGATCATATTCTTCCAAAAAGTTTGCCAGTTGGTCATAACAATTGCATCTCCAAAACAGCCACAGTCATGAACGGGATTTTCCAGGGCAAGGAAAAAAGTAAGAAGGGTGAAGAATGTCATAAATCCCAGCAAAAGCCATGCGGAAATTTTGGGTTTGACATGAAATATGAGCATAGCACCCAGCACAAATTCGAAGGTGCTTAGTATGATCCCCAGGGGCAGTGCCAGGGGATTGAGAAAATCCATTCCGAATGCTGTAAAATAATCAATGAATTTATAATTTGAACCCAACGGATCAATCCCTTTGACAAATCCGGAAAAAAGAAAAACGGTCCCTACAATAATTCGGCTGATTATATGGAGAATTTTTATCATGATTTTTTAGAGGCCAAAGATAATAATTCTGTCCATGAAAATAATAATTTTGCATTCTCGTTAGATAAGACTTGTAGCTTAAAATCGAATATTTATGAGTATACAAAAGGAAATTGATAAAAGAAGGACATTTGCCATTGTGAGTCACCCGGATGCGGGAAAAACAACCCTAACCGAAAAATTTCTGCTTTTCGGGGGTGCTATACATGTTGCAGGTGCTGTCAAATCCAATAAGATCAAAAAAACTGCCGCGTCTGATTTTATGGAGATAGAGCGACAAAGAGGTATTTCTGTAGCTACTTCTGTTATGGGTTTTGAATATAATAATAAAAAGATCAACATATTGGATACTCCCGGTCACCAGGATTTTGCCGAAGACACCTATCGCACCCTGACAGCTGTTGATAGTGTAATTATCGTCATTGACGCCGCTAAGGGTGTTGAACCTCAAACCAAGAAGCTTATGAATGTTTGCCGGATGCGTCATACACCCGTTATTGTCTTTATTAATAAGCTCGACCGTCCGGCAAGAGATCCATTCGATCTGCTGGATGAGATTGAAAAACAACTGGATATACAGGTTAAGCCTTTGAGTTGGCCCATTGGAGACGGTCCCCACTTCAAAGGGGTATATGACCTTTATCATGAAAAGCTGAATCTTTTCAGCGGCCAAAACAAGCAGGAAATAGAATCTGGCATTGAATTTCATGACCTGCATGACCAAACGTTGGACCAATATATAACATCAGGCTATGCAACAACGCTGCGGGAAGATATTGAACTGATTCATGGGGTATACCCTGAATTGGATCACCATCAATATCTCGGAGGTCATTTGGCCCCTGTATTTTTTGGCAGTGCGTTAAATAATTTTGGGGTTAAGGAGCTGTTGGAATGTTTTTTGGATATTGCACCTGTTCCTCAACCTATTGATGCTGAAGAGCGAAAGGTTAGTCCTGTTGAAAACCAATTTACCGGATTTGTTTTTAAGATGCATGCCAATATGGATCCCAATCACCGCGATCGTATCGCATTTGTCAAGATATGTTCCGGTGTGTTTCAGCGAAACACCAATTATCAGCATGTGAGAGTGGGGAAAAAGATGAAGTTTTCAAGCCCCACCTCCTTCATGGCAGCTCGTAAATCAGTTATAGATGAAGCATATCCCGGTGATATTGTTGGCATTCATGATACCGGAACTTTTAAGATCGGGGATACCCTGACCGAAGGGGAAACATTACATTTTAAAGGATTGCCCAGTTTTTCCCCGGAAATGTTCCGTTATGTTGAAAATGATGATCCGATGCGTTATAAGCAGTTGGATAAAGGACTTGATCAATTAATAGATGAAGGCGTTGCCCAGCTTTTTAGAAGCAAGATCAATGGACGAAAAATTATAGGTACGGTAGGCCAATTGCAGCTTGAGGTTATACAGTTCAGACTGAAAAATGAGTACGGTGCTTCCTGCCGCTATGAAAATCTGCCCATCTACAAAGCCTGCTGGATTGAAGCAAAGGATGAAGCGCAGCTGGAAGATTTTAGAAAACGAAAAGACCAGGCTATAGCCTTGGATAAACAAGGCAGGGAAGTTTTTTTGGCAGAATCATCCCATGCCCTGAGAATGGCACAGGATAAATTTTCAAATATTGTGTTTCACTTTTCGTCTGAGTTTTAGCCCGGATGATACGCAAATCATGCTGGTGCTATTGAAAATTCCGGCTTTTCGCTTCATGATTTGACACTAAAGTTGTGTTTGTATCCTGAATAATGCATTAGCCTGTATTCATCATGCCTTGTTCAGGATCAAAGAATATTGACCTCATATGCCAAATTGATACCAAATTTGGAACGCACTGAATCATGAATTTTTTTACTGAGCTGAAGAATTTCCTTACCTGTGGCATTTCCATAGTTGACCAGGACAAGGGCCTGTTTAGGGTGGACACCGGCATCGCCTTCGCGATATCCTTTCCACCCCAGTTTATCGATAAGCCATCCTGCGGGTAATTTATACTTTTTGTTCTGAAGCGTATAGGAGGGTATGTCGGGGTATGCCGACTGCAGTGTACCAAATGCTTTTTTATCTACGACCGGATTTTTGAAAAAACTACCGGCATTACCTGTTTTCTTAGGATCTGGAAGTTTATTTTTGCGTATTTCTATAACCGACTGTCGTATATTATTCAAATTGACAGGCCCTTTGCTTGAGACGGTTTCATAGAGTATTCCATAATTTAGGTTAAACCGGGGTTTTTTAGATAGGGTAAACACAACATGGGTAATGATCCGTTTGCCTTTAAGCTGATTTTTAAAGATGCTGCTGCGATAATCAAAGAGGCAGTCACTATTGGTATAGGAAATGGGAAGCTGATTTTCTTTGTTCAGGGTCTGTACCAGTTGAATGGATTCTTTCACTTCGGTACCGTAAGCCCCGATATTTTGTATGGGGGCAGCACCCACATTTCCGGGAATGTAGGAAAGGTTCTCCAGTCCACCCCACCCTTGATTTACACAATAGGCAACAAAATCATCCCAGTTTTCACCTCCTCCAACCTTAACGAAATGTGAAGATTTGTCTTCCCGAAGGATGTCTACTCCGCGGATATTGTTTTGCAAAACCAAACCATCAAAATCCTGCGTGAACAAAATATTGCTACCTCCGCCCAGGATCAGGCAGGGTAATCCGGCAAACCGCTTATCTTTTAATAAGACATTGAGCTCCTGAACATCCGTAAAAATTGCAAAATACCGTGCTTTGGCTTCTGTAGCAAAAGTATGATACGGTTTTAAGGATATATTCTCTGAAATACTGATCATCCAATCAATAAGAATTATAACGGACTAGCTGATCCCAGGATTTTCGCGGTTTACTTTTTTTCTTTTCTGTAGCAGGGTAGCCCAGGCTGATCAACAGGGGAATACGTTTGGAGGCTGGAATGTGAAGCACTTTTCGTACCTTTTTCTCATTCAGCCATCCGAGCATGCAGGTACCCAATCCTTCCGAAGCTGCCTGCAAGCAAATATGTTCACCAGCAATACCAATATCAATCAGGGGATAATGTTTTCTTTTGATTTTACTCCCGAGCTCAGAAGTTACATTGGCAGGTTCCATAACAATGGCAATAATGACAGGTGCCTGATCGGTAAACTGGTTCATTCCAAATGACATATGCTTCGCAGCTTTGGCTACCTCATTTTTTAAATCCGGATGATCTACTACAATAAATCTCCATGGCTGGGCATTGCATGCTGAAGGCGCCATGATAGCGGCTTCCAGGCACCGCCGGATCTTCTCCTTCTCTACTGGTGCTGATGAATAGCTCCTAACGCTGTAACGTTCCTTTATGGCCTTGATGATTTCCATGATGGATCCTTTTTTTACCTTAACTATACAGGTTGATAGCGGTCAAATTTAACCATATTTATCCGATTTTGGTAACCTGTAGTATTCCTTCGTCAGGTTTTGGGTAGATGCAAGGCATCGAAAGCCGGCAATGTATTCGCCTACTTTGGGGCTTTCGCAGCGCACCAGAGGCCCAAAATTGGTGCACATGGAAAAAATAAATAACAATAAAAATTTTTGAATATAATATGTAATATGCTAATATTCTATCGTTTATAAATATTTTTTTCATTTTTTATGAATGATAAAGGGTAAATCAAGTTTGCTTGCAATACCCATTTTGTCCGATTTTTCCAATACTTGATTCATAACATACCGTAACTTGTTTCCGGAATGAGACAATCTAATAATCCGAAAAAAGTAATAATAAAATGGAATTTAAAATTACAGGAATTGTTAGGGAACAAGAAAGTAAAGCACCTGTTCCCGGTTTACTGGTACGTGCTTTTGATAAGGATTTATTCTATTCCGATCTACTGGGCAACGCCATCACAAGAGCAGACGGAACCTTCTCGTTGGGTTACGAAGGCAGGGATTTTCAGGAATTATTTGACAAGAAACCGGACATTTACCTTGATGTTTATGGAAGCGCTACGGCAGAAGATCCCGGCCTGGCCGGAGACAAACCCATCTATACTACCCGCAAAAATGTAAGGTTTCATGCAGGTCGCCAGGAGTTTTTCCCGATCGAAATTCCCCGGGAATCATTGGGTGATGATACACCGGAGGGTGGTACGGTATCAACGCCGGAACCAGGGCCTTGGAAAGACCTGATCGACGAATACATTAGAGGTCATCCAGTTGATTTTCAGTTCGACCCCGACAAGGGCTTCATGTCTCCCAGTCTGGAATGCACTTCTAATTTTGGCCCGGAGATCAGGTATTTGCAATTGGGTGAGTCTGGTATGGTTACCGTAACCGTTACTAATAAAGGAAATGGAATCAGTTTTTCTACCTATGTAGAAATATATGAAGGACCGGTAGGATATAATCATCCGCGAGGCGATTACAGGCTTTGCGATTATCGTTTAATGACGATCAATCCGGGGCAAACCGCAGACGTAAAACTTCATTGGAACCGCTTATTAACCAGAGGCCGGATCGTCGGGGTGTGTTTTGATCCCTTTATGGATCCCCGTGGTTTCCATCTTGTTGAACAATATAACGACCATATTACTTCCATTCATTATTTATAGCAAACCTTAAATTATAAGAGCAATGCCAAAATACGGAGTACATCATATAGTTATTAAAGAGGCGATACCCGAGCTTCATGCTTCAGGCAATAATTCCGCAACTCAGGCTGCTGACATTATGCAGTCAGAGTTGTCATCCGCCTATATTGGTTCGGTAGGTCCCGATCTGTTTTTTTGGGGGCCTGATTATGAAGTGGTAGATAAGCTGTATAAATTATACAAAAATATTGAGGACGCAGTTGCCTTATACAACAAGGTTGTTGGGCCGGTCCGGAAGATAAAGGATGCCGTAGGGGAACCGGTGGAAGATCTGGTTGAAACGCTTGCCCCTAATACGATAGACATGATCAGGCATCTGTTGAATGAGGTTAAGGAGACCAATGAGCTTTTCAAATCAGCTATTGGTACAGGGCTCCTGGCAGGTGTGGTGGAAGGAGCGGATCTTTTAACAGATGCTGCAGGTATAGAGCCTTTAGCTCATCAGTTTTTTCAAATGTTTGTCCCACACCTCCAGCACAATAAAAAAGAAGAGGAATGGTATTGGTTTGATATGCTGCATTACCGAAACACCGGTGCTTTTGCGTGGAACCTTGTAAATGCTGCCAGCCAAAAAGCACAAAAAGCATTTGCCTTTGGCTACCTTTCTCATATTGCCACAGATGTTACCGGTCATGCCTATGTGAATCAAATTGTAGGTACACCCTACCGAATGAATGTCCACAGACATGTCACCGCCGAAAATTATCAGGATACCTGGAAATATGCCCAAT
>CAYYLT010000100.1:0-10964 GCA_964472385.1 uncultured Bacteroidales bacterium
GAACATTTGCAAATTCCGGATTTAGTTCCTGCGGCACATAGGCAATATGAGAGCGGATGTAATCGATGTTTTTTGCTTTTAGCTTTTTCCCGAACAAATATATTTCTCCTTGATAATCGGTTATGAAGCCCAGTAATAGGTGGATCAATGTGGTTTTTCCGGAACCTGAAGCACCTATCAGGATTACTTTCTCTTTCGGGTTTACCTGCATTGAAAAGTTCTTGTAAAGCGTTTGACCATCAAATTGTACGGTCAGGTTTTTAATTTCTACCATCATGCTTGCCTGCGGGTTAGCTTTTATTATTCATAAAAAAAGAGGCATGAATAATAAGGGTTAGAAAAGCTTATTTGAATAATATCGTATTTTTTTTTTTGATTGATGGAATTATTAGTTTTGGCAACACAATCTTAACCAAATTTAGCGAAATGATCAAAAATATTTTACTTGGCTTCTATTTCTGGTTACTCATGTTATTCACCCTGGTACCCTATCTTATCTATCTGGTTTTAAGCATTGGATCTAAATCGCTTACAAAGCGATACTTGTTACGGTTAACGCGTTTATGGGCCCGGCATGTGCTATGGATTTGCCGCGTCCGATTGATCAAACAGGGTACTGAAAATATTCCTTCCTCCAACCGGGTGGCATTTGTAACCAACCATCAAAGTTATTTTGATATACCCATTCTGATTGGCATTATACCCAAACTATTGGGGTTTATTGCAAAGGCAGAACTGGGGAAGGTACCGGTTATCAATATGTGGATGAAAGCAATAGGTTGTATATTCATAGAAAGAAAGAAAGCTTCTGAGTCGTTGAATAAATCGAAGAAACGTATTGAGCAAGCTGCACAGGGGGAACCTGTGGTATTGTTTCCTGAAGGTACCAGGAGCAAGGGTCCCCAGCTTGGCCGTTTTAAGACTGGCAGTTTGCAGATCCTCCTCTCGACCGATTTGATGATTGTTCCGGTTTCCATCAGTGGCAGTTACAAATTGCTGGAAGAAAAGGGAAAGTTAAAATCCGGGACAGTTTATGTTACTTTTCATCCACCCATACAGGGTAATCAGGTGACGGATAAAAATGCCAAAGATGTTTTGCATCAGCTAAGGAAAACCATTCAGGACGGATTGGCCATTTAACCGATATCTGATTTACTGGGCCAACGCTAATGATTGCAGCTCATAATGATGGGTTAAAAACTGGCCCGCAATTCTATCTGACCGGTATGTATAGCCCTGTGTTTTTCTGATACCCTTCCGGAATATTGAAAGTTCATATCCAGGTTTTTATAGATGTTTTTCTGAAAAGAAAGGCTCCAGGTACCGTTTTTACCAGGTTTAAATCCCCCCAGCATTTGATAAGCGAGGGGGGTATGCTCCAGGGCATTGTAGTGGTAATGGATCATACTGATCTTACCCTCTAGCTTGAAGCGCTCACGTTTGCTGTAGTGAAACCGGCCGCCTACTTTGTTTCTGATGGCACTTTCCGTGCCTGAGCGGTTGATCTTATCAGAAAATCCATAGTCTATCTCCAGCCTGAGCGAAGATGAAGGACTGTAACGCAATAAAAACGATTCATTAAGACTGCGGATCCTGTAGTTTTTATCAGGGAAATAGGCGCTTTGGAGGCTTTGTGTGCCCAGCTCTGATTCGTTTTCCAGGCTGATTGTAGAAGTTAGGTGCCATACCGCGCGTAACCCCTGTTTTTCATTTGTTTTGAGATTGCTTCCGTTCATGAGCAACTGTTTGTTTTTCGACTGCAGAAAGATCAATTCAAGGGTGTATACCGGACTGTTTTTATTGAAGGAGAGGGTGTTTCTCAAGTTGGATTGGTGGGAGATCACAGCAGGATCTTCAAGATTGTAGGCAAATGGATTGATGTTCTGCCATATATTCGACTGCCCGTTTTTTCGTCTCAGGCTAAAGGCAGTCTGATTGGAAAACTTAGCTAAAAACCGGCTAAAAATGCTTGTATCATTCAAGATCTTACTGGCGTTGAGGTTAACGATCTGGTTCCATTGATGGGTATGGGTTTTATAGTATTCACCAGAAGGCCTGTGCACCCTTATATAGCCCGCCCGATCACTGAAGTTGGCTTTTTCAAACTCATCGATTTCCTTAATTTTGTTTTCGTTGTAATCGATCCATGTATAGACCCCCTGGCCATCGGGTACTTTAAGATATGTAAATTCTTTGCGGGGCTCCAGTCCGGAACCGAGCTCAAAATTGGTTGAAGTGGTTAAAAAACGGTTGAAGGTGCTCAGGCTATGTTCAACCCTGCCAATCAGGTTATTTTCGGGCTTATTGGCGGTCAGGGTGGTATCTTCTATTTCGAGCTTTCGATAGGTCACCCGGGCTTTTAGGGTTTGATTTTCCATCGAACGGATCTCTATACCTAAATTTAGGTCTCTTCCCAGGGTTACCGGTTCCAGCGTATTGGTGCGTGTATCCTTGTCCTGCCTGATCTGATAATTCATGAAGTAATGGATTTGAGCAGTATCAGGGTTGGTGAGGTAGAAAGTCCATTGATTGAAAGCGAAACTGCTGTTCATAAGTGAATCGGTGTGCCATCTGTTGTTTTCTGCTGAATTTTTCACCCCCAGATTGATGCCACTGAATTGCCGGCTTAAATCAGTACGATACCTCAGGAAGTTGGTACTGAATTGATTTCCGGAACTATTCAGCAAACTGCCCGAGAAAAACAATTGAAAACCGTATTGTTTTAGGTTGAAATTCAGGTGGTTTCTGGAGCCTGAATAGGTTGAGCCGTATTCCAGGTATTCTGATTTGAAGCTTGACGTTCCCAACTGATGATGATAGAAGTTTAGTTCACCGTTTAACAGGTGTTCATGGCCTCTGATATCCGTTGGTCTTAAATTCCAGTCTCTTTCAAATTCCACGGATTTGAATCGTTGTATCGGATTAAAATTTTGATGTATTCCTCTGTAGGAGATGGTGCTTTTGAGTTGGGTTTTTGATGTGTCGGTAAAGTTGAAATTTTTATCCAGAGCTAATTTCAGGGCATAACCTGCATTGTCTTTTTGATCTCGGGAAGAAAAGGTATTCAGATCGTTGTTGGACAAGGCTACCTCTAAAAAGGCTTTTGATGTGGGTGTTATGGCTGTATGGGTACCAAAAGTCAACAATTGCTGTTTTTTGGGGGTAATTAGTTTTTGTGTAGGGGAATAGGTGCCCTGGGGTGTTCCGTCTTCCGGTGCTACCCATTCATAAACCCTTCCGTTGGCTGAACTTTTAACGGGAACATAGTTACCATTGTTTTTTCCGGCATAGGAGAAACCTACCTTATATCTGGCCTTTTGGGGATCGGTCGAATAGTAGTATATGGAGAAGGATGATCCGTTCACCAGGGTATCTTTCTTTGCGTAAAGAATACGGTCATTGCTATAGTTTCCTGTATCGACATAGGGTACTACAGCCTGATCCAGGTCGTCGCCGATGCTATAGAGCAGTTTTTTTTGATCCCCTGTAAGATCCTGGGCCAGGGTCTGGCTTTTGCTATCCTTTTCAGAAAACAGGTTGAACCAAAAGTTTCCCTTATCGGTACGGATGGTGTTTTGGTTGTAAACTGTGAACCTGGCATATTCATTCAGGGAATATTCAAACTCCACTTTGATCCGTTTATCTTTTGTGATGGGTCGGTTGGATGTAAATGTGATCTCCGATGTATTGTAATTGATCACATAATCGTTATTTTCACCTCTTTTCATCAGTGTTCCATCAATATAAACCCGTTCACTTCCGGAAAGCATGATGATGTAAGTTTCATTATTGCAACCTGTAATTTTATAGGGACCCTGGTTGCCTTCTTCGCCCCTGAAAGACTGCACACAATATCTTCCTTTGGCAATAGCACCATTCAGGGAAGTAACAGCCTTTGCACCGTTACCCGGCATATAATGGTGACGAACGCCAGCGCCCTGAACCTTTTTATTTACTTTCATAAAGTAACCTGAGGGATTGGCAATATGATAGTCCCCTGCGGTAATTTGAGACTGGTCATTGTAAACGTTAAGATAAACCCGGTCTATATCATGTATTTTTTGGGTGGTACCCTCTGCCTGCAGGGGTATATTTTTGTCGGAGATGGCTCCTGTAATGTTTATGTCGTCACTTAATTTCCCGGAAAGCTGAATATCCATGCCTGAATTGACTACAGCATCCTGATTGCTGCCAATGGTCAGCCCCCTGGATATACTACCTGACTGTATGATCTTATCTGCCTGAAACGGCGCGCTAACCGGTTTAACCTGCCCGGATAATTTCTTGTAAGTAAAGACCTGTTCCGGAATCGTTCGGACCGTGCGTATATCCTTATGATAATATTCCTTTGTAAATGATTTTGGCATAACCCGGTATCTTATCCGTAACTTGCTGTATGCCGCTTTCAATTCAGGGGATAATACCAGGGTGCTTTCCCATGGCCGGAGGGTATAGCTTGTATCAGCTATTCTGCGATCATGGGTGTTCAGCAGAACAACACTTCCTGCAACTGTTGGAAGGGTGTCGTAGCGAATCGTGTCACGCCGGATGACCAGAAGAGCTTCTCGCTGGTTGCTTAAATCCTGTGACAGCATCTGTTCGGGGTTAAATAGCATCAGGCAGGTAAAGAAAAGGAATATAAAACTTTTGATCATCTGGTTATTTTTTGTTGTATCCTGCAGTAATGCTTTTATCAGCCGTCCTGAAAAACCTTCCTCGTTCAGAGCATCTGAGGATAAGCCATATTTTATGATCGCTCTATGAATGGTATGCTTTTTTATGCCTTGTCAATGCGCTGTATTAACGAACGAATGAATGAAAAAAATATTTAGCCTGTATTATTCGTAAAAAATGTAAGGTTTTTGCTAATATGTGCTAAGAAACCTGCATCTTGCAAACAATAAATGCATGTATCCTATTGATTATAGATGTTTTATTGTAATTTTCAACAAGTCTGCTATCGAGGATCAAAAGAGCCTTGCCAAACTTGTTATTTTTATTCAAATTTTGCAATGAATCCTTTACCTTTGTTGAAATCAAAATTATTGCAATGACCTTTTTATACTGGATTGGAATCAAGGTATATTATTTGCTGGCCTTTGGTGCTTCGTTTTTTTCAAAAAGGGCCCGCCTGTTTGTTCAGGGCAGAAAGTGTTTATTTCAGCAATTGCGTTCAAAAATAAAACCTGAAAATCGCATTTTTTGGTTTCATTGTGCTTCACTGGGTGAATTCGAGCAGGGAAGGTCATTGATAGAGGAAATAAAAAGCAGGTTTCCTGATGTTAAAATTTTGCTCACATTTTTTTCCCCATCGGGCTTTGAAGTTAGGAAGGACTATAAATATGCTGATGTGGTTAGTTATTTGCCCTTAGATTCACCGGTTAATGCCGCCAAATTCTTGGAGATCGTAAACCCTGAAAAGGCCTTTTTTATCAAATATGAGTACTGGTATTTTTTTCTGAGGGAACTTAAAAAAAAATCTATACCGGTTTATTTGATTTCTGCTATTTTTCTCAAAAACCAGATATTTTTCAAACCTTATGGAAAATGGTTCCGGAGCATGCTTTATGATTTTGAGCACATCTTTGTGCAAAACGTAGCTTCAAAAAAGCTTCTTGCCCAATATGGTATTACCGCCGTTACTGTTTCCGGAGATACCCGTTTTGACCGGGTAAAGCAAATTGTACAACGTGCTGAACCTATTGAACTGCTTCGTCCATTCCGGGAAGGTCATTTTTTGATCGTAGCAGGTAGTACATGGCCCCAGGATGAAGCTCTCCTGATCCGTTATTTCCAGCAGGCCGGCCGGCATATGAAATGGATCATTGCTCCTCATGAAGTTGACAAAAACAGAATAGATGGATTGGTGAAATCATTTCCCGCCGATCAGGTCGTTAGATATTCCCGGATAAACGATGCCCATGCATCCCATACTTCAGTCATCATTGTCGATAGCATAGGTCTGCTTTCCTCTCTTTATCAGTATGCTATGGTAGCATATGTAGGAGGTGGTTTTGGCAAGGGCATTCATAATATTCTGGAGCCGGCAACCTTTGGTATACCTGTAATTTTTGGTCCCGGGTATGAAAAATTTATGGAAGCGGTCGACCTGAAAGAGCAGGGCGGTGCCTTTTCCATTGACGGGTATGGATCATTCCGGCAATTAATGGATGATTTAAGTGGGAATCCGGAATATATGAAAAATGCAGGATCGATATGCAGGCACTATGTTGATCGGAAAGCCGGTGCTACCGCGAAAATATTTTTGCATATTTTTGATAACTGATTTTATCCTGTATTATTCATGCGTCAAGTTTTGGGCAGGTAGATGCAAGGCGTCGAAAACCGACAATGCAGTCGCCTGCTTCAGCAAGCCCTAAATGGATTTTTTCATCTATACACATATTGCTTTTTTGATCCTTATTGCCGTGGGAATAGCGTTTGGCCGGGTGAGGATCAAAGGTATTTCCTTTAAAACAACACACCGAATTGTATGCCTCCTTTAAACAGGGTTCCGGAATATCCGAAATCGGTCATGGCATCATTGAATTTGCGTTGATCTTCTGTCCCCTCCGAATGAAAACTGATCCTTAAACCTGCTCCAAGATAAAAATCGATGAATAATCTATGATAAGGCATCCAACGATAGCCAAAAAGTACATTTGGTCCGGTCTTTCTTAACTTATTGGTACGCATGATCTGCTTATATTCATGATAGGTAAGCCCTTCTTTTTCCATAATAATCCAGTCTTGTGTCTGGTAATCCAATCGATAGGACTGGTAGGTAGCTCCATAACTAAAATAACTGCCCAAACCCGAGGCATCTGACTCCAGAAAAATTTTATGGTCAATGTCAATACCCCAGCCCATAAGTTTTTCATAATCCAAATTTTGGCTTTCGTCGTAATACAACTGCGGAGCCAACCGAATCCACTGCTGACGGTCATTGATTTTCTTTTCCCAGCTCACCTTCAGCCCATTTTTTATCATATACTGGGGAGAAAAGGAAAATGAAGCAACAGAAGAAAAATCATCTTCTTGCTGTGCGCTGAGGGAACAGCATATCGTAAGCAGTAATATGGACAGGAATGGTTTCATCGCGTTCAGTTTTTTATCAAACAAATTTTTAAACCGATAAGAGAGACAGGCCCCGTATAGGCGTAATCCCACATATTCTGTTTGAAAGATTCCAGTTCCGCATTTTGGTTATTGATTGCAAAGCTTGTTGTCAGTCCGACTCCCAGGTATAGGTCAAGGAATATTTTGCTGAATAACCTGGGTTGGATACCTAAGGTAAATCCGCCCGAAATACGATGTATTCCGGGGTTTATTTCATTTTCTTCAAGTCTGTAAGCTTCAATGGAAAAATAGGTATATCCTGTTTGCAATGAAAAATAGGGTGTGTTGTTTTTTTGTTTCTCGAGATAGGTTTTGTGATGCATGGTAATACCTCCACCATAAACCGTCTGGTAGCTGTTGTCCCATTGATCAGTATTTTCATCATAGTAGATTTCCGGAGAAACAATGAGCCATTGGTTTTCCTTTAGATGGTTTTCCCATCCTGCCTTAATACCATGGAAAAACAGATACTGAGGATAAAATGAGATGATCTCACTGGCTTCTTCCGGTTGCGCGGAAAGCGAGAAGAAATGAAATGTTAGCAGCAATAACAATAGAATTTTCCGGGTCATTTTTGACGGCTTAGCATTATTTTACTTCAATGGTACTTAACAAATCAAGGCCACTTTTCTGAATAGCATACTGATAGATGCCTTCTTGACCAATAACCAGCAGGCGGCCCCGGTAAGGAATCACATCCCTTGCATCAATATCATAGTGGTTCATCTTTTTGATATGCTTAACATCTGATACATCAAACACTTTGAGCCCTTCATCACAAATAAATAGTGTGGTGCTGTCTATACCTAAACCTTTGGGTTTTTTCATGGGGTAGGAGCTAACCAGGAACGGATCCTTTAGGTCTGTGATATTGACGATCTGCAGCTCATTGGTATTTCTTCCACACCAGCTCTCCACACTAAGGGTAATATAGGCATACTGGTCGTCAACAACAACGGGATCGCAACTGTAGATATGCTCAAAAAAAGATATTTCTTCGGGATTAGCAGGTGAAGAAATGTCCATGATATGCATGCCGAACTGGGTTCCGAGAAAGAGATGTTCTCCTCTGGGAAAAATGGTTTCAATACCGAATCCAACATCCTTTTTCGATACAAAAAAAGGATTCTGATGATTGCTTATATTGAAAGTATGCAATGCATTGTTATCCACGGTATACAGGTAGTCTCCGCTAATGGTAAAACGCGCAAGCGATCCACCCTTACCTGAATCGGAAAAAGCTTCTATACCGGAGCTATCACTTTCACAACCGGAGATAATGATGATTAGTGCAAGGATCATGGTTATCATGCCAGGGTTTTTCATGCAAAGTATATTTTTATTTGTATGCATGATCAACGATTTTTCCATTCGATGATTACTGTCCCTTCCGGTCTTTGTTCTTTTCTGAATTGATAAGGTATATGTCCACCGGGAGGTGTTATTTCCGGGAAAACATCCTTTAGTCTCCTGGCTAAGGCAGGTTGTTCCGGATCAGAAAGATCAATGGCAACCAAATCAATGGCATTGTCTGCGTAAAGAACGGATGCTTTAACTGCCATATCCAGACAACCAGGGATGCGGATAAATCCAACATTGACCGGATCGGAAGGATTTTGGTTGTTAAAAACATGAATGCCTTCATATTTTTCACTAACAAAAAGGTAATCCCCCTTGATGTAAAATTTAGCAGGCCTTTCAAGGTTTCGGGGTGATTGAAATGCAATTGACCCCCGGAGATCTTCAACATCCATTAAAACAGGATAATAATCATACCCTGCAGATTGGTCTTCATGCATGGTAAATCCTAGTACCAGCAATAATGTGCAAATAATGGCTATTTTTTTCATGGGTTCTTTTTTGATGGGTATTTTATTGTTAAGACGTATGCAATCCCTGAGGGGTTGGAAAATTTTGCCTGAATGATCCATTCAGGTTAGGTGATTATGCTCTTTCAGTAAGATCATTAAAACGCTAATCTCCTTTGATTCACAAAAGTTTATTCATTTTTTATGAATAATACAGTCCCCTTAAAAGCCAGGCTTTTTCTCATCACTAATATACACAATGTCAATATACACAATTAAATATAAGCAATTTATTTTTGTTGTGTATAAGGAAGGTCAGACATACTCTATATATGGATGATCCCTTCACCGGCATTACCATATCTAATGGCTTTCCCTTCCAGGTATCTCCATCCGCTTATCATGGCCAGCAAGGCATCAAGGTGGTGCCATGTTGGTACATCTTCTATGGTCAGGTGATGGAGGTTAAACAATTGGGTGATGATATTTATACAACGGCTAATGTTGACTGCCTTTTCCTTATAACCATGCTCTCCTAATTTTATCAGATCAGCCAGGGCAGCCGGATATACCTCCTTGAGAATGAATCCCTCATTTTCCAGTCTGTGCCGCAGGCGAATGGCCCTGGCCGTCAATCCACCCAGAAACATTGGTGACATGGCTTGCAAATCCCGGTCGCATTGCCGATAGAAATAGTCCTGTGCTTCATGGGCAGGATTAAAATATACTCTTGGAAGAGAAAGCGGGGCATCCAGAAATATATATTCAGGTTTTATTTGCTTGGCAAGATCAACGATTAGCTTGTCTGCATCATGATCTTTCTCCGATTCAACAAATGCTATTTCATCTTCATATTTATATCCGATAACCGTATTACCGGAAAACTTTCTGCCATAATCAATACCTAAGAATGGTCTTTGTTTATCCATAAAGGTGCACAGTGATGAAGATTATAAAAAAAAAAGACTGATCAGGATATGAATCAGTGCGGGGATCACGTTTACAACGAGGGAAGGGATGGTGGTTTAGTGCAATAGTCATAAAAGCTTATGGCTTATACGGGTTAGGGCAATGCATCAATAAACTCCTGATAACGAGCGGAAAAATCCTGACCTGCCGGAGAGCCTATTTTTTCCCAAACGTTGTTAATTTGTTCTATCCTGTTATCCGGACTGGGATGTGTACTAAGGAATTCCGGAGTTTTTGGGCGGTTTTCGTCTTCCAGCTTGATAAAAAATCCGGCTACTCCTTTGGGGTTTAATTCCGTATCTGCTGTATACTTAACTGCAAATTCATCCGCTTCATATTCATCGTTTCTGCTGAACTGAAGACTTCCCAGACCAAGTGCCAGGTCAGCGGCAATCTTAGCCCATGCCTCCGGATTTTCACCCAGTATCATACCCAAAAGAAACTGAAAACCATAAAGCTTGGTCATTCGCTTGGTAGTATGTCTTTTGTCCACATGAGCCATCTCATGGGCCATGACCCCTGCAAACTGCGCTTCATTATCAAGGTATTGGATCAACCCGGTATAAAAATACATGTATCCACCCGGTACGGCAAAGGCATTCAGTACCTCATCATCTCTTATGATCTTTGCCTGCCATTCGAAGTCATCGCCATGATTGAGATTATCCGACTGAAGCAATGCACTTTTTATCCGGTTCAAATGATCATAGGCATTGGGGTATTGACTTTTAGGAAGCACATCATAATCATCGTTTTGTTGTATCTCCTGATCAAAATCTTCCCCGAATTGTCTGTCCTGTTTAAGGGTAAAAATATTTATACCCCCATCTTTATCACAGCCAGTATGGATGCCAGTGCCTATGATCAGTATGATAAACAGCGAAAACACCCGCATTTTACTCATGTTCGAAAAGATTTTTGACTGGATTTTTAACTGTGGTAAAGATAAAAAAATTATCCGATGTAATATTTCTCATATTAGATTTGTCTAATCAATTGAATTCAATTGTTTATTAACCTGTATTATGCATGCGTCAAGTGTTAAGTAGGGTTTGCTGAAAAAGTCTT
>CAYYLT010000101.1:0-10931 GCA_964472385.1 uncultured Bacteroidales bacterium
TAGGTGTTGGTGGTGCTGTCGAACACCCTTGTAAGGTTTTTTATCTGCAGATTGTGTGAATGGGGAAGATCTGTGGTAAAAAATGTTATCACTAAAGTAATAAAAACCAAAAACTCGAGGTGGTTACAAAAAACGGATTAAGTCACGAAACCGAAGCAGTGCCTTGGTGATTTCATCGATATTCGACATAGCTGAATGTTTTGGTCCTACCTTTTTTCAAAATTATAAAATAATATGACAGAACCATAGATTTCCAAAGCAGCAAAAGTAAAAGCTGCAGCTTTCCATTCATGGGAATGGTCTTTTCTTTATGATCAGGACCTGCATTGTTGAGGCAATGCCCTGGAATTGCATCGGAACTTAAAAAAACAAGAGGCGATAATCAATGCCATCGGTTCAGGCACCGGAATATATTGGCTTTGGTTCCATCCTGGGATTAACAGCAGATAATATCCCCAAGGCTTATATTAACACTTGTATTGACCCGAACGTTAAAATGAAATAAAATAGCTCTGGCCCAATTTTAAGAGCAGGGTCTCATTTAAATCTTAAATATTCCAACCACCACACTAATAAAGGAATCCGAAAAGCCAGAGGGGAATGGTACGGTCAAAACCATGTTCCAGATCGTCTAAGGCCATATAACCATTTTCCATGCCTTTTATCGTGTTCCTGTCCTTTCTTTTACCTCCAATCTCATAAAAACCGGGCCAAATCCCCATTTAAAAAACTGTCGCACCATTCGGATTGACAGACTTTTGGGTCATTAAAAGAAAAGTTACCATTTTTGCGCCTTTTCTTTCATTGTCTCAGAAAACATATCGGTCACCGGGTTCAGATTGCCGGTATCCAGCGCCTTTTCCGCAACCTCGCTTCAAATGTACGAATTGAAGTCAATAAAAATTCTTTTTTTTGAGAAAACTGAAATAAATATCCGTTTTTATTTATCCGAAACAATACTGGGACGCTAGTCTTAAATATTCTCCTATTTATAAGAACGTAAAGAAAGAAGGCATCCGGATAGGACCATTGATAACCGGGAGGATTATATCAGAGAATGTATTGATGTCATACGATTTATAACATGTCAAAAAAATAACCGTTAATCTTGTGATAAGCATTTTCATATGGAAACAGCAGACCTTAGAAAATCAATTCATAAATTAATTGACCAGGCTGATGAAAAATTTTTAAGAATGGTACATTCCCTGGCACAGGAATATTTGAAAGATGACAAGGAAATAGTAGCCTATAAAGCAGGTAAATCCATTACGAAAGCACAATTATACCACGAGTTAATGGAGGCTGAAAATGAAAGCGAACGAGTTGATTATTCAATTCTTGAGGAATTTGACAAAGAATCCGGTCAATGGGAATAAAACGGGAAAGGGTTATTATCACCAGGAAAGCCCAACAATCGATTAAGGAAATCTATGAATTCAAAACTTACATCGCGGCAGGATTTGATGATGTGCCTCTGTTCGCGCGGCAGAAAATAATGCAGCAGTTTCATCAGGGAGGTTTGTCCAATTACTTACATGAGTTATCCTGGATAAATAAATGATTGTACAGAATAATTAAAAACCAGACAAAACGTTGTCATTTTGACAACATTTTTATATATTTGTGCGTATAAATATTGAGATGGATGAGAGTAATAACTTTTAAAAGATTTAGAGAACATGTAAAGAAACATCCGGATAGTGAAAATGCTTTATCGGTGATTGAAAAAGGACTAAAGAAAGGGCACTTTGAAAATGTAAATGAGGTCAGGGATTATTTTCCCAGAGTAAGTATTTTAAAAAATTCACGTGTTATTATTGATTTTCGGGGAAATAATTATCGGTTGGTATTGAAATTTAATTTTAACGCAAAAATTGCATACGTTAGATTCATAGGAACGCATGCTGAGTATGATAAAATTGATGCCAACACAATTTAATCAACCCAGCTGTATTATCAATTATATTTGATAATGCATGAACAGTCAAACCAAAAACTAAGCTATGAAAACACTTGAAAGATCAAAGCTTATTAAGAATGAAGAAGAATATAATGAAGCTTTGGAAAGAATAGAAGAAATACAGGACGCTGTTTCTGGAACACCAGAAGGGGATGAATTGGAATTATTAGTGCTTCTTGTTGAAAAATATGAAGAAGAACATTATGCCATTAAGGATGCAGATCCAATTGATATAATTGAGTATTATTTGGAAGAAAATGGACTAAAACGAAAAGACCTGGTTGGAATAATTGGTGATAAAGGTCTTGTGTCTAAAGTAATGAACAGGGAGCGCAACTTAAATCTTCGTATGATTAAGAATTTGCATAATGTCTTAGGTATTCCTTATGAGTTGTTAATAGAATAACCAAATTCATGAATATTTATTCTCTTACCAGAATTTTTTGACAATAGACAAAACCCTAAAAAGAAAAGTTTTGAGAACCGTGATGCTTTTTATACTTCCAAGTCTCCGGTTTATAAAATTCATTCCATTTCAATATTGGTGTTTATGATGATTTTCCACTTTTTATTTCTGGGAAACCCATTCGTTACAACCGCGGTTTTCAAGGGTTGTAGGAATAATTTGTTACTCCTTTTAGGCAGTTTCCCATATCCTGGATTGAAGTATAAGTCCGGATATATAGAATGGTGAATACACTGTAACTTGTAAACGAATACTGCCGAAATTTCTTTTTACTGTATGATGTTGAATTATGCCGGAACTTACCAAAAGACAAGAGGAGATAAGATTCCAACAATTGGATCGTACTATTTTTTGACCGCCTCATTATTCAGGGCTGATTAAACCCTGCGTTCAGAGCCCTTTGCTTCACTATTTGGGGATCCGTGGCATGTATTATGATCTTGAATCTCTTCTGAAAATGTTTCGTACCACAAGAAAAATAACCGGGCTGCGTTATAAGGATTGGAATCTGATGGTATTATTTCGTAAATTTTTAAAAAACAATCACAGGGAATCACTCCAGCTGTATAAAAAAATTAGCAGGTTACCTGCTGATCTGAAAAAAGAAGTCAATGATTTTGTTGATTTTCTGTTGAATAAGAAAAAAAGTCAAATAAGAAAGAAACAGCCAAAATTCGTGGCTGCCAAAGGGCAAATTTATACCTCATCTGATTTCGATGAACCCCTGGATGAGATGAAAAATTATTTGCATTGAATCTGTATTGATAAGAATTTTCGTGAATTGGACTTTCTTCGATCACCCACCATCCATTATTTCCTTTGTCCACATAACAACTTCTGCCGTCTTTTTGCGTTATTACAAATAATACACCTACTGCATTATTAAGTTTGATGGGTTTAAAAATTTTCAATACTTTTGAAAAAACACTTAATATGAGAACAATCAAATTAACTATACCGGATACAGTTGATTTAAACGACAGAGAAGCAAAAATGCTTCTTGCTACCCGACTGTATGAAAAAGGAAAGCTTTCTTTAGGTCAGGCTGCTGATTTGGTTGGTTTGTCCAAATCAACATTTATGGAACTTCTCGGGGATTATGAGATTTCCATCTTTAATTACCCTTCTTCCGTACTAGACAATGACATAAAGAATGCCAGGGATTATAGTAGCTGATACCAGCAGTTTAATTGTATTGAAAAAAATTGATCGCCTGGAAATATTACAAGTACTTTTCAGTCAGATTACTATAACTCAAAAAGTAGCAAAGGAATTCAAATATCCCTTACCCAAGTTTATCACAATTCAGAATCCAAAAAATAAAAATTATCAACAAATACTTTAAAGCTATCTTGGTGAGGGCGAAGCCATTGCAATTGCTCTTGCGATAGAAACAGATGATTCACTCCTTATTATTGATGATTTAAAAGGTAGACGCCAGGCGAAATCTTTAGATATAAAATATACCGGTATCATTGGCATTCTCATTATAGCTAAAGAAAAATGGATGTCAATAAAGCCATAATAAAAATAAAGACCATATCTATAAGCGCAAAAACATCCCTTCAAGTATTACGGTAAACTGAAATTTGATATGGATCCGGTAAAATGGCAAAAAGAAATAAGAAATGAATGGGATTGACTTTAAAGCAGAACCGAAAGATCAAGACTCCGGATTTCATCATTGCTTCCACACAAATACGCACCAATACTTTCCAGAACCGAACATCTAATCGGCAAGACAAAAAAAAGGCTTTTCTTTTTGATCCCGTAATCATTCAGGTCGGATTAAGGCCGCCTGCTGTTCACATCCTCAATTTTTCGGGCCAGGGATTGGATGGATTGCGTTTTTGTCAGTTGCCTGGTGAAGGGGGGACAGGGCTGGTTTACATCGCAAAGGTTGAATACAAAAACACCATGTTGAAAAACCTGACTAAAAGGCCCAAAAATCCTTGGTTTACCAGACACCGGCGGCTTGATCATGCAGGAACGTCTCCGAATCCAGGCTTCTTCGACAATTCCTCCATAATAATGATGGGTAATGAGGTGTATACCAAGAAAGTTATCCTGAAAGAATGAATACGGTCAAAGCATCTTCCTGATTTTTTTTTTAATTTGCTTCTTTAATCCTACATTAATATGCCCCAGCTTTTTATCAATCAAATCTTTCTCTAAAGTAGCAATTTTATGCAACCGGATCACGGAAGGAAGTTTTAAGCCGCAAGCTTTCCAATCTTCAATTTTAAAGTCGAATTCCGTATGATGAATTTTACTCGTTATGCTACAAACTACCATATCATTATCTCCAGTATCCGGAATAACAAGAATGGGTCTCTTTTTATATTTTGTTCCCTTTTATGTTTTTTCCCTCTGAGAAAGGGAATTTGAGTAGGTAAATCTCACCAAAAGAGCGTTTTCCCATATTACTCATCGTCATAAATTGAATCCGAATCGGAATAACCGGCAAAGAAATGTTCCTGTGCTAAATTTTGAAAATCGTTTTCATCCTGGTCTTGGTCCTCCTCGTAAAGTACTATTACACGTACTTCCTTTTTTTCAGACAATTCCGAGCTTACATTATCGGGTATTTTTATGGATCTATTTTAAAGCTTTGATTTAAATTCAACTGCTTTCATATCAGAATTTTTTCAAAATTACAAAATATTCTTGATCGCACCTGCGGGCTATGCTTTCGCGATTTGGGGAGTCATCTATGTGTTGCTCCTTTTGTTTGTGGGTTACCAATGGTATGCCTGGCTCAGAAACAGGGAAGATAAGGCGTTGAAGCAAACCGGTATCTGGTTTACGCTGGGCAATATCGCCAACGGCTTGTGGATTGCAGCATGGCTCAATGAATACCTGGGCATTTCCGTGCTGTTGATCTTCATTCAGCTTTTTTCTCTGATTATGCTGACCCTGAGGCTTCGCCCGGAGATCTGGGATGCTCCTTTGCGAACCATCGTGTTTGTCTGGTGGCCCATTTGTATTTACCTGGGCTGGATCGTGGTGGCGAATGTGGCGACGTACCTGGTAAGTTTGAACTGGCAGGGTGGCTTGCTGTCCCCGCCCATGTGGACGGTCATCATGATCGCCCTGGCTGCAGCGATCTATCTCCTGCTGACCTTCACAAGAAACATGCGTGAAGCTGCCCTGGTGGGTGTCTGGGCGTTCATTGCCATCGCCGTGCGCCAATGGGCGGTTCATGACGAGATTGTTTTTGCTGCCCTGGCAGGAGCCGGTGTTTTGCTGATCGTGGTATTGTGGCATGGATATAAAAACCGGGCCACATCCCCATTTAAAAAACTGTCGCACCATTCGGATTGACAGACTTTTACTTACTGTTTGCCTGTAGCAATTTGTTTGGCCATACGATGACAAAGAATGTGATTGGGAACATCTGAATGTGCCGTGATCCATTTTAATTCCAGGAATTTGCCCTCACTCAACCGGTCAAGCAGCTGCCAGTGCCTGACAGATTTTACTCTGGTTCCCTGAGCTGTATGCTCTTATTTTTCATTTTTTACATAGATGTGTTTGATCTGGGTATCTTCAACTGCTTTTTCGTAAATGGTGAAATGATCGTTCAATGATTTTATCAGGGGAGTAAGCTTGACGAAACCATAGTTGCGGGGATCAAAATCCGGCTTCTTTTTAATAAGAAGTCCTCCGACTTCTGCAAGAAAAGCCCATCCGTTGTCATCAGCCAGATCATCAATCGAAGTTTTCAGTAACCGGATCAATTCATCATCGATAGAGTCTACTTCTGATGCTTGCTTCGAAGCAGGTGTAGTTTTTTTACTTTTCGATTTGGGGGTGGTTTTTGCTTGTTTGGTTGTTCCTCCTTCTATAACTTCAATGTAGATAAATTTATCACAAGCCACAATAAAAGGATGAGGCGTTTTTTTTTCACCAAGCCCTATAACCATCATACCGGATTCCCTTAACCGGGTTGCCAACCGGGTAAAATCGCTGTCACTGGATACCAGACAAAATCCATCCACTTTCTGACTGTGCAAGATATCCATGGCATCTATTATCATTGCCGAATCCGTAGCATTTTTCCCGACAGTGTAGCTGTATTGTTGAACCGGAGTAATGGCATGCTTCAGCAAAGCAGATTTCCAACCCGATGCTTTTGACTTCGTCCAGTCGCCGTATATCCTTTTGATGGTCGGCAAACCAAATTTAGCAATTTCATCCAGCATTCCTTTTATATTACTATACGGAACATTATCGGCATCGATAAGAACGGCTATTTTCAGATCATTCTTTTCGCTCATGAAATTCGTTTTTTGTTTGGGATTACCATGACCTTCGAATTAAACAAAAATGCATTAAAAATGGGAGAAGTTAAAATAAAGCCATGAAGAAAATATAAAAATCATATCGTAAAGGGCACAAAAAAATCCCAACAAGCATGATGGAAAAGTGAAATTTGATATAGATCCGGTGAAAGGTCCTTTCTTTTTGATCAGGAACCTGTATTTTTGCTGTAAGACGTTGAATTATGCCGAAACTTACCCAAAGACAAAAGGAGATAATCATCCTGGCAGCATCGGTCTACTTCTTTCTGGAGATGAAACACAACAGCCACTTGCATCTACCCAAAACTTGACGCATGAATAATGCAGGCTATAAAATGGCTAAAATATTTTTTTGTTTTTTGTCTGAGAAATTGGCTTTTTTTTATCTTTCGATATAATTTGATACGGTGAAAGGTAATGCCGGAATGAATGGGAAAAAAATCAGCAATTGCAACGCATCTTTGAATAAGAACCCTCATAGTATCCCGAAAACCGATAAATTTTGGTTTTCTCTTGATAATGCCGCGAAAATTTTCCCTGCCATTATCACAAGGGAGGTTACTACGGTTTTTAGATTGACTGCGGTATTAAAACAACCGGCGAGAATAAAGGCTTTTAGGAAAGCAGTCCTGCTTGCAGAAAAGCGTTTCCCATATTATCAAGTACAGCTCATGGAAGGATTTTTCTGGTACTACCTGGAACATCTTCCACAGCATATACCCATTGAAGTGGATGACAAACCCTGTTGCAGAAAATTTCCGCGGGGGAATCTGATGATAAGAATTCTGGTAAGAAACAACCGAATAAACCTCGAATTTTCCCATATTCTAACTGACGGGGGCGGTGCTTTACAATTCTTAAAATCCTTGCTGATATTGTATTCTAAAGAATGCGGGGCAAGCATTCCCCCTGAATATGATTTTACAGAGCCGGACGGGGATATCCCGGAGGAAGAATACGAGGATGCGTATAAACGCTATTTCAAAGAAAACATTCCTCCAATGGTGAAAAGATCAAAAGCCTTTCATATCCCTTATACGCTTAAATCCTCGCCCCGTTTTGAAAGGTTAACCGCTGTCTTATCCCTGAAGCAAATCAAACAGGCCGCCGCTGAAAAAGGGGTAAGCATAACAGTCTATCTTGTGGCGGTATACCTGTTCACATTGCAGGATGTATATGAAAGTCCGAACACTTTAAAAAGGTACAAAAAACATAAAATACTCCGCATTCAGGTGCCTGTTAATTTGAGGAAAATTTTCCCTTCGCGGACCATGCGGAATTTTTCATTGTTTGTCATGCCTGAGATTGATCTGCGCCTTGGACATTATAGCTTCGGGGAGATCATAAAGACTGTTTACCATCAGGTACAACTCGAAACCGATGAAAAACTGATCAATAAGAACATCTCAAGAAACGTTGGAAGTGAAAAGAAAATATACGTCAGGAGCATACCCCTTATTCTTAAAAGTTTTATACTCCGGATGAAGTACAATGCAGTGGGGCCGGGGCAATATAGCGGAGTGGTCACCAATCTGGGTAAAATAGACCTGCCATCTGAAACAAGAGACCGAATCGATTATTTTGTCATAACCCCTCCGCCACCCAATAAATTGTTGAAAATAAACTGCGGAGTGGCAGGTTTTGGCGATAAACTGGTATTGAGTTTTGGAAATATCACCAACTCCAAAGAATTTGAAAAGAAATTTCTACAATTCATGAAAGATCGGAATATAGCGGTTAAGCTGGAAAAAAATCAATAAAGTCATTATGATACGTTGCTCATATTGTGGAGTAGCATTGGAAGAAAACGCCAATTTTTGTTCTTTGTGCGGCGAACCGGTATGGAACAAATATGCGGATAATCTTGCCTATATAAAAACCAGAAAACGAGAGCAAGAGAAAAAGCTGTTAACGGATTATCAGAAATTAACCGTCTTCCAGAAAAGAATGGTATTTTGGAAAATATCGGGGATCATCCTTGTTTCCGGTATTTTCATTACTTTAATCATAGATCTTTTTGGAAACCATGGAGTAACCTGGTCAAAATATCCGGTGACCGTCAACCTGTTTTTATTGATCAATACCACACTGATCGCTTTCTGGTACAGGAAGATCCTGCTGCTGTTTTCGTTCGGTTTTATAGCTGCCTCAATCCTTCTGATTCTTTTGGATATTTATGCCGGAAATACGGGTTGGGGTATGAGACTTGGAATCCCATTTTTACTGGCAGCATACGCCGGAGTTTTTGTGTTCATAGTAATGGTAAGGAAATCCAAACAAAAAGGACTGAATATCATAGCCTATTCACTGATTATATCAGGGTTGTTGTGTATTTGCATAGACGGGATCCTATCCCTTTATTCCGGTACTTCCCTGCATTTCGGATGGAGCCCCATCGTGATGGTTTCCGTTGCGATCACATCAACGATTCTGCTTTACATTCATTATCGTCTGAAGAAAGTAACCGACCTCAAAAGATTTTTCCATATATGAGATAAGAGATTATACCTGGGCAAGTTGCCATTAAAATTGATGGGAAGTCAATTTTACTATGCTTCCGCCTAACCCGAATTATCCTAGCATAATTCACTATTCAAGAGATTGATCAAGGTAATATGTATTCAATTCATACTATCACACCTTTCAATTGTTATATGAAAATGAAAGTTTTGAATATGGTTATAATAAAGCTAAGTCACTTAGCTCTGTGTTTTGGACTTTCGTCAGGTTAAGAGAACTGTTTGCAGCGTAAGCTGCGGTAAGAATTATTCATATTAAATCACAGGCCATAACTCATTCCATAAATCCCGGCCCATAACGAAAAATAATAGCAGACTGGCGATCCATCCGTGATACAGACCCAGTGGCCATATATTTTTCCATCTAATATAAACGCTGATGAATCCGACCTCCATGATAAAGGCAAAGACCATCAGGGGCAAACTGGGATAGTGAACAAGTGCAAACAACAGGGAAGTCAGCACAGTGACCTGGTAATCCTTCAAATTTAAGCCGGATATCCTTCGTAAGTTTCCGGCAATCAATGCGATCATCATGAACTGCTGGATAACCCCCCATGCCGGATAAAATATAAATATCGGAATTACATGCCAGTTAAGGAAAGTTGCGTTATAAGCAATGCCGTACCATATGATGGCTGCGGTAATCCCCAAAGCAAAAGGCAGAAGGAACAGAAATGCAGGTTTAAAATGATCTTTCCGGAAACCCCAACGCCTGAGGATGCTCTTATCTTCCCGGTATCTTTTAAAAATGAACACGCTCCAGAACAAACAGGCTGCACCGATATAGAATACACGCAAATCGAGCCAGTCCATTAAAATATATTTCATTGAACCGGTTATGACAACTGCCAGTATATCAATCCATCTTTTCCTGTTTGATTCCATAAATATCCCGATTTAACGGATAAAACTCCAATCTGAAGGGACTACCAGTCCGGTCACCCGAAATTGCCTCCATCCATTGTGTTCACCATAGCGAATTCATAAACGAATGGCATGAAGTTTCTTAATAATCCGGACTTAAAAAGATTTCCAAATATAGGAAAATATGAAACGAGCATGAACTTTATGAATCATAAATTCCTCACAGAAGAATGATTAAAGTTCATCGGGAATTTCTGAATGTGCCAAAATTTTTGCCAAATGTTTCAAACGACAAAAATTTGAAACAGCTAACCTGTATTATTCATGCGTCAAGTTTTGGGTAGATGCAATGCGCCGAAAGCCCACGGTGTAGTCGCCTGCTTTGGGTTTGCTGAAAAACACAAAAAATGCCTATAATCAATAGCATGCGTACATTTATTATTTGTCAATTGTAAGGTTATGAGCAAATATTTGAAAAAAAATTTGCATTGCTACAGTGAATATTTTTTGTTAGCCTTTAGCACATCATCTACATCGTTGGCTTCAGCTCGCAGTATTCATATACAGCTTCGCTTTGCCGCCTCGTAGCTGATGTACTAAAGACTTTTTCAGCACACCCTGCTTTGGGTTTGCTGAAAAACACAAAAAATGCCTATAATCAATAGCATGCGTACATTTATTATTTGTCAATTGTAAGGTTATGAGCAAATATTTGAAAAAAAATTTGCATTGCTACAGTGAATATTTTTTGTTAGCCTTCAGCAAACCCTGCTTCGAGGTTTTCGCCACGTAGCAGATGCCCAAAAATTGGC
>CAYYLT010000102.1:0-10927 GCA_964472385.1 uncultured Bacteroidales bacterium
GCTTTCGACGCCTTGCATCTACCCAAAACTTGACGCATGAATAATACAGGTTAAAGACGATTTCTGTTTTGATCTGCTGCCATGCATTAAGAATATATTCATGCATTGTTCAGGATAAAGATAATTTTTTCTGATGGAATAACCGATCTTATGGTTATAGACGATAAATTTCCAACATCGCTGCATGCATTGAGAAAGGTTGCTGTTTTTATCCACAAAAAATAGGTGGTATCAATTTTTACCGGTGGGTGGTATCAGTTATAGCCGGCGTTAAAAGCCGCGATTATTTTTGAAATTAAATATTTTCCATAGTTTTGCTTTTCAATTGATTTGTCCTTAAACTCAGCCTGTGTTCGTTCTACAGGCCATAAATGATGTATTGATGAGGCTATTGATAGGCATTTTGTTTAGTATTATATATGTATTTCCATGCAAAAGCTTCGCTCAGCAGGATACCCTGTGGATCCACGACAAGCTTAAGCTGGATGAAGTGGTTATCAGCGGTGAGCGGACTCCGGATATTCATACCGAAAATACCGGCATTGTCAGTATAATAGAGCGTAAAGCACTGGATGAAATGCCGGCTACCGGTATCGCGGATGTACTTCACCAGATATCCGGAATTGATATTAGACAACGCGGAGCGATGGGTGTTCAGTCTGATCTCAATATTCGGGGAACAAATTTCGATCAGAATCTTATTCTTCTCAATGGTATGGATCTTACTGATCCTCAAACCGGTCATTTTACACTCAATTTGCCATTGAACTTATCGGATATCCAGGCAATTAAAGTATCAAAAGGTACAGGATCAAGACTTTTCGGTCCCAATGCAATCGGCGGAGCCGTAAACATTGTTACGGAACCTGATGATTCGAGTTATGCCGGATTCAACATGCATGGCGGAAGCCACCAATATTACCATGTGTCTGCCAATGGAAATTTATCTCTTTCCGGCATGAAACACCGCATTTCTTACTCACAGTCGGGATCCGGCGGATATACCAAAAATACAGATTTTAGGACACGGGGTTTGTTTTACCAGGGAGTTATCGATATCTTGAAAAATAAGCTTAATATCCATTTTGGCCATAAGGATAAAGCTTATGGAGCGCAAAACTTTTATACCCCTGAATATCCGGATCAGTTTGAACAGGTCAAAACTACAATGGCTGCCTTAAGTATGGAACTGGGCGATGAAATGGTTTTCTATCCTGCTGCTTACTGGAGAAGACACCGCGACCGGTTTGAATTGTTCCGGGAAGATGAAAACCGGTATAGCAGAGAAAACGGATATTTTGTTACAGGTAAAGCGGATACAGCCAAATATATCCCAGGTAATTACCAACCCTGGAACTATTATTCGGGCCACAATTATCATTTAACAGATGTATACGGTTTTAAACTCAATACCTCTCTAAAGTCACAATTTGGACAAACCTCACTGGGGCTTGGCATTAAGTCGGAAAACATATGGAGTAACGTATTGGGTGAGCCGATGAATGATACCATATACCATATGGCTGGGGATCATGGTTATTTTGATAAACACTATAGCCGGAGCATCCTTAATTTTTATCTCGATCATGTAGTGTCATTTCAAGGATTATCGCTTTCTGCCGGAATATTGAGTAACTGGTACAATTCTTCCGGGCTGGGATGGACTTTCTTTCCCGGCATAAATCTAGGTTATCAAGTTAATCCTTCAATAAGGCCCTATATGTCCTTTAATAAAGCCCTGAGATTGCCAACTTTTACAGATTTATTCTATTCCGGGCCTTCAAATGAAGGCAATCCTGATTTGAAACCTGAAAAGGCTAATAACTATGAGGGGGGGGTCAAATTCAATACGCAGAAACTTACCGGTCATTTGGCTTATTTTTATTATGATATGGATGATGTGATTGCCTGGACACGGTTGCATCAGCATACCAAATGGAAAACCAATAATTTAACCCATTTGCATAATCAAGGAATAGAGTTATCCATTATCGTGCATCTCGACAAGTTGTTTGGAGATGAGATTTTTCTCAAAACCCTTCGTATGCATTATACCTATCTGGATCAAGACAAATTGACAAATGATTCAGAATCAAAATATGCTTTGCATTATCTGAAAGATGATTGGGGCATGCAATTATCCGGAAGCTGGAAAAATTTCAGCTTGACTTTCGTATCCGCTTATAGCGACCGCGCAGGAAGTTTTTTGAAATATGATTTTGCGCAGGGAAGATACACCCATGAGGTAGCTTATATACCCGCATGGGTTTTTGATGGCAAGCTCAGGTATGAAAATCATGCATGGAAATTTTATTTAGAAGTTGTCAATATGTTTGATAACCGGCATTATGATATTGGAAATATCAAAACACCAGGGCGGTGGTACAAGTTGGGCCTTTCCAGGCGCCTTTATTGGTGATCACCCTTATCTCCAAATGCTGATTTGGTGGTTAATATGCTTGTCAGGGTTTGCGAAACAATAGATATGTTTATCCTATTGATTTTAAGGAATTTTTGTATTTTTCAGCAGACCCTGGTTTATGGTAATGGTGTCATGGTAGGTAGCAATATTATTCAGCTGGTCACTTATGAATAATTCAAGTTGGTGTTTTTGTCCCGGAGAAAGCCTGCTTTCTTCAATCCTCCAAAATATCAGATCTTCTTTCGGTTCATATTCAAATAATACCCATTCGCCGTCAATGTAACCATTATAGGTTTTAATGCCGGAATTTTCATCTGTAACTTTAAAGGATATGGTTTCCGGTCCGGTTGCATAAGGTGTAATGGTGGGT
Source organism: uncultured Bacteroidales bacterium (assembly GCA_964472385.1). Lineage (GTDB taxonomy): Bacteria > Bacteroidota > Bacteroidia > Bacteroidales > UBA12077 > JAGXLC01. The sequence continues at coordinate 2,793 of CAYYLT010000102.1, forward strand.
TTTATATTATCTACCATTACCACATAATCTCCGAATAGGTTAACCCGGGTGGTAATAAAACCATTCACCTGTTCAGCCCCTTCAAATACATACCCATCTTCAGTGGATCGGGCAATGAATGCTTTTTTTCTTAAGATGCCAGGCAGATCTTTGGGTTTGATGGATAATGTAACATTTTTGTGCACCGGGGTGTAGCGGTTATGAATGCTATGCAGGTCCGAATAAATGGATGGTCCTTCCATCGGACATTTTGAATAATCAAAATAGATGGTATCGTAAAAAGCATATGCCGGAACATGCAATTTGATTTCTTCATTAATAAATTGATTTTTTGTATTACAGGGCATGAATTTGACATATTCAGGTTTGTCATCAATGGATCTTTTTACAGGGCTGTCCGTGCCATACACTTTGAAGGTTAAAACGGATGTATTGCCATATGCATCTTTAACTTCATATTTGACCTGGTGAGTGGATTGTTTGTTAAATCGATAGTAACCATCATTCTTTATGATTTCGTAAATGCTTAATTCATTGTGAGGTTGAAGGAATGATTTTTGAATGGACAGGTTATTCCTGATTTTTTCTTCATAATCAATTAAGCTGTTAATATAGCGGGTTTCCTGGAAGGAAAATTCATCGATGTTATGTTTGTAAACCAAATTGCTGTCAATATAAAGCCTGATTGAATTAACACCGCACCAATTGGAAGAATGGTTGAGGAAGTCGAATGCCCTGATACCAAATCCTATTGAGCCGGATACATTGATTTTTTGATCGCCTGAAATGGTATAATGATCTTGCTTTATGGAAACAACATCAAGGATTACTTTCTGACTTTTTCCGTTAATATAGCTATTGTTATTGCGCGGATAAACAGCCAGGTTGAATATCTTGGGCGGGATATTGTCTTTAATGGGAAACTGGTAATCTAATGGATTTACAGGATGTTGATTGTTCATTGACCGGAGTTCAAAGTGCAGGTGAGGTCCGTTGGAGCTTCCGCTATTGCCTGAATAAGCAATTAATGATCCTTTTTTAACCTGAAATTGATTCTTACGCGGGAACAGTTGTATTTCAAAGCTTTTTCTAGCATACTGCCGGGTTTTGACATAGGAAGCAAGGCGTTCATCAAACTGCTTTAGATGACCATATACAGATGAAAGGCCGTGCTCCGGATGATGAATGTAAATGGCTTTGCCGTATCCTCCGGTAGTGACTTTAATCCTGTAGACATAGCCATCGGCAACAGCGAAAATTTTTTCCCCCTTAACTCCCCCGGTTTTTATGTCTATTCCGGAATGAAAATGATTTGGTCGAAGCTCCCCAAAATTCCCTGATAATCTGATAGGTGGGGATAGAGGAGGATGTAACCTGCCGGATGGTATGTTTGTTACTTCTTGAGCAAATAATGATGGGATCAGCATTAGCTGCAATATCATACCACCGATGAAAAATATCTGCCTCTGCCTCATAATTGGGGATGTAGAATTTATTAGAGAAAGGAGCAAAACTAATATTATTTTGAATGATTCACAAGCCTCAGGCTTTATAGCCCAAAATCAGATACATTATATGATTCTCGTGTTTTATGCATAATGCATTATGCATGAATAATACAGGTTAAAAAAGGAGGAGGTTTATTTTTTTATTTGCAAAACGTATATTAATTTTGTAATTTAGTGATTTCAGACGTATGGATCAAGCGGATCAAAATATTGTTGATGAATTAAAATTTAAGATCAGAAAGCTCATGGGTTTTTATGAGAAATCACGATCTCATAATGAAATGCTTCTGAAGGAAAATGAAAATTTAAAACAGGCATTAAAACAAAAAGAAAAGGAATTAGCCGATTTCGAGGAGAAGTATTCTCATATGAAAGTGGCAAAAAACATAGCATCTGTTGAGTCACCTCACGATGCAAAGATTAAAATTAACAGAATTGTGCGGGAAATTGATAAATGTATAGCTCTTCTGAACAAATAAGCAATATTGCATGAGAGGATATGGGAGACGATAAGCTTTCAATAAAAATAAATCTTGCAGATAGGTATTATCCGCTCAAAATTGAAACTCATGATGAAGAACGGATAAGAAGGGCTGCAAAATTGATCAACGAGAAAATATTGCAATACAAACAACGTTATGTAGATAAGGACAATCAGGATTTTTTGGCGATGGCGGCTTTGCAGTTTGTGATTAAATACCTGGAAGAAGAGGAAAAAACGCAACAGGCGCCTGTCAGGGAAAGCTTAGAGGATTTGAATGATGAGTTGGAAGCGTTCTTAAATACCAAGCAATAAACGTTCTTTACATAGAAGATATACCCGCATAGTTCCTTAATGGCTGAAAAACTCAACACTTAACAAATTGGAGCTAAAGCTCATTCGGGCAAGAACAGGCCTCATTCCGATTCGTCGGAATTCCGCTTTTTTTTAGCGGAGCAGGGGAAGCTCGACCTCGGATGGCAACTCCACCCATGTCAATACAGGGGTTTTATCCAGCATTAAGGCTACTTATGCGGGTTTTTTTTTATCAGACCTGAGCATAATATCTGATTTGCCAGGTTAATATTATATCTTTTTTTATGGATCCAATTTAAAAACTACAGCATTATGGTAACAACACAAATATTTGGTGAAATATCCCATCTTACACTCCATATCATAACAGGAGTTGCCGCTTTTGTCCTTGGTGGTTTTCTTGCCTACCTCTTTTGGCAGAAAGCATTGAAAAAAAAGCGTGACGAAATTATTGAAGATGCAAAAGGTGAAGCAGAGGTTATCAAGAAAGACAAAATTCTCCAGGCTAAAGAGAAGTTTCTTCAATTAAAATCTCAGCACGAAAAGGAGATCAATGATCGCAACAATAAGATCCAGGCCGTTGAGAACAAAATCAAACAAAAAGAAAATTCTCTTTCCCAAAAGATTCAGGAAACAGACCGAAAGAAAAACGAGCTCGATGCGATCCGTGAAAACCTTCAGGTACAGATGAATATGGTTGAAAAGAAGCATGAAGAACTGGAGAAGATCCATAAGCAACATGTGGAACAACTTGAAACCATATCCGGATTATCGGCGGAGGAAGCCAAGAATCAGCTTACGGACTCGCTAAAGGCAGAAGCCAAAACAGAAGCCATGTCAACCATGAACGAAATTGTGGAAGAGGCTAAAATGAATGCCAATAAAGAAGCTAAACGGATGATCGTACAAACGATCCAGAGAGTTGCAGCTGAGACAACCATTGAAAATGCCATTACGGTTTTCAATATTGATAATGATGAGATCAAAGGCAGAATTATCGGGAGAGAAGGTAGAAATATCAGGGCTCTTGAAGCAGCAACAGGGGTTGAAATAATTGTTGATGATACCCCGGAAGCTATTACCCTTTCAGCCTTTGATCCGATTCGAAGGGAAATAGCACGGCTTTCCCTCCATCAGCTGGTTACAGATGGCAGAATCCATCCTGCCCGTATTGAAGAGATCGTTACAAAGACAGAAAAGCAAATAGAACAAGAGATCAATGAAGTGGGTAAGAAAACCGCTATTGATCTGGGTATTCATGGATTACATCCTGAATTGATCCGGCTTATCGGTAAAATGAAGTACCGCTCATCCTATGGTCAGAATCTATTGCAGCATAGCCGGGAAGTTGCCAATTTATGCTCGATCATGGCTTCTGAGCTGGGTTTGAATCAGAAGATAGCCAAAAGAGCCGGGCTATTGCATGACATTGGTAAGGTACCTGATGATGAGCCGGAATTGCCTCATGCATTGCTGGGTATGAAGCTGGCTGAAAAGTATAAGGAAAAGCCTGAAGTTGCCAATGCTATAGGTTCACATCATGAAGAAACGGAAATGAGCAGCTTAATAGCTCCTGTTGTGCAGGTTTGTGACGCCATTTCAGGTGCACGACCCGGAGCCCGAAGAGAGGCTGTTGAGTCTTATATCCAAAGGCTTCGTGATCTGGAAGAACTGGCACTTTCTTTCGAAGGTGTGACAAAAACCTATGCTATTCAGGCTGGCCGTGAATTGAGAGTGATTGTTGGCAGCGATCAGGTTAATGACAATCAATCAGATAAATTATCCTATGAAATTTCAAAACATATTGAAAATCAGCTTACTTACCCGGGACAGGTAAAAGTTACTGTGATCCGCGAGAAAAGAGCAGTGAATTATGCCAAATAAAATTATTCATTCATGAGACAGATCAGTATGGTGGATCTGAAATCCCAGTATCATCGTATTAAAGATGAGATAGACCAGGCTATTCATGAAGTTTTGGAATCTTCAGCATTTATTAAAGGACCCCATCACCAGAACTTTGCACACAATCTTTCTGACTATCTTAACGTTAAACATGTTATACCTTGTGCCAATGGTACTGATGCATTGCAGATTGCCCTGATGGCCCTGGATTTAAAACCCGGCGATGAGGTGATTACCTCTGATTTTACTTTTATTTCAACAGTTGAAGTGATCAAACTCCTGGATTTGAAACCGGTATTGGTGGATGTGGATCCTTATGATTTCAATATTTCCGTTGACCAGCTCCATGGGGTGATCACGGAAAATAGTAAAGCCATCATACCCGTGCATCTTTTTGGGCAGTGTGCCCATATGGATGAGATAAACCGGGTGGCTGAGAAGTACAATCTGATGGTGATAGAAGATGCAGCGCAGGCTCTGGGGGCAGTCTATTGTACCGGTGGAGAATATCGAAAGGCTGGCACGATCGGAGATATTGGCTGTACATCCTTCTTTCCATCTAAAAATCTGGGTTGCTATGGTGATGGTGGAGCAATCTTTACCCATCATGATGATCTGGCTGATATATGCAAAACCATTGCCAATCATGGTTCCCATCAAAAATATTACCATTCACGCATAGGGATGAATTCCAGGCTGGATACCCTTCAGGCTGCGATACTTGATGTCAAACTGAAGTATCTTGATCAATACAACCAGAGCAGGCAAAATGCGGCAGCCTATTATACTAAAGCGCTGGAAGATATTGATCAGATCACCCTTCCGACCGTCCACACACCATCAAACCATATATACAATCAATACACTTTGATCTTGTCAGAACAAGTGGATAGAGACGATTTTCAAGCATATCTAAAATCCAGGGGTATCCCTTCCATGGTCTATTATCCGGTTCCAATGCATCGGCAGGAAGCATTCAGTGATTTTCATTACCCGGAAAATGCCTTTCCGTTCTCTGAAGCCCTAAGCCGGTCGGTACTGTCGATACCTATGCACACGGAGCTTGATGAAGAACAATTGTCATATATTAGCGAAACCATAAAACAATATTTTACCTGATGGCGGATAAATCATATTTTGCCCATGAAACAGCAGTCATTGACGCGGAATGTGAAATTGGCGTCGGAACGAAGATCTGGCATTTTTCCCATATTATGTCCCATGCCAAAATTGGCAAAGGATGTAACCTGGGTCAAAATGTAGTGGTCTCCCCTTATGTAGAACTGGGAGATAATGTGAAGGTACAAAATAATGTGTCGATCTATACTGGTGTAATCTGTGAAGATGATGTTTTTTTGGGTCCTTCCATGGTATTTACCAATATCTCCAATCCGAGAAGCGCAGTTGTGCGAAGGGATCGGTATGAATCTACCCGGGTCAGGAAAGGCGCCAGTATCGGTGCTAATGCAACGGTCATATGCGGACATGAAATAGGAATGTATGCATTCATAGGTGCCGGCGCTGTGGTAACCAAAGATGTTAAGCCTTATTCCCTTGTACTAGGCAATCCTGCCCGTCATGTCGGCTGGATGAGCGAATACGGGCACCGGCTATCTTTCGATGATTCCGGACTGGCTGTATGCCCCGAAAGTAAGGAGAAATATAAACTGGAACAAGCGGCAGTTCAAAAACTATAGCGTGCCTGGATCATACAGGTTAACAACAAATTATCATAGGGTCTGCTGAAAAACACAAACCTTCCTTAAAATCAATAGGATAAACACATCTATTGTTTCCAGAATGCAATGTTTTTAGCACATATCTGTAAAAGAACCCTGCAATTTGCAAATAATAAAGGTATGCATCCTATTTATTATAGGCATTGTTTGTGTTTTTCAGCAAGCCTTATTTATTAAGAGGTCGATGTATTCAGGAAATCGATCTTTTCGTATTGAGAATTCTTACTTTTAAATTCCGGAACAATTTCTTTCATTTTTTGAACAATACTGTCCTTCTCCTGCAGATCATAAAGCTGCTCCAATAAATTGATTTCATCGAATATATTGGGATTCCTGTGATTGATTTGTTTGGCAATCATTATTTTGGAGTGGTAGGTGGGAACAGTGTCTTCCATATCATTAAGCAGTTCCTCATGCAGTTTCTCTCCCGGCCTTAATCCGGTATATTTTAATTGAATGTCTTTTCCAAGTTCCAGTCCGGATAACTTGACCATTTTTTTAGCAAGATCAACAATCTTAATGGATTCTCCCATATTAAAAAGGTATATTTCTCCACCGCGGCTCATAGAACCTGCTTCAAGTACCAGTTGACAGGCTTCAGCGATAGTCATAAAATAACGCGTTACTTCCGGGTGGGTGATGGTTATCGGTCCCCCTTCGGATATTTGCCTTTTGAAACGTAATATTACCGAACCGTTCGATCCCAATACATTTCCGAAACGGGTGGTGACAAAGTGTGTCATGCTCTGATCATTCTGGGCCTGAATATACATCTCTGCAATTCGTTTTGAAGCGCCCATGATATTGGTAGGATTGACTGCTTTGTCTGTGGAAATCATAACGAACTGTTTTACCTGAAACTTGTGCGCAGCTTCAGTAAGTATCTTGGTTCCCAATACATTGGTGAGAATGGCTTCCGAGGGATTGCTCTCCATCATGGGAACATGTTTATAGGCTGCAGCATGATATACAATAGAGGGCTGATAGGTTTCAAAAACATATTCAACCCTTTGCCTGCTCGAGATATCTCCTATGACAATTTCAAAATCGAAGAAAAAATGATTTTCCTTAATTTCAAGTTCCAGGTCATATAAAGGGGTTTCCGACTGATCAAAAAGAATGAGTTTTTGCGGATAAAAACGTATCAACTGCCTTACAATTTCACTCCCGATAGAACCTGCTGCTCCTGTTACAAGAATGGTTTTGTTGAGTACCTGCCTTCTGATCATACTTTCGTCCAGAACAATCGGTTTTCTTTCCAGCAGATCCTCTATCTCAACGTTTTTAATCTGGTTAAAGCTCAGTTCCCCATTAATCCAATAGTTGATGTCCGGTACCGTTAATATGTGGATTTTGTATTCCAGACAATCCTCTATGATCTTGTTCTTTATGGAATAGGGGATATTCTTCTTGGCAATGATCAGTTTTTCTACATGACATCTTTCAAGATACGGATTTAAGTTTTTTGTGTTGTATATCCCTACATTTTCAAGACTTTTACCAATTTTCGATTCATCACTGTCAAAGAAAGCAACTACCTTGAATTTGCTTCCCGCATCCCTTTCCAGTGTATGTTTGGTGATTTTTCCATAATCATCAGCGCCGAAAATAATGACATTTTTTTTCTTTTTCGGAGGATAATGCATCTCATGGTAAAGCGATTTGACCATTAACCGTGAAGCGCTCATTAGAAAAACGGTTAATAAGAAATCCATGATCAGAACCGTAAAGGGAATCAGATAGGAATGATTGATCAAGTAATATCCTATCAGGTTGATGAAAACAAAAATTAAACTGCCTGTCATAACCACAACCGTAAGTCTTTCCGTATCTTTTGAGGAAGTATACCTTACAATCCCGGCATAGGATCTGAAGGTAACAAAGGTAATGGCTCTTATGAGCATAATGAGTGTGATAATGAATCCGAGATTCGGATAGGTATATGCCGGATTCGGAATCTTAAAATTAAAGTAGATCATATAGGCCAGTGAGACAGAAATAAGGGAGAGGATGATGTCGAGAAGAAAAACTACCCATCGGGGCATGAAGGATTTTGGAAATAAAAATGAATACTTAAGCTTTAATTTCATGGTGAAATTGGTTAACTGTAATGCATTCGGGATTTAATGAAAATGAAACAAGCATGATAAAAATAATTATTAACACACACGACAAAATGATTATTTT
>CAYYLT010000103.1:0-2644 GCA_964472385.1 uncultured Bacteroidales bacterium
GTGTTCAACATTGGACAGAGTCACGAAAGCATTATCCATTATCAAGCGATAAAAGATAATGATGATTTCAACCACAGGCCTGACAATATTAACCTTGCACCCTATCACCCCGATTTTCCGGATATGCGCAGGTGCTATGCCCAGTATTATGATGCCATAATGGAAATGGATAAGCGTGTCGGGAAATTCTTGGACGAACTAGAGGAAAGCGGGTTGGCAGAAAACACCATTGTATTTTATTATGGAGACCATGGCGGGGTATTGCCCAGAAGCAAACGTTTTTTGTTTGAATCGGGCACCAGGGTTCCGATGATTGTCAGGTTTCCGGAAAAATATCAGCACCTGGCTCCGGATAAACCGGGTAGCCGTACAGACCGGCTGGTAAGTTTTGTGGATCTGGCCCCTACGGTATTGAGCCTGGCGGGTGTTGCGATCCCGGAACACATGCAGGGTCATGCTTTCCTGGGAAAGCAGAAAACGGATGATCCGCGGTATGTGCATTTTTTCCGCGGAAGAATGGACGAGCGGTACGATATGATGCGATCGGTGAGGGATCATCAGTACCGGTATATACGCAACTATATGCCTCATCGTATCTACGGGCAGCACCTTTGGTACCTCTGGCGTTCACCCTCCACAAGGGCCTGGAAGGAAGCTTATGAGCATGGCCGGTGCAATGCTGTACAAAGCCGTTTCTGGCAGACCAAGCCTGCAGAAGAGCTTTATGATATCACCGAAGATCCGCATAATATCAATAATCTGGCTGATGTTCCCCAATACCGGGATGTCTTAAAGCGCATGCGGAAAGAAACCCAGCGCTGGGTAAGGTCAAACCGCGGTGCGGGTTTTCTACCCGAAGCCATGATGCGGGAGATGGCTGGTGATCAAACCATATATGCATTAACCCATGCCAGCGGATTTCCTTCGGATGAGATCATATCTTCCGCGGAGCAGGCCACGCGTAAAAATCCTGCTGATGTTCCCCGGTTGATTGAAAAACTTGGTGCCGAGCATCCTGCCGTAAGATACTGGGCAGCTACTGGTTGTGCCATTTTGCCGGAAAAAAGTGAGGAGGCTGCCCCCCAACTGCAGAAAATGCTTAACGATACCTGGGGAAACAACCGCATTGCAGCAGCGGAAGCTCTTTGCAGGATGGGTAAGACGGAAGATGCACTCGAGCTATTGATTAAAGAGATGAATAATGAAAATCAATGGGTGCAGCTCCATGCGCTTAATGTGTTGGAAAGCCTTGGGAAAGATACGGTGCAACCGGTAAGCAAGGAGATATTTGGCAGTGGTACCCAGGTTGAACGCAGCGGGTATTGCAAAAGGGCTTATAAAAGCCTGATCCAATCGTTAAAGCCCGGATGGAGTGATTATGTGATCTGGTAGATTTTCTTGGGATAACTATGGGTGAAACCCATGTACAGTAAGCACAACAATCCTTTTCAGCACCGGAGGGGTTGAAAGCTCTGGCATCAGCCCACGAAGTGGTGTAATTTGAATATTCCCGGGTGAAATCCCTGGAATAATATCACTAATGCTTTGGATGGCTCAATCGCCCCATAAAAAGTATGGTATGGGTTTGATTGTCCTTGATCAGGTATATAAAGGGGTGATTGGCTTTAAATTGTGGCTTTTTGACCAGCGCTGTTTTGCTCATGACTATTCCTGTGGCTGCCGCTGCTTCCGTACCTTCCTCGTTGACTTCCACAAAAGCTTTATGCACCGCATCACTGATGAAAAGTTCTTTGCCTCCGGTCATTCCGGAAAAATCCGCATCTTTCCCAAAGGCGCTTGGCATCCCTAATTTTTCCAGTGGAGCATTCAGGTTGTACTGGGTTTCTGCTTTGAATTTCGGTATCCAAAGCTCCACTTCTTTGGTATACATCGATTCCAGGTATTTGTCATAAAGCGTATCATTCAGTTTTTTTTCCAGGTTATCGATACCATGGATTTGCTGAGGCAATAAGATCATCATGGATAGCTCTTCTCCGGAATAGGGAAGTTCGAGTACCTGTACCAGTTCATCCTCATAATATCTTGCTGATAGGGAACGATGCATCAATTGGACCGGGACCTTCCGTTTTTCATCTGCATAAAAAAAGTTGGAACGGGTATCCCCCTTGTCAAACGGATGCTCCCACATGCCCTTAAAGTATATGGCGTTGGCCAGCACAAGGCGGGTCATGGGGGTCAGCATCCCTTCCCCAATCAGATCCTGTATTTTATGGTGGGTTTGTTGTTCGACCCATTGATTGATTCGCTTCCGTACCCGGGGATATTTCCTTTTGAAATCAACTTTTTTGATGCCTGCGTTATAAAATTTTGTATTGATATCCAGAAATCTATCCAGAAAATGGTAACCTTTCTGGCACCAGAGCGAATTGGCCACTGACAGGTCGTTTTTGCCCTTGTCCAGGGTATCCAGGCGTTGATTTAGCCGGTAGTAATCAGCGGCCAGTGTTGATTTATCTTCATGGAAACCCAAAACGCTTTGCATCTCTTTTTCGGTGATACCTTCCGCACCGATATAAGTCATGGCCAGGGCTGAGGAAATACTGTAAGGGGAAAAAAATACGTTTTGGTTTTCTGTTTTGATCTGATCAAACAACTGAAAAGCAAAGCTGCTGTTGCCATTCAC
>CAYYLT010000103.1:2744-10869 GCA_964472385.1 uncultured Bacteroidales bacterium
TTTCTGTTTTGATCTGATCAAACAACTGAAAAGCAAAGCTGCTGTTGCCATTCACTGTTTCTTCAGGCAGGTTTTGGGTAAAGCCTGCAACTATACTGGCTGATAGCCAAGGTATAAGCAGTATAAAGATCCTTATCGCTTGCATCATAAGTATGTTGTTTTGGTTGCAACCCAAAAAGGTATATCAAAAATCGAACCAATTTTGTAACGTAGAAGAGGGGTGGGTTATTGGGTGATTGGTTGATTGTTAGCTGCCAATTGCCTGCTAATTTAATATCGAACCACTAAGGTACTCACCAAGGATACACAAAGGACACAAAAACTTATCCTGCCCTTAATGAGTGATTGGATGATTGACCACCGAATTGACCCAACGATTTAAACTCCAGTCAAACTCCGGTCAAACCCTCAAACTCTTTATTTTCAATTGGCCACCAATTGGCCACCAATTGGCCACCAAATGACCATCAATGACCACTTAATGACAATGAAACTTGTCCGGCATTTGAAGTAAATTTTTCAGGGCCCTGTAGGAGCTTATCCGGCTTTTGCTTGATGACAACCAATGGCAAGGGAATGATCATCAATGACCAATTTTTTCAAACGCTATCCTTTCAACTTTTCACTTTCAACTTTATATCCGCAAACATTAAACCGTTTGATATTGCCTAGTTCAGGATCACCTTATAGTTCCGTACGCCGGATTTTTCTTCGATCCTCAGGTAATAGATGCCTCTTGGCAGATCCTGTGTTCGGATGGTATGAGTACCTACCCGGAGGCTGGTTTTTTCATTGTATACCGGATAACCCTGGTTGTTGATGAGCTTGATGGTAAAATGCCTTATTTTATCTGCTGACAGGTTGATCATCAGATGCTCACCGGCAGGAACCGGGTAGATGGTGGCCTCGTAGCCGATGGTGTGTTTGAGTTTGTCTTGCATGCCTACCGGTTGTATGACGACCTTTTCATCAGCCGTACAGCCATATATGTTGCTTACTTCCACATTGTAGGTATCCGGTCCGGTTACCTCGTAAGTTCTTTCACTGCTGCCGTCATGCCAGAGATAAGAGGGAAAATCACCCGGGTCCAGTGTATACGGGAATGCTGTTTTCATCGTGTCATCGCCAAAGTCTATAACAGGCAAGGGATATATTTCAATCGCCTTTGTGGAATCGTTATTTTCCACTCTTAAATCCCCCGGGAGCTTGATCTGGATGTTTACGTTGAAGATTCCTGATGAACCTATATTTATAACATTTTGGAAAGTGAAGGTATCGGTTGCTTCAGGTTTCAGCTCCTGGTTGAGGATCATGGTATCTTTTACTTGAGAATCATCATCTATTTGGTAAATGAAAGGAATTTCCGTATCTCCAAGCAAGGTTATATTTCCGGTATTTTCTACTTCCAGCTTGATGGCGGCATCCGCTTTAGATGCACATTGGTTACCGGGTTCCAGTATTCCCTTAAGGTGTAAATCATTAATTTTCAGTACTACCTGTGTGGTGTCTCTCCCGATACAACCATTTTGATCTGTGACCTTCACATGGTAGAGGTTATCGGGAGTAGCATGATTTTGAGATACAGTGAATTTGTTTCTCTGCGAACCGTCCTGCCATTCATATTCGGCGAAGGCACCTGGGTCAAGCTGGTAATGTGTGCTATAGACGGTGGCATCATCTCCCAGATCGGGTTCGGGGCGACCATATACTTCAATGGTTTTGGTTGTTGTATCGTTCGATGGATTGACATCTGGTTCGTATGCTGAATACGCTTTCAGTTTATAGGTATTAGGGGCTGATAGATCTAACCTTTGTGAGAAGCTGTATTCAATGGTGTCTCCCGTATTAAATGGTTCGGAGAGGACTAGTGTATCCGTATGCAGGCTTCCCTGCGGATCTATAAGGTTAAGGGGCAGATTGATACCCGGCTCGAGATTATCCTGGCTGATGTTGTACAATGCAACCGTTATCTGCTGCCGGTTGCTAAGGGCACATGCATCATCGGGAGAGGATATCGAAAGCATCTGCACATCGTGGGCAATCACCTGCATAGAGTCGCGGGTAATGCACCCGAGTTCATTGGAAACCCGGACGTGGTAAAGTGCGGAGCTGTTGGATGACACATCGAAAGTGGGATTGGAAGAACCATCCTGCCACAGATAGGAGTCATGACCGCTGCCTGCATCAAGCAGGAGGGTGTCGGCCTGTGTGGTGAACAGGGTATCCGGGCCAATATCCACCACCGGATATCCGGCTACCTCCAAAGTTTTGTTCAGGGTGTTGTTGGAGATGTCTACATCCGGAAAATAGCTGATTCCGACCTGGAAAGGATAGGTGTTGATAACTGACATGTCGATCGTACGGGCGAAGGTATATTGCAGGGTATCGCCCGGGAGTAGGTCTTCCTTCAATGTATGAATGGTTGTATCACCGGTAGCGCCCATGGAAAAGCTCAGTGTAAGCTCATCACCTGTCTGCAGGGTATCCTGGCTGTTGTTTCTGACCGATACGATCACCTTTTCGGAGTCGTTCCGCTCACAGCCGCTCATTGGAGAGATCAGTGAATCGATCCCCAGGTCGGTCGCAATAATGTTGATGGTATCGTACGAGGAACAGCCGTTTGTGTTTGTGACGGTTACATGGTATTGTTTGGAGTGTGGTTCCATTACAGAGTAAGTTTCTGAGGTTGAGCCGTCCTGCCATAGATAGGAGTCAAATCCTGTGCCGGGCTTAAGCAATACGTTATCGGGCCGGTTGGTGAAAAGGGTGTCCGGCCCCAGGTCAATAACCGGATAACCGTAATTTTGAACGGTTTTGGCAAGAGAATCGTTGGAACGGGCAACATCCTCATGGAAATCTGTAAATGTGTTAAATTCCCATGAACCGGGGATGCTTAGGTCAAAGGAATCAATGATATGCAATGCGGTTGAGCCGTGCGGCAAATCGGAGGATAGGGTAAGGGTGTCGCGCACCACACTGCCTCCGTTATAACGGTATCCTAAAGGAATAGAACTGCCCGCTTTCCATAGGTCGTGTCCGTAATTTTTCACTTCAACGGTCAATAGCTCTGAGGAGGTCAGCTTACATTGGGTAACCGGCGAGATGATGCTGTCGACGCCAAGGTCATACGTGATCAGTGTAGAAGAATCCACCGAAGAGCACCCGTGGATATCTGAGACAGTCAGCTTGTATTCGGTAGTGGAGCGATCGGATACACGCAATGTGTCTTCATTCCAGCCGGTGCTCCACAGATAGGCATTCTCCGTGATGTCGGGGTACAGCTTGACGGTATCGGCCCGGGTAGTGTAAAGGGTGTCGTAGTTCAGGCTGAACTCGGGGTATCCGTATGTTTTGACGGCATTGGGCAGGGTATCATTGGGGCGGTATGCATCATAGGGATGTGCTGTAAAAAATTCAAATTGATAGGTTCGGTAGGCGGACATATCCACACTGTCCGGGAAAGTGTGGCTGAATGTTCTTCCCGGCAGCAGATTGCTGCTGAAGGTTTTGGTATCCCTTATTGTATCCGTCTCATCCATGATGTAGGCAATATCCAGGGAGTCTCCGGCATAGAGCGTATCATGGCTGTAGTTCTTCACTTTCACCTTGATCTTTTCTGAGCCGGAAAGTTCGCAGTCGCTTGACGGGGCAAGCATTTCCTTTATGCCCAGGTTGTAAGTGAAGACCTGTACCGAATCGCTGTCGGTGCTGCAGCCGTGAACATCCGTCACCGTTACGGAATACTGTTTTGATGATTTGTCGGAGACATAGAAGGTATCATTGACAGAACCGTCCTGCCACAGGTACGATCCGAAACCTTCTCCCGCAAACAGTTTGATCGTGTCGGCCTTTGTGGTATATACGGTGTCGCGGGCAAAATCCACATCGGGATAGCCCCATGTTTCGATGGTTTTGCGGAGGGTATCGTTGGAACGGTCTACGTCGAACGTGCTTTCCGAATAGATTTCGAAGCTATGCTCCCCGACAGCCGACATATCAAATTCAGGACTAAGGGTAAAGGTCCTTGAATGGCCGGGGGTCAGAAGGCTGCTTATCAGGATGGTGTCGCGCATGAGCGTGCTGTCTACTATCAGCGCCATGGGGATCCTGGCGCCCGGATAGAGTGTGTCGGCGCTATGGTTGGTGATGCTTACCTGAGCCTTTTCATTATTGGTGAAAGCGTGCTTACAGGCGCTGGCGGGGTATACCAGAGAGTCTACCTCGGTGTTGCGGGCCATGATCCGGCTGGAGTCGGCATCGGTTCCGCAGCCATTGGTGCTGGTGACGGTTACTTTGTACCATGCGCTGCGGTTGTGGCTGATGTCGAAAGTCTGGTTTTCCGAACCGTCCTGCCATTGGTACGTGTAAGGATCAAAGGCCGTGCCGGCATCCAGGGACAGGGTGTCAGCCTTGGCAGTCACCAGCGTGTCATAAGCCAGCTCAGTATCAGGAATACCCCAGGTATTCAATGTAACAGTTAGGGTATCGTTGAAATGTTTATAGTCAACGGGGAAGTCGGTGTATATTTTTATGGTGTAGTTGCCCGGTTGGCTCAGGTCTATACTGTCTTCAAAGGTGAACTTCACTGTGCTGTCTCCCGGTGAATTGGGATAAAGAACCTGTTCGAGCACCAGCGTGTCATGAACGGGTTCCAGGTCATTTATCCGGTAGGCCATGGGTATGCTATCGTCAATCTGGAAAGTGCGGATGCCCATGTTGCTAACCTCCACCTGTATCTCTACGGGCACGGTCCTTTCACATGAGTCGGCGTAGGTGACTGCTGCATTGGTGGTGTCGGTCACCCCCACATTGATGTCCGAGTCGACTACCTTGACCGAATCGTCGGCTTTACAACCTACATTGTTGGTGACTTCAATATGGAACCAACCGGTGGTATCGTATACCAGGTAGTTCTTTCCTGTACCAAGGATCTCATCGTTGCTGCCGGTCCATTCGTACCCGGCAAAACCGGCTCCGGCATTCAGAAGGGTATCGATGGAATCGTTGGCAGGCACACCGATGATGTTGCCAATGTCATAATCTGGCATGCCTTGCACGGCAATGGTTTTGCTCAGGGTATCGTTGTTGATGGAATCGTAGAAGTAGGGATCATCCTCCAGGACAGCATAGACTTTAAAGGCATAGTCGCCTGAATCTGACATGTCGACGGTCTGATCGAAGGTAAACAGCACTGCATCTTCTGGTTCCAGGAAATTTTCAAGTTCAAGGGTATCTTTGATAAGGCTGTTGTCATTGACTTTTAGGCGCAGGGGTATCTGCTGTCCGGCAAACAGGGTGTCGATACCTGTGTTTTGGATGTACACCCGGGTATGCACTGTGTCGCTCAGGTAGCACTGGGTGGTAGGGTATGGCATGGAAGAGACGGCAACATCCGGCGGCGCTTCGTAGATGCGAATGTCGTCGATGGCGACGCCTTCATTCGGATTGAGGGAATCGCTCGCCATCACCAACCTGAATTTGATCTGAGCCTGACCTGCGGTTTCCTGAGGCAAAAGTTGTTTTGCATTCATCCAGGTAGTGGTAGATGTATCCCAGCCTGCTGTGCCCAATCCCTCTATGTGATTTGACGTATACCAATTCCATTTGTAACTCTGTTCTTCCGGGACAATATTCCAGCTCAATCCATTATCTATTGTATAGAACAGGGCAAGACCATCTTTATCTTCTTCCAGTTGACTCCAAAGTTTCATTTCAAATACGGGGTTTCTTAAAGCTGCAATATTATAGCAGGTTGTTTCCAGATATCCTGAATCCAGATTGTTATAATATTCACTTAAGCCGGTTGCCCAAACTTTGGTGCCGGATGATGCCGTGTCGATGATATTGCCATCAGGTATGCCATATTCCCAAATTGAATTGTCATTCGTGCTGAAATATCCGTAGTTAGCTTCGAAATTTTCATCATAGGGTGGTTGGTAAGTAGGCACAATAAATAGGGAAGTATTGTATTGATTGTTCTCATTTGCTTCATCAGAAGTCAGGGTTGTTCTTGCCCAAACATCCTCATATAAACCCGGGGTGCTTAAATCGACTGTAGGCATGAGGGTATAAATGATAGAATCTCCAACGGAAATGCTTTGGAAAATGGTATCCGTTATTGTGGTAGTGCCACCATCAATGCTAATTGACAAAGGGATGGTATCTTTGGTAGGTTTACCACCGAAATTTTTAACTTTGATGGTTATGTTGTCGCTATCTGAATGGCCACAACCATCTATAGGGGAAATCCAGTCAGTAACACCAACATCTTGAGCGATATAATCACCAGTTATAACAAAATTGTCGATGTTCCAACCAGAGAGGTTCCAATAGCTATTTGTGGATCCCAGAGCAAAACGAATATTGATACTGTCTTTTCTTCTTGCGTAACCATTGATATTGTAATTGATACCGCGGGTCCAGTTATCACAGGTCAGCATACCTGAGTTTTGCCATATGTTGGTCCAGGTATTACCATTATCTGTGGAAATATCAATATAAACATGATCATCCTTGGTTGTATTTAACCATCGGTCAAAAAAAAGAAAGATGTCTTTATAATAATGCGCATTGATGGAAGGTGAAATGGCCTGATATGCCTTGTCTGGTATACCTGGTTCAAAATCTCCCGCATAACTATTTTGTCCGCTTAAGTCAGTTCCTATGATAGTATCACCTGAAATAGCAACAGTTGGATCTGGCGCCCCGTAGGACCCCCCAAGTCCTTGGGGGGTATGGCGCTCAAATTCACCCGTAAAAGTCCATTGTTGATCCTGTTCGAAATCATCAAACAGGATGGATTCATAGATTTCCCGGCTTCCATTGGGTGAACGCTCAAATAACGGGTAATAGTTGTTGTTGATTTTTATATGATTTGCTTTTATTTTGGCATCGAGTATATGTCCCTGGAGATTGTGGGCTGTATCTTTTCTGATATCATAGGTTAGCCATACAGATGAGAAACCCCGAGGAATGATATAATTAAGGTTATCAAAAACCGCTATATCATTTTGGAAGTTTAAACCGGAATAGATCTGTTCACTGTTTTTAAATAAGGTGTCATTTGAAGCAAATAATCTAACTCCGTTTTTTTTGATATCTGAATTATTGGTATTTAATGAGTGTATAACCAGAGAATCTAAAACCATGTCACCATCATTCCCTTTTACTTCAAAATTGATTTGCAAAATAGGATTTTCAGAGGATTCTGTGGCGACAAATATATTCGAAGCCTGTTTGATCTTGATATCTTCAATATATTTTGATATAACCCCGGTTTCGATAACAACAATGCTATCCAATGCAACACCCCAACCGTTGTTGGTTTTCCCTTCAAAAGCCACCTGAGCTGTGCTGCTCAGTCTATCCTCAGGTAACAATAAGCTTTCTCTGGTCCAGTCTTCGATTACCTCTGTATAGGTTTTAAGCAATGTCCAGCTGCTATCGGGTGACACTCTATAGTAAATTCTCAGCTCATCATTCCGGAAATCTCCAAAAGTGTACCTTTCATCCTGGGTATGATAGAATATCAGCTCCGGTTTTATGCTAAAGGATAGATCCATAGGAGGGGTTACTAGTTTGGTTTTTTCCCCGTCAAAACTCTCGTAATGAAAAAGGGCATTGTATAGGCCTTGATAAGCAAAGGGCGGATGACCACTTCCTTCAACCCCGGGGCTTGTTGAAAAACCACCATCCTGATATATCCAATCTTCTATTCCTTTTTCATGTTCCTGCGTCCATCCTTCTGGGAGCTCACCTCCTTCAAATCCTTCATGCAAGATTATGCTGTCATTTTGTGCATTACTCGTTTTTAATTCCCATATAAAAGTAAAAGAAAGGGCTAATATAATTACTTTAAGAGATAAAGGGTTGATTTTCATTGTGAAATTTTTATTAAAACCGGTTGAAATTTCAATTTAGCATGGACCTAAGGAACCTTATATGGGAAAATTACGTATATTGTTAACAAGGTTAACTTTTTGTACGTAAAAAATATGAAATGGTTTTTGGATCTCCCTTTTTAGTAGATCAAGGTTTTCATTTTTTTATTACTTTATGAAATGTCCATGCCAAAATAATCATTAATATCACAAAAGGAAATGATTATTTTATCATGGTAAGTTAC
>CAYYLT010000104.1:0-10831 GCA_964472385.1 uncultured Bacteroidales bacterium
TATGCCGTAGGCCCGGAATTGGAAGAGATGGTTTTTGAGATCGAGCAGGCTCCTGCTGCCGAAGACATGAATTTAGTTTTTCCCTATAACGAGCCTTATTGGAATCTGGTACAAACTCCCAATGTAGAATATTATGAGACCGGCTTTACCACCCCGTGGTATGTTACCGAGGATCATCCGGTGATTGACAGTGTAGGCGGACTGCCTTACCGTGTGCGTATCGACAGCCTGTTCAAATTCCTGGAAAAGGCGCCTAAAGCTTCCTGGGACATTGTGTATAAGGATGGTGTCGAGCGGATAGACTTGTATCGGGGCGATACGCTGCGCGTCACAGCCGAAGACGGCTCTGTCAAGGATTATTACCTTTCTGTGGATTCAATACCCGAGCCGAGTCAGAATGCTGACCTGGCAGCGATCACGTGGCCTGATGCTCCGACGTTTGTGCGTGATAATCCCAACTGGGACGATGATACCATTCCGGGATTTCAGGGCTCTAGGTTAACGTATCAGCTCAAGCTACCCTACAATACTTCACAGATACCGGCATTAGTGGCTTCACCTCAGAATCTGAATGCCCAGATCACGGTAGACCGGGCCACCAACATCAACGGAACGGTTGAGGATCGTACCTATACCTTCACAGTGGCAGCAGAGGACGATACGACCATCAATACCTATAAAGTGGTCATGAAAAAAGAGAAGCCGGCAGACTTGGTACAGCCGTTCCATGCCGAACCGATCCTGTCAGAGTACCACAGGCGCATCAACAGCAACACCGCGTTTGAAGTTTACAACCCGGGCAACCAGCCGCTGGATTTGAGCAATTATGTCTTTTTCTGCTCTTACGACGGTACCACGCCTGTTGAAAGTTGGGAGGCCAATCTGGGTGACGATGACCAAGGCCGCAGCGGTGGCTATTACATTCCCGGCTACAAACCCGTATCGGAAGAGGAGTGGGCCACCAATCCCGGATATTATGAAAAAGATTTGGAAGTCAATCCGATAGTGCAGCCCGAAGAAACCTTTATGGTGGGTTTTTCACCTGCTGCGTGGAGGACCACTCCCTGGCCCCTTTATGTGATGCGTCACCTGGATCATTTGTGGCTGAGGGATAGCTGGGATATAGAGCCTTTCCTAAACGACCGCGAAAACTATGGAACTGAGGATTGCAAGGTAGAATACAGGCCCGACTTAATGTTTCTGGAGATCTGGCAATCCCACCGGCCCATGATCATTGCCAAAATTGTGAACGATTCTATACTCAACGGTACCAAGGGTCGAGGCGATATCAGCGATATCGAGTTGGTCGAAGTATTTGGGAATTATAACGGTGAAAAGTGGAAACCCACGGGCGAAGAAGTTAAAGGCAAAGGCTATAAGGTAATCAGAAAGCCCGAATACTGGAGACCAAACCCACTACCTGGTTATACCGGTTCCTTTGACAGCATCCCGGAAAATTCGGAATGGTTGTACTATCGTAATGATGAGCACCCTGACCATGATTGGTATGGCAATCTTGGCGTGCACATGACGGATCCGATCACCGCATACCAGTCAACCATTACCTCCCTGACGTATAAAGTCAGTGATGGTTATAAGCGGGGTCAGAGCATCACCGGTGTCACTGACGGCACAACAGGTTCTGATCTTATGAGTGCCCTAGATAAGGCTAATCCGGACCAGACCCTTGAAATTATAGGAAAGGGCGACAATGAAGATCTGGCCCAGGGCGATACCCTGCAGGTAATGTCTGCCGATTCGACCAACATTACTACCTATGGCATTAATATCGGCGCTTTGAGTGATGACGCCATGCTGACCTCCACCGAATATGAGATCACTGCGGATGAAGATGCAGGTACAGGCGTTATAGCCGGCATACCTTTCGGAACCAGTGTGAAGGAGGTACGCAATAATGTGACCAAGCCGGAGAAAGCTACCCTGAACATCATCGATGCGGATGATAACCTGGTACCGCTGCAGAAGCGTAATTACGACTCGTTATATGTGTATGTGAATACCCAGGCCACAGGTTACATCTCATTTGAAGTGGTGGCCGAGAACAATGAGAAAGTGATTACTTACAATCTGGAGACTGAACTGGGAGATAGTTCAGCTTATGCCACCTCTGAGATGTATGAAGTTGATCAGGATATAAATCTTGTTAAACTCATACCACAGGGCACAAATGTGCAGACTTTCTTTAAGCATCTGAAGCCCAATAAAGGCGCTTATATTAAGGTGGTTGACAGAGCAGGCTTTGAGCGGCATATGGGTCCGGTACGCTTTGATGACGAGGTGATCGTTACCTCTCCTGATTCAACAAACGAGAAGATCTATTACCTGAAGTTCCAGGAAGAGAAAGTAGGTACAGAGGCTTGGGTTGTCTCGAAACAACTGGGTGTTGATCAACGTGCAGGTGATATCTGGGGTATCCAGCAGGATCTTCAGATCAACCTTCTGGAGGGTCTCTTAACAGCAGCCCCGGAGGCTAACATGCACTTCTTGAGTCCCGACAGTACAGAACTGTCACCTGATGAAACGGTAGAGCGGGGATACCTGCTGAAGGTGATCTCCGGTGACAGCCTGACAGAAAAGTACTATCACCTGTTTTTCTCTGAGGAGAAACCCGGCACCGGCGCTTATGTAACCTCCGCAAATCCGGATTCCCTGACTGTGACGGAAGCCGAGATGATGATCGAAGGTCTTGAGATGGGCGCTACCGTTTCCGACCTCATGTCACTGGTGATCCCTGCACCGAAAGCTACGATGGAAGTACTGGATGCCAGCGGTAATCCTGTTGAATCCGGAGAACTTGCCGAGGGATATCAGTTAGAGGTTACTTCAGGTGACCTTCAGAAACAGGTTGTCTATGACGTGAGTCTGATCACTGCCGTTGAACCTGAACTGGCAGAGAAATCTATCAGCGTTTACCCGAATCCAGCTGCCAATAATATCTATGTGGACGGCATCCGGGCAAACAGCCAGGTTATGGTAAGAAATATATTCGGCTCCATCGTGAAGATGGTTGACAGCCAGGATATCCAGAACGACCAGGTATCTATTAGCAGCCTGCCCTCGGGTATCTATTTCATCTCTATTGAAACCGAAGATTTCCAATCTGAGCCTGTAAGACTGATCAAAGAATAGTCGTCATCAGGTTTGATTGAAAACCAACATAAAAAGCGGACAGGGCTATGTGCCCCGTCCGCTTTTTTTTGGTTGAAATCTTTGGCTTAATTTTGCAGTATGGGTTGTATACAAATTTGATTCCCTACCTCTTGTTTAACATACCACAGTGTTTTCAGCAAATGCTCAAAAAGATTTTCCACGCAAAGAATGCTAAGCTTTTTATTGATATATGGGTAAATCAGACCAAAAAGTCAACTATTTTTTGAAATATGATTATTTATTTATACCTTGGCCTTTGAAAAAAAAGAAATGACGCATAAATTATTGATATAATGAATGTTGCATTTTTTTGTGAATAGTACAGTTAGCAAGGTACTAATAAGGAAAGAATTATCAATATAAAATAAATAAAACTATGGCAAACAATAGATTGAACAGACGAATGTTTCTAAAGACATCTGTATTGGGAACAACAGGTGCATTATTGGCAAACAAGGTAACCGCTTCCCGAACCTCTCCTTCTTTTGATCCTGAGGAACTCAAAGCGGGTATCGTTAAAAGAGCGCTGGGCAATACGGGGATGAAACTACCAGTGGTTAATTTTGGGGTCATGCGGGCCGATAATCCCAATCTGGTGAAAGCTGCGATGGAAGCAGGCATGGAACATTTTGATACGGCCCATGTTTACCAGAACGGAAATAACGAAAAAATGCTGGGGGAAGTGTTCAAGGATTATCCCCGGGATGCTTTCACCATAGCCAGCAAGATTAAACCCGAGGAAAAGGACCGGAAGACCGGACATTTGTTACCAGGTTCAACCAAAAAGGCATTTCTCCAACGACTGGACACCAGTCTAAAAAAACTTAAGATGGATCATGTGGACATCCTCTATTCGCATGTCATCTCCTCAAGGCAGGCTGTCTTTTTTGAACCGATTGTGGATGCCTTGCTGACAGCAAAGAAGCAAGGCAAGACCAGATTTATCGGTGTTTCAACCCACAAGAATGAGCCGGAAGTGATCCGGGCTGCAATAGAAGCTGGTGTGCATGATGTGGTCTTAACAGCTTACAATTTTAAACAGGATCACCGGAAAGATTTAACTCGGGCTATACAGGAGGCTTCGGAAGCCGGGATTGGTATTGTCGCCATGAAAACCATGGCAGGGGGGAAATTTGGGGAATTATCGGATAAGGCCATGCCCTATCAGGCTGCGTTGAAATGGGCACTGAGAACCCCGCATGTTCATACTTCCATCCCCGGAATCACCAGCTTTCAAGAGCTAAAAGAGAATATGGCTATTATGGCTGACCTGAAACTGTCAGACGAGGAACAAAAATTTCTCTATGCCGCTTCATTTGAACAAGGTTTGTATTGCAACGGATGTGACCGATGCACAGATACCTGTCCCAGGGATATCCCCATCCCTGACATGATGCGCGCCTATATGTATGCTTATGGATACGGTGAAACAGCCAAAGCCAAACAAGAACTGACCGAACTCGGAATAGGGGAAAACCCTTGCAGGGATTGTGATATTTGTACGGCAGCATGTCCCAAAAATTTCGATATACCCGGGAAGCTGAGTGATATTGCAAGGATTACGCAAGTACCCGATGATTTTCTGGTATAAAGATTCAATGTTTTTATGAACAATATCTGAATTAAATTATCAAAACCATGGACAGGATACAACCATTACAAAAAATTTACGTCACCATGCTGATGTTGATGATCATTCCTTTAATCGGTTTATCCCTGACACCTGAAGATATATTCCCCAAAATGGAAAAATGGGAACGCAATACGGGTGATCAGGTTTATACTTCGGATAACCTCTGGAACATCATTAACGGAGCGGCCGATGCTTATCTGAGCTATGATTTTAAAAAGCTCTACACAGCCGAGTATACCAATGACAGGGATAAACGCATGAAGGTATATATCTTTCAGCACAGTGACCCTGTCAATGCCTTTGGCATTTATTCCCAGGAAAGAAGCAGCGATTATGCGTTTGTTTCTACAGGAGCCCAGGGATTTAAAAGCAGCCAGAGCTATTACTTTATTACCGGACCATATTATGTTCAAATCTCTACCAGCGATGAAGGACTGGAAAATGCCATGGCAAACCTGGCGCAACAAATTGATGAGGTCTTGGACATCAATGATCAACTGCCGGAAACGTTGGCTTTGTTCCCGGAAAAAGGTAAGGTGCCTTATTCAGAAAAATATATAGCATCTAATTTTATGGGATACAGCTATATGCACTCGGCTTTCATCTCCGATTACCAGCATGCCGGTAATGCATTCCGGATTTTTATCATCAAGCCGGATAATAAGCAGGAAATCAACACCATGCTGGAGGAATACCTTGATTTCGTTGAATATACTGGAAATAAGACAGGCCAGGAGGAATATCTTGTGGAAGATCCCTACAATGGTTCTCTATTGCTGTATCAAACCGGTCAATATCTTTGTGGAATCATGAGTGGCAATGATCAAATAAAAGACAAGTATCTTAAAAATATAAAGCACAATCTGAAATAGCTTCATAAAACGTGGGTGTTCATACCATCATTGTATTACAGTGACTCTGACTTTGAAAAGACACTCACTTGTGGGCTTTTCGCGTATTTTGTTTTACGCTCCTGGCATTGATTTTTATAAGGATTTTCCAATCATATACATGGATAGGCCTCCTTCTTCAGCTTATAATGAATTGATTGGAATAAGGGAAATGTATTCCTTGTAAAGTCTGGCAAATTAAACAAACACAAAGAGCACAACGAATAAGAACTGCAGACTGATTCATCACTCCATTATTTTTGTATATTTATCTGCTCAAATAACGCTTAATTGCTTTATCCCATGATTAAAATTTTTAATGGCAGACCTATGAAAACATATACGGTACTGGTATTATGGCTCTGCCTGCCCTTGTTCAACCTGGCCCAGGAAACACCCGACTGGGAAAATCCGCAGGTCATCAACCGGAATACTGAACCTCCCCATGCTACTTTTATGCCATATCAACATATGGAGCGGGCGGTAAAGATGGAACGAAGTTCGATGAGGCGTAGTTTAAACGGCAAATGGAAATTCCGTTGGTCTAAGAAACCCTCGGAGAGACCTGCCGGATTTTACCAACCGGATTTTAATGTAAGCTCCTGGAACGATATAATCGTACCGGGTAACTGGCAAACCCAGGGTTTTGGCTTACCCATCTATGTGAATATTACCTACCCTTTTAAAAAAGACCATCCCTATGTTATGGGCAATCCCCCCAAGCACTTTACCAGCAATGTGCTGAGAAATCCGGTAGGCAGTTACCGAAAGAATTTTACCTTACCGGATCGATGGAACGGTAAAACCATCTATCTCCATTTTGCCGGCGTGAAATCAGCTATGTATGTCTGGATCAACGGGGAAAAGGTAGGGTACAGCCAGGGTAGCATGACTCCGGCCGAGTTTGATATTACGCCCTATTTACAACAGGGCGTGAATACTTTGGCAGTGGAGGTATACCGCTGGTCTGACGGCAGCTACCTTGAAGATCAGGATATGTGGAGGTTGAGTGGAATTTACAGGGACGTATGGCTACAGGCGCGGCCTGACATCCACATCCGTGATTTTTTCATACGAACGGACCTGGATGAAAATTACCGCAATGCAAATTTTCAGGTAGATATTGACCTTGCCAACAAAAATGATGCTCCGGTCAGGGACTACAGCCTCCGCACCATCCTCTTTGATCCCGAGGGGCAAGTGGTAGATCCGGACCCGGCGATCCTGCAAACCGAGATAGCGCGCATTGACCAAAACGATACTTACCGGGTTTCGCAAGAAGCTGGTGTAACGGCTCCTAAACTATGGACGGCCGAAACACCCTATCTTTATCAAGCTGTTATCCAGCTTTTGGATGAAAATGACCGTCTTGTTGAGGCCATACCCTGGAAATTCGGATTCCGCGAAATAGAGATCAGGGATCAGCAGTTTATGGTCAACGGCCAGGCAGTGAAACTGAAAGGTATCAACCGTCATGAGCATCATCCGCGAACAGGCCGGTTTGTAGATTACCAGACGATGGTCAGGGATATGGAGCTGATGAAACAGGCCAACATGAACCTGGTGCGTACCAGCCATTATCCTGCAAGGAGCATTTTTTACAGCTTATGCGATGCATACGGATTGTATGTGATGGATGAGGCCAACCAGGAGTCCCACGGGTATCGGCATGATCCTGACGGATTGGGTGTTCAGCCTGAATGGGAGCAGGCTCATGTAGACCGCGGTGTATCGATGGTAGAACGCGACAAGAACCACCCGAGTGTTGTGATCTGGTCGCTGGGCAACGAAGGTGGCACCGGTCCGAACTTAAAAGCCATGCGGGATGCCATGGAAGAGATTGATCCCACACGTTTGTATTACTATCACGAAGATCCGCCCATAACCGATATGTATGACTTCTCTTATCCTTACCCGGATCAGCTTCATGAGGCACTTGAAAAATATACCGGCAAGCCTATTTTTATGCGTGAATACGCACATGCCATGGGCAACTCCGTTGGAAACTTCCGGGAATACTGGGATATCATCTACGGTGAACCCCGTTTGTGGGGAGGGGCCATCTGGGATTGGGTCGATCAGGGCCTGGTTAAACAACATAAAGGGAGCCAGATGCATTATACAGCAGATCCTTCTGATCTCCGGCTAAAAGAAAATGAATCGTGGGCTTTTGGTGGCGATTTCAAGGATCAGCCCAATGATGAGGAGTTTTGTATCAACGGGGTGATCGCTCCTGACAGAACGGTACATCCCCATTATTTCGAAATACAAAAAATTTATCAGGATGTATGGTTTACTGCAGAAAACCTCAGGAAGGGCAAAATACGGATCAAAAACCATTTTGACTTTACCAACCTGAACCGTTATGAATTCCGCTGGCAGGTTGAAGCTGAAGGCCGGGTTATGCAAAGCGGCAAGCTTGAGCCGGTTTCCCTGGCTCCTCATCAATCCTCAGTGATTACGGTTCCAATCAAGGATATGCAACAAAAGGGAAAAGAAAGGGTACTAAAAATGGGTGTGCATTTGAAAGAAGAAACAAAGTGGGCACCCGCCGGCTTTTGCGTTGCCCGCGAACATTTTATCCTGCGGGAATATGATTACCCTAAAATCCAAGCTTCTGCTAAAGCACCCGTATCTGTTATAGAAAAAACAAACCAAATATTGCTGACAGCAGGTGAATATAAAGTTGTCCTGGACAGAAAAGATGGGTCGTTACTGAGCTATAAGATAGAAGACCGGGAATTGATCAGGCATCCCCTGGAACCCTATTTCTGGAAGGTTCCCAATGACAATCAGGAACGCAACAAGTACGAACAACGGTTGGGTACCTGGAAATTTGCCGGCAAAAGACGCTTGGTAACAGCTGTTCAGACCGAAAAATCCGCTGAGGGACTGGTGCTGGTGAAATATACCATGAAGCTCCCTCCCTGGAACGCGGATTATCAAATGACCTATTCTTTTAATGGATCGGGCATCCTTCAAATAGAATCCTCCTATGAACCGGGAGCCAATGACATGCCCCTGATCCCCAAATTCGGTATGCGCGTGGCTATACATGAGCATTACAGTAATATCCAATGGTATGGCCGCGGACCGCACGAAAACTACCAGGACCGTAAACATAGCGCTTTATTAGGATTGTATGAGCAACCACTCTGTGATTTTATCACTCCCTATATCTCGCCCCAGGACAATGCCAACCGATGCGATGTCAGGTGGGCAAGATTCACAGACAGTCATGGGTACGGGCTTGAGTTTGTGGGTCTTCAGCCCCTGTCTTTCCGCGCCTGGCCCTATACTGAAGAGGATCTGGAACAAGCCGGGCATAACTATCAATTGCCATCCCGCAACCTGATCAATATCAATCTTGACCTAAAAGTTCACGGACTTGGTGGAAGCAACAGCTGGAGTAAGCGTACCCTCCCCCAATATACCATCGACGGGAATCAACCCTATCGTTTTGGTTTTATCATCAAACCCGTAAACTGGTCAAGCCATGAATGATAATGGATAGCTTTTTATCACAAAAGGATTTTCCTGGTTTTTCAAACTTTAGCGTCATTACCGGATCAATCAGGTTTTTTCCATAACCAATAAATATGCAATCTATGCATGAAATCACAACACAAGCATTGGCAAAATGGCTTCATTCGTGCCAGGGTATCCTAATTGACACCAGACCCATTGCTGCTTATAACGGATGGCCCTTAAAACAGGAATACCGGGGCGGGCATATTCATGGGGCAAAAAGCCTTCCGCTTAAATGGACTAAGTATATAGACTTTAAAGATATTCTGGACATCAAAGGCATTACATCCGATAAACAGCTGATCATTTATGGTTACGAACCGGAAGGTGTTGATTGGCTCGCCCGTAAGATGCAGGGAAGTGGTTATGAGGATATTGCTATTTACCATCATTTTACGGATGAATGGGCATCCAATGCGGATTTACCAATGGAAAGACTGGAGAGATACAGGCAACTAGTCTATCCCCAATGGGTGAAAAGTCTGATCAACGAAGAGCAACCTTTGGGCTATGAGGGCAATGGTTATGTGATCTGCCATTCGCATTACGGGTTTGAAAAGGATTATCATGACGGGCATATCCCCGGAGCCATCTCCCTAAACACCAATGACCTTGAATCCCCGGAGACCTGGAACAGACGTTCTCCGGAAGAATTGGAGGAAACCCTGTTGAAAAAAGGCATCAGTCATGATAATACAGTTGTGGTTTACGGGCGGTTTTCCCATCCCGATAACAATGATCCTTATCCCGGTCAGGCTGCCGGTCATCTGGGTGCTATACGGTGTGCTGCCATACTGATGTATGCAGGTGTGAAGGATGTCAAAATACTCAATGGCGGTTTATCTGCCTGGCGTGAGGAAGGTATGGAAATTACCCAAACTCCTGCCTATGCCAAAGCCAAAAGTTCTTTTGGTGCCCCAATTCCCGGAAAACCTGAAATATTCAT
This sequence comes from uncultured Bacteroidales bacterium, assembly GCA_964472385.1. GTDB lineage: Bacteria > Bacteroidota > Bacteroidia > Bacteroidales > UBA12077 > JAGXLC01. The sequence goes on from CAYYLT010000104.1 coordinate 10,169, forward strand.
TGATACCCCAAAAGCCAAAGAGCTTCTTGCTTCAGAAAGTGGTGAACTGGTAAGTATTAGAAGCTGGGATGAGTTTGTCGGAAAAGTTAGCGGATACAACTATATCTATAAAAAAGGCCGTATACCCGGTGCGATATTCGGCAACTGCGGTAGTGATGCTTATCACATGGAAAACTACCGCAATCTCGATCACACCATGAGGGAGTTTCAGGAGATTGAGGCTGAATGGAAAGAAAATGGGATTGTTCCGGAAAAGCACATTGCTTTTTATTGTGGTACAGGCTGGCGTGGCAGCGAGGCTTTTATGAATGCCTATCTCATGGGCTGGCCCGCGGTGTCGGTATATGACGGTGGCTGGTTCGAATGGAGCAATGATCCGGACAACCCCGTTGAAATGGGTGAAGCAGGTGCCAAAATATCAAAATGAATTTCGATTTTTTTCATGTACGCTGGCTTTGTTGTGCCTGTTTTACATGCCGGTGAATGTTATGCATGAGAGGATTTGAATCACATTAAACAGTTGTATTGCCATTATTTATTACATAAAATCAATTCATTATGAAACAACCATGAACTCTATTAATCATAAATTACGCACAGGCATATGTTTAAAAAAGTTCATCGGGAGTTCCTGAATGTGCCAAAATTTTTGGCATTTTTTTA
>CAYYLT010000105.1:0-10810 GCA_964472385.1 uncultured Bacteroidales bacterium
GTTTATTCTATTGATTTTAAGGTTTTTTTGTGTTTTTCAGCAGACCCTAAATAATTTACTGTCAAAATTCTGCATGTGTAAAGCCAGATTAAAACGCTTTCATTTGCAAAAATAATGAAAAAGATGCGGGGCTTGCATATTTTTACCGATAAAGAATGCCTATGCAGCATTGTATGGTTGATGAATGCTAATCGTAAAAATAATCATCCAAAGGCCACATGCAAACTTCAATCAGTTCATCCTCATTGTATGCTTCCCTGTTGAAAGCCTTTAGTTTTTTCAGAATCTTTCCTGCCTCCTCATCACGGCTGAACTGCATGAATATGGAGGTGTTGTGCCCCGGCCATACAGCGGTATTCAGTCGGGGTGCTCCCCGAACATTTTTGGCAGGAACCTGCTCGATAATCTGGTAATTGCTAACGCCATTTTCGTCAAGCATTGCCGTTAGGGGTTCTCTAATGCTCACATTGCATGTGATGTAGATCATTTTCATAACCTTTGTCAGTTGAGTGATTTAATATTTATCTGCCTTGGATATTTTATGAATGCACCTGTATTATTCCTACAGGCTAAGCGTTTCTAAAAGTCGGTATACCGGCAATCTACGAATTTTGGCTTTTTTTCGCCGACCGGATATGGATGAGGGTATATAGGACCGGGACAATGATCAGGGTTACCATGGTAGACACCAGCAAGCCGCCGATAATGGTCACCCCCAGGGGAGAATACATTTCCCGGCCCATGCCCTGGCTTAGGGCTAAGGGTAACATGCCTAACATGGTGGTAAAAGATGTCATCAGTACAGGACGCATCCTGGAACGTCCACCTTCAAGCACGGCTTCGTAAAAGGCGTAGCCTCTTTTTCTGAGCAGCTTGGTATAGTCAACCAAAACAATACCATTGTTTACAACGATCCCCATTAACATGATCACACCGATAAATGTTGTTACGCTCAGGGTAAGTCCGGTGGCAAAGAAAGCCCAGATAATCCCGGCAAAGGTAAAAGGTATGGCAAACATAATGATAAAAGGATCTTTAAATGATTCAAACTGGCCGGCCATAACCATATAAACCAACAGGATGCCGATGGCCAGTAACATGTAAAGGTCTCCGAATGCCTGTTCCTGCTCTTCTAACTGCCCGGTAAGCTGCACCTGAACACCCGTCGGTATGTTTATTTGGTTGATTTTTCCTTGTATCTTTTCCGCCGCTTTACCCAGAGATATACCATGGAGGCTTGCCATGACCTTGACGATCCGTTGCTGGTTTTTACGGTTGATCTGTTGGGGTCCGCTACCCTGTCTAACCTCAGCTACAGCCTTCAAGGGTATTTGCTCACCCCGCAGATTGGTCATCTTAATATTTTCCAATGATTCTATTTTGTTTCGATATTCCGGGGCATATCGCACATTGATCACGTATTCATTGCCACTTTGGGTTAAATCACCAGCCTCTGCACCATAGATATTACTGCGCACTTGTTTCCCGATCATGGCTGCATTAACAGCTAAATCCGATGCTTTATCCCTGTCAATATGAACCTGAATTTCTATTTTTCCTCTATCAATGGTGGTTTGCAGATCTGCCAGCCAGCTTATGCTGAGGATTTCATTGTATATGCTGGCTGCAGTATTGTTCAATTGTTCAAGATCATTTCCCGTAATTTCAATTTCTAGGGGTTTTACATTACCGGTGATGGCTTCGGAAAGGATGCTGCCGGCAGTGATATGAAAACTTTCTACCCGGGGTATATTTCGGATCTTTTTCCTGAGAGCTGCACCAATCTCCTTGGCCGACCGTGCCCTTTTGTCTGGAAGTTTCAGATGAGCCAGAATGGTAGCAACATTTTTTCCTTCTTCAAAACCTATCGAGCTTAAAGTTCCATCTTCAGTCTGACCACTTACAGAGGCCAGCGTACCAGGTTCCAGCTCGGGCACTTCTTCCCTGACAATCTCCATAACCTGCTGTGCAGCCTGGTCTGTTTCCTCAGCACTTGCACCTACCTCCGTTTCTATAACAACAACGATATCACCTGCATCAAATTCCGGAATATAATTCGTGCCCAGTTTTCTCCCCGGGTACAGGGTCAGCATAAAAATAACAAGTGCTGTGATCAGCGTAAATGCTTTGTGATGTATAACCCATTTCAGTATATGCCTGTAATGGGTTTCCATCTTTATAAATACCTGCTCACTCCACTGGTAAAATTTGTTTGTTTTATTTCTATGACGCGGTTTACGGATTTTTTTAAGCAGGTTGGATGCAGCTGCAGGAGTGAGCGTCAGCGAGGTAATTAGGGAGGCGATCATAGTTATTGAAGTTAAAACAGCCAGTTGCTTGAACAGTATACCCACAACGCCCCCTACAAAGATCATGGGTATAAATACCATCAAAGTAGTGGCAGTGGAAGCGGTAATGGCCATTCCCATTTCACTGGCACCAAAAATGGAAGCTTGTTTGGTTCTCTCCCCTTTTTCCATATGCTTTACGATATTCTCCAGAACAACAATGGCATTGTCTACAACCAAACCAATGGCTATAACCAATGCCATCAGAGAAAAAATGTTCACCGTATAACCCCCCACGAACATTATGATAAAAGCAATGATCAGTGAGAAAGGAATTGTCAGAAAAACAATCAGACTGTTTCGCCATTCGCGGAGGAAAAAGAATACCACAATGGTAACAAATATCAGGGCCCACCAAAGGGTTTTTGCCAGGTTACCTATGGACTGAACGATCAGTTGATCAGTATTCATGATCTCAAAGATCTTCACATCTTCAGGCAGCCTTTTCCGTAAAGATCTTACTTTTTCCCTTACCGCATTTGTTACCTCCAGGGTATTTACACCGCTCTGCTTCTGGATCATCAGGGCAACCCCTTTACCTTCCTTATTCCGGGCGACAACATCTTTTTCCTTGAATCCATCAACAACAGTGGCTATGTCTTTTAATCTGATGATGCGGTCGTTAAAATTGACCAATGGTATGTTGCGGATTTCATCAGTAGTTGAAACCTGTGCAGGAACCTTGACCGAAAAATCATTGGGTCCGACCTTTATACTGCCCCCGGGTATATTCATATTACTGGCTTTGAGCAGATTAGCTACTTCGTCCACCGCCAGGTTATAGGCATCCAATTGATGGGGACTGACCCTGATTTTGATTTCTCTTTCGGGTTGACCCACATAAATAACTGATCCCACCCCGGCAACCTTTTTGATGGGATCGGCTATTTCATCCTGAATGATCTCATTAATACCTTCATAATTTTGCCGTGCAGTGATGCCATATACCAATACCGGAAACATGGAGGCATTCACTTTGTAGATAACCGGACTCTCTGCTTCATCCGGTAATTCCCGCTTTTGGAATTCTATCAGATCACGTGCGCTGTTGGAAGCCTCAGAAATATCTTCACCCCAGCCAAATTGCAGGGATATGAACGACACATTTTCTCTGGAAGTGGAAGTGATATCCTTCAGGTTTTCAGTGCCTGCAAGGATCTCCTCCAAAGGTTTGGTAACCTGTTCCTCAACTTCTTCAGCTGAGGCTCCGGGGTAAACCGTCATAACGGTAAGGGTTGGTAATTCCATTTCCGGCATAATGTCCAGTGGTAATTCATTCAGGGATACCAGCCCAAAAAGTAGTAACCCCATGAAAACCATGTTGGTGGCAATAGGTTTATTGACTGCAAGTTTTGGTAGTCTCATGTGTTATAATTATGGATCATCTTTTGGTTTCTTGATGGGAAAAAGTAACCTGATCACCGCTTTGCAGTTTGTTTTTGCCATAAACTACTATCTTTTCTCCATCCGCTATACCCTTTACAGCTATCTGCCGGTCTTTGGTATAAAGTCTGCTCACCGGCTTTTTGATGGCTTTGTGGTTATCCTTTATGACGAAAACATAGTGTTTACCCGTTCCTTTTTGCCGGAATGTAGCATTCATAGGAATAAATACATCTGTTTGCAAAGGCATGATAATGGCTATTTTCGCATACATGCCCGGTTTAATAAGCCTTCTCGGGTTTTTTACGGTTACTTCTACCTTAGCAGAATGGGTTGTTGTTGAGAGGATGGGTGCAATATGGGTAATCTTTCCATAATAGGTGGTATCAGGAAAAGCATCCAATGTTACCCGGGCCTTTAGTCCGGGGGTGATCTGACGCAAATCCGTTTCATGCACGTCAAACTGAATTTTTATGCTGTTAAGCTGCATAAGCTGCACAATACCAGATGTGTGGGAATAACCTGGTTTCAGTCCGGGAGCAAATAGATAGTTTTCCCCTTCTTGTACCAGATGATCAACAACGATACCTGAGAAGGGCGCTCTCACCCGGCAGTTTTCCTTCATCATCTGTGCCTTTGCTTTTGCAGCTTCATGCTCAGCCTTTACATGATCGTATTTTTGTTGTGTGATACTTCCTTTTTCCTTAAGCCTCGTTAGACGCTGCAAGTCTTTTTTCAGCGTACGTTTTTTTGCCAGTGCCTGGGTATAAAGCTCTGCGGATAATTCAACCAGAAGGGCTCCTGCTTGAACATAGCTCCCTTTTTCATAATGAATTTTTTCTACTTTTCCCGGAAGGGTAGTCCCCAGATTGGCTTCTTTGTATGCCAACGATGTTCCGTTAAATGTTTTTACAGGATGGTACTGCAATTTTTTAGCTATGGCTGTAGTAACCCTTATGGTATTCTGCTGGTTGCTTTGCTTTTGATTGTTTGGCGAATGGCAACCCATTCCTGTTATGACAAGAAAAAGGGCAATGACATAGGATTTCTTCATGATGCTATTCCTTTACAGTTTTTAAAAGCTGGCCTGAAGTTTGCAACAGTTTCGTCCTGCTGAGTTTATATTCGGTCATGGCTTTGATCTGTTCGCTGTAAGCTTCCTGCCATATGGACTGTGCCTCCAAAACATCGGCTGATCTGGCCATGCCTTCTTCAAAGTTGTCTTTTGTGATCTGCAGGTTCTCTCTGGCCTGTTCCAGTCCGTTTTGGGTCATATCGATCTTCTTTACCGATTCGTTATAGGAAAAGATGGCTTTTCTTACCTCCAGAGAAATAAGTTCCCTGGTTTGTTCCAGCTTTTTGATACCTGCTTTTTGCTTATGTTTAACCGCCTGAAGCGTATATTTTCTTTCCCCCCAATGGTAAAGGGGTACATTGATGTAAAGTCCGATATTGGCCGATCCGCCGAATGCATTATCAAAGCCATTCCAGGGATTGGGATTGGTAAATGTATAATTGGCAGCCAATCCTATATTGGGTAGATATCTCGATTTCATAATTTCTACTCCTGATTCGGTAATATTAATACTTTGCCTTAAAGCGTGAATCTCAGAGCGATTTTCCAGTGCTTTGGCTTTGTATTCGCCGGGATGGCTCAGGGACTTTGTACTTCCCAAGCTATCAGCCAACAGAAAGAGGGTGTCAAGCGAATAACCCAGCGTTTGGTTTAGCGCCATACGCGCAAGTTTTAATCCATTCTCCGCCTTTAACTTTTGCAGTTCAACCTTGTTTTTCTTAACCTGAACCTGCATGAGTTTGTTTCTTGTTACCATTCCCTCTTCATGAAGATTGCTGACATCTGATAACAAAGCTTCCAGGCGTTTGAGATAATCGTTTGATAATTTTACCTTTTCCTGCAAGGATATAACTTTCCAGTACCGCTTGTCGGTCTGCATGATGACATCCGCTTCACTGACCTGTTTTCGTGCTTCCATCATTTTTTTGCTATAGCGGGCAATCTTTTGGGTCTGTTTGATCTTTCCTCCTGTATAAACCGGCTGCCGCAATCCTATATTCCCAAAAAAAATGTTCTCCAGATCAAATCTTGCTTCGCTTTTGGGCAATAAAGCATAATCCTGGAACATGGGTTTGCCTGTTTTGGGATCTTCAACAGGTATGGGTACGCCATTAATATTTTGTGTAACCAGTATTTCTCTCACAAGATCAGGGTTTTCCCGTGGATCCAGCGTGGATAAACCATTTTGATAAACTTCAGATGGCACAACGGGTAAAAACATGTTTTCGCTGAAAAGACTGAATTGCTTGTTCATTCTGAGATATCCGCCATTAAAACTGAATTTTGGATAATACAGGGTTGTGGCAGCTTTTTCCAGTTCATTAACCGCCAGTGTGTTCTCTTCTGCGATTGCTATATCTTTATTATGCTCCAATGCAAGTTTACGGCACTGCTGCAGGGTTAATGTCTCCTGGGCGGCTAAAATCGATGGAAAAGCAAGCAATAGCATCGTGCGTATGGGCCATAAATTGTAAAATGGGATATGAGATAAAAACTTATCCATTGTTTCATTGTTTTTTATGGGTAACCAGACCATAAAAAATGATCTCCAACATTTCATCCAGTCTTTGTTCAAGGTTTTCTATTGTATGTTCTTTTTTAATGAATAATGTCACTTCCAGTCCTTTCATGGCTGTGAGAAAAGCCATGGCAGCAAATTCTGTTTCTTTCAGCCGGAATACTTTTTTGTTGATGCCCTCCTGAAGAATATCCCGGATCATGCGATGCTCTTCTTTGTCATATTTTTCTCTTATTTTCTCTACAAAAGCAAATTTCTTGAGATAATCATTGCGCAATGCTTCATTAAAATTTGCCATTTCATGCATAGAGCGCATTCTGATTAACACATAGTTTCTCAGCTTTGCTTTGGGATGGTCATCCGTAAGAATTACCCTGCTGTATAATGCTTCTCTGATAATGGCTGCTTCCCTGCTGATTACTTCTTTGTATATCTCCTCCTTACTCCTGAAATAATAATAGATAGAACTTTTGCCTTTTCCCAACGCCTGGGCTATATCCTCAATGGTGGTTTTCTTGAAACCAAACTTGCTGAATATACCAGTGGATATCCCGATAATGTGATCCTTGATGTTTTCCCTGCCGGTGTATTGCGATGATGTCATGGATAAATTCGAAAATTTGAATATTTTATTTGATTTTTCAAAATTACAAAATTATTAAAAGATAAAAAATTTTCCAGGCTTATTGATTCGTTCAGCCCCATTGTCATTTTTGTAATTGTTTAATATGTAATGGTATACAGATAATTCGATCAATGAGGTTGGAACTTAGCCTATCTTATGGTATATTTGTTATGGAATTTTATTTGTCTTATCCCGATGCGTTCATCAGAAAATTCCGATTTAGCCTGAATTATTCACAAAAGACTGGAAAAAATGCAACAATATCTTGATTTATTGGATCATGTTTTACAAGATGGCGTAAAGAAGGATGACCGGACCGGCACGGGTACGATCAGCAAATTCGGGTACCAGATGCGCTTTGATCTGCGGGAAGGTTTTCCGTTGCTGACTACCAAAAAACTGCATGTAAGGTCTATCATATATGAGTTGTTGTGGTTTTTGAGCGGGGATACGCATACAAAATTCTTGAATGATCATAAGGTAAGCATATGGGATCCCTGGGCTGATGAAAACGGGGATCTAGGTCATATTTACGGTTATCAGTGGCGTTCCTGGCCAGCTCCGGACGGATCTCATATAGATCAGATTGCAGCTGTCCTTGAGTCGATCAGAAACAAACCCCATTCACGCCGGCATATTGTTAGTGCGTGGAACGTCGGAGACCTGAAAAATATGGCCTTACCACCCTGTCATATTCTTTTTCAGTTTTATGTTAATCAGGGGAGGTTATCGTGCCAGCTATACCAGCGAAGCGCAGATCTATTTATCGGAGTGCCCTTTAACATTGCCTCCTATGCATTATTGACCATGATGGTGGCTCATGTTTGTGACCTGGAGTCTTTTGAGTTTATCCATACATTTGGTGATGCGCATATTTATCTGAACCATGTTGATCAGGTTAAGCTTCAGCTCTCCCGGTCACCTCGTACACTCCCTGCCATGGTCATTAATCCCGGGAAAAAGGATATTTTTGGCTTTGCATATGAAGATTTTAATCTGGAAAATTACAATCCCTATCCCCATATAAAGGGAGAGGTTTCCGTTTAAACGGTTTTTATAAAAATGCGTCCTATGCTTTCTCTTATTGTAGCAGCTTCAGAAAATAATGTCATAGGCATCAATAATCGCTTGCTATGGCATTTACCGGATGATCTGAAACACTTCAAACGCTCCACGCAGGGTCATTATGTTATCGGAGGGCGGAAAACATTTGAATCTCAGGGAAAACCATTGCCCGGTCGCACCAACATTGTCATAACACATAATCCTGATTTTAAGCCGGAAGGGTGCATTGTTGTGCATTCACTGACAGAAGCCCTGGAAAGGGCACACGATGATACAGAACCTTTTATTATAGGAGGGGAACAGATTTATCGCCTTGCGATGCCTCATGTGGATAGGATTTATCTGACCCGGGTTCATGCAACATTGGAGGGAGATACTTATTTTCCTGAGTATGATCCGGATCAATGGAGAGAGATAAGCCGTACACATCATCAGAGCGATGCAAGACATGCCTATTCCTTTACCATTTTTATTATGGAGAGAGCATACTGAAAAGGAGTTTTCATCAAGATGCAGCAGGGATTGAAGAGCGGTGCATGTCTGGCTTTTTTACCATGTTTTTGCAGAAATAAGAAATTTTCTATTTTTGGGTATCTGTCCTGTATGCAATACAGGCTAGATGAAACCCTAATGTATCAAAAAAATCAATTCGTATGGGAAAAGGTGATATGAAAACCAAAAAAGGAAAAATTTTCCGGGGAAGCCATGGTGTGAGAAGACCTAAAAAAAAGAAAAGCATGAAGAAAGCGGCGTTAGCGAAAAACCCTCAGGAAAATGCTCCTGATCTTCAGGAAAAGATGTCAGATATTAAGATCGGTAAGCAGAAGGCGTCCAGGTCATCTTCAGGAGGCAAATCAAAAACCTAAGGTTTTTGGCCGGCAAGGTATTTTTGGCTTGATTAATAACGGTTAATAGCTAACACCGGGGAGCTTAACCCAAGTAGAAAACGCTAAAGATATAGTGAAAAAAGAAGCGCCGGGTTTTATGCGGCGCTTCTTTTTCCTTTTAACCTGTGAGAATAATCCGGGTTAAATTTCGCTGGTCATAATGAAAAGGGGCTTCATTGCAAAGCTTTTATACTGGGGTCTTAGCCTCTCGGCATTGTAATGTTCTTTCACATTCACCTTTTTGCTTTTACTGGTAACCACTTCAATGGGTACATTATCGTAATGGCCATGTTTGAATACTACCAGTCTGCCATGCAATCCTTCCAGTACGAGATCGAGGGCCAGGTTACCGTACGCCATAGGTACGATGGAATCGATTGAGTCCGGGTCTCCGCCTCTTACCAGATATCCCAGTTTCTGGTTGATGGTACCCACCTTTGTTCCGTTGTTGTATTGTGGAGAAAGCTCTTTAATTTTATTGGAGACCAGATCGCCTACACCACCTAATTTGGCATGTCCGTACATATCTTTCTGCTGGTTTTCAAATACCATTTCACCGCCTTTGTACATAGCTCCTTCCGAGACCAAAACAACGGAATAATTGCTTGGGTGTTTTTCCCTGTCTTCCAGCAGCAGCCGGGTGAGGTCTTCGATTTCGAATTTGTATTCGGGAATGACGCAGCGATCCGCTGCTCCGGCCATAGTAGGCAGCATTGCTGTAAATCCTGCATATCTTCCAAATACTTCAAGTACCAGCACCCGTTCATGGGATCCCGCGGAAGTTCTTAATAAATGCGTCATTGAAATGGTACGTGTAACGCAAGTACTAAAACCAATGCAATAGTCCGTGCCGGCCACATCATTGTCCATGGTTTTGGGAATACCTATTAATCTTACTCCTTCTCTGTAGAGTCGTACCGCGTAAGACAAAGTATCATCCCCCCCCACAGGAATGAGAAAGTCAATATTCAGGTAATCCAGGTTTTTCAGCACCTCATCGGTCAGATCATTGACTTCTTTGGTAAATTTATCCTTGAGATGTAGCGGTACCGAACCTTTGGGTACTTTCCCCGGGTTCATCCTGGAGCTATGGAGAAATGTTCCTCCTGTTCTTCCCGCCCGGTTTACCACATTTTCGCTTAATTCTGTGTAGCAATGGGAATTATTTGCTTCTTTGTCCCTGTTAATCTCTACCAGGCCAGCCCATCCTCTTCTGATGCCAATGACTTTATATCCTTCACGAAGGGCTCTGATGGTTACTGCACGAATAGCAGGATTAAGGCCGGGGACATCTCCTCCTCCGGTAAGTATGCCTATTACACCGTTGGTACTTTTTGTTTTTGCCATAATTTAAAGATTTTGAAAAGTAATACATTCCTTGGGCACTAAAGATAAACAATAATATAAATTATAAAAATACCCGGCTGTATTTTTTGACCTCAATCCATTGTTTATCTCTATGGTTCAATGGAAATCCGTGATTTGCAGGTTGGGCTGCGGTAGGAATTATGCTGGCTAACCTGTATTATTCATAAAAAATGAAACGACCATGAACTTTATTAATCATAAATATCACAAAAGGAAATGATTATTTTGTCATGGTAAGTTACACAAGGCCAATTAAATAAAAAAATAAAGGCTAACAAAAAATGATCATAAAAAAGACAAGGCGTTAAATGAAATATTTGCTCATCATAACCTTACAATTTGCAAATAATACATGTACGCATGCTATGTATTATAGGCATTTTTTGTGTTTTTCCGCAAACCCGAAGCAGGGTTTGCTGAAAAAGTCTTTAGTACATCAGCTATGAGGCGGCAAAGCGAAGCTGTATATGAATACTGCGAGCTGCAGCCAACGAAGTAGATGATGTGCTAAAGGCTAACAAAAAATGATCATAAAAAAGA
>CAYYLT010000106.1:0-10783 GCA_964472385.1 uncultured Bacteroidales bacterium
GGATCAGTACATTCAGGAAATACCCTCGCGTTACTGGATTCATCTGGGGGGTAGGGCTGTTTATACCTTTCAACATCACTTTCCGTTACATTCACTGAACCGTATGCTGAATCAACCTCCTTGCAAAGAGCTGGCGGATACTTCCCATTTTCATATTGATCTGTATGGGAACTATATTCCCGGATTATGCTCAGGATTTGCCATTGATATGCATGACCTGGGAAAGCCATTGGATGAGGCAAAATATCCATTCCTGTCGATGCTGTATCAGAAAGGAATCGATGCGCTGTATCAGTATGCCCGGGAGAAATATGGATTTATGCCTCAACAGGCTTATCTGAACAAATGTCATTTATGCAATGATATCCGGTTGTTTCTGGTCAGAAGGCAAAAGCTGGATTTTCAGGAACTGAAGCCTGCAGGATACTACCGGTATGTTGATCAGGTTGATTTGGTCTCACCGAAAAATCATTAAGGATGATATCCGGGATTCCCATACCTTATTCTGACCTGTAATTGTGAACAATACAGCCGAAACAATACAGGGTAGAAAATTAACATGCATTGTTCAAAATTATTTTTTGTAATATTGAAACGACATTAAATAATAGATTTTATGAATTAATATCCTGTGATTATGAAACGACTATGAACTTTATTAATAATAAATTACTCACAGGCAAATGATTACAAAAGTTTATCGGGAGTTCCTGAATGAGCCAAAATTTTTGGCATTTTTTTAACGACAAAAATTTTAAACAGATGAAAATTGTTTTTTTAGGAGCCGGCAATCTTGCAACAAATTTGGCGATGGCATTAAGAAAATCAGGGGATGAGATCGCCCAGGTATACAGCCGGAGTGAGCAATCGGCGTCGAAATTGGCCCACAAAACCATATCCCAACCCATAACGCAGTTAAACCGGCTTGTTTCTGATGCAGACATCTATTTTATTTGTGTCAAAGACGATGTCATAGAAGAGGTGCTGAGGCATTTTCCTTACAAGGATGTATTTCTGGTACATACTGCCGGAAGTGTTTCTATGGATGTATTTTCAGGACATAGCAACAATTTTGGTGTATTTTATCCTCTTCAGACCTTTACCAAAGAAAAGCCGGTTGATTTTTCCGAGGTACCCATTTGCCTGGAAGCCAATAAGGAGAATAATCTAAAGATCCTTAAAAATGTTGCGGAGCGATTGTCGAGCCGGGTTCATTTCGTAAATACCGTTCAGCGTTTGTATTTGCATGTGGCAGCGGTTTTTGCGTGTAATTTCACCAACTATATGTTTGTTTGCGCTGAGAATATATTGAATAAATATCATATTCCCTTTCATGTATTGGAGCCCCTGATAAAGGAAACAGTGGATAAGGCAGGCAGGATATCGCCCTCGGAATCACAGACTGGTCCTGCCATAAGAGATGATAAGCAAACCCTGGAAAAACATTTTAATTTGCTTTCCCATTCCAGGGAATTGCAAAATTTATATAGTTTTGTAAGCGATTCGATCCGGAATTATTATCGCAATAATACGAGTGAACAATGACCAATTTCAAAGAGGATCTGGGTATAATAAAGGCATTTGTTTTTGATGTGGATGGGGTTTTTACAGATGGTAAAATTTATTTGGTTTCTGGAGAGGAGTTTATAAGGGCCTTCAATATAAAAGACGGATATGCCGTTAAGTATGCAGTGCAACAGGGTTATCCTGTGGCCATCATCTCCGGTGGGAATTCAGAAATGGTAAAAAAACGATTTATTGCATTAGGCGTTACAGAGATATACATCAATATGACGGATAAAGTCAGTGCTTTAGCGGATTTTTATCATAAATACAACATTGATCCCGCAACCATATTGTATATGGGTGATGATCTGCCTGATTTTGAAGTGATGCAGAAGTGCGGTTTGCCAACTTGTCCTTCAGATGCTGCAGAAGAGATCAAATCTATTTGTAAATACATATCCAGTTTGAAGGGAGGCGAGGGGTGTGTGCGTGATGTTATAGAGCAGGTGCTCAGGTTACATGGGAGATGGAGATAATATGTACAGGTATTTAAAATTGATTCGTTATCCCAATCTGCTCCTTGTGGTTTTAACGCAATATTTAATGCGTTGGGGCATTGTTGAACCCATGCTTGAGGTTAACCAATTTGATCTTCAACTTGATGCCTTTCATTTTTTTCTGCTTGTTTTGTCAACAGTTAGTATCACTGGCGCGGGATATGTCATCAATGATTATTTTGATACCCATACTGATTTGTTGAACAGACCCGGAGAGGTACTGATCGGTACCCAAATTCACCGCAGATTTGCCATGATCTTCCATCTCCTGCTGAGTTTTATCGGAGTTGGACTGGGCTTTTATTTATCTTTTCACATCGGGATACCCTATTTGGGTTTGTTGTTTCTCCTTGTTTCAGGGATTCTGTGGTTTTATTCCACAACATATAAAAGACAATTTTTTTTAGGAAACCTGATTGTCGCCCTGCTCACGGCCCTGGTTCCCCTGATGGTTATTATTTTTGAAGTGCCTTTATTGAATGAGGCGTATCAGGAAACATTATTAAAAAATGATTTGAATTTCATATATATTTTCTATTGGATCCTGGCATTCTCTGCTTTTGCTTTTATCACCAACCTGATGCGCGAGATCATTAAGGATATTGAAGATTATGAAGGGGACCGGGTTTACGGTAGAAATTCCCTGCCTGTTATTTTAGGCGTAAAAGCATCCAAATATATTGTCCATTCTCTTATCATCATTACGCTGGCAGGACTGAATTATTTGTATTTCAAATACCTTCAGGATACCGTCACACTCCTATATTTTTCATTGTTTTTGTATTTACCTTTTATATTTTTGGTGTTAAAAAATATGAAAGCCAGAAGCAGAGAAGATTTCAGATATGTCGGTAATTTTCTAAAAGTCATCATGCTTTTTGGTGTTTTATATGCTTTGGTGGCCAGGTATATCATTCAAACCCATGTAATATGAAGTTTTATGAGGCGATTTCAAAATACCAGATTATCCTGGGGTCTCAGTCTCCGCGAAGACAATACCTTTTAAAGGAGCTTGGTATTAAATTTGACGTCAAACTGAAACAGATGGTTCTGGAGGATTATCCCGAAGATCTTACCAGAGAGGAAATTCCGCTTTATCTGGCACGAAAAAAAGCAGATGCTTTTAATGATGAGTTAAAAGACAATATGATCATTATTACCGCAGATACCATCGTCTGGAAAGACAATCAAGTATTGACGAAACCCAAAGATGAGAAAGAAGCTTATGATATCCTTAGGTCTTTATCCGGAAATGTTCACCAAGTATACACAGGCGTTTGTCTCCGGTCAGTGAATCAAAAAACCACTTTCTCATCCAGAACAGATGTGTACTTTAAAGAATTAACCGATAAAGAAATATGGTATTATATCGATAAATATGAACCCTTTGACAAAGCAGGGGCTTACGGTATACAGGAATGGTTAGGCTACATTGGTGTTGAAAAGATTGAAGGTTCATTTTTTAATGTTATGGGGCTCCCTGTACAGAAGCTCTATGTTCAACTCAGAAAATTTCTGAATCTCTAAATCACAACCTGATAACACGCAGTCTATGAGAAAACAATTTGTTGTTGCTTCCTTTTTGTTGATCCTTATTGTTAGTCAATCTATGGCCGGTGAAGGGATGTGGATTCCCAGCCTTTTAAAGCATTTTAATATCAAGGACATGCATAAAAAGGGTTTTAGACTATCTGCCGAGGAGATATACAGTATTAATCAGGCCAGTTTGAAAGATGCAGTAGTCATTTTCGGGGGTGGCTGTACCGGTGAGCTAATTTCCAGTCAGGGGCTGTTGCTGACCAATCATCATTGTGGATATGGCTACATTCAAAAACACAGCACCATGGAAGACAATTACCTGGATGATGGTTTTTGGGCGAAATCCCGAGAGGAAGAGCTTCCCAATCCGGGTCTGACCGCTACTTTTTTGATCCGTATAGAAGATGTTACAGATCGCGTTATGCAAGTTGTCAAAGAGGGAATGTCTGAAGATAAGAGG
Organism: uncultured Bacteroidales bacterium; assembly: GCA_964472385.1. Lineage (GTDB taxonomy): Bacteria > Bacteroidota > Bacteroidia > Bacteroidales > UBA12077 > JAGXLC01. The sequence continues at coordinate 4,063 of CAYYLT010000106.1, forward strand.
AAACAGCTTGTCGATCAAACCATCCGGGAAATTGAATCCAAAGCTGTAGAGGGGACGCATTATGATGCGGTTATAAAGCCTTTCTATTATGGCAATGAATACTACATGTTCATTTATGAAACTTTCAAAGATATAAGGTTGGTAGGAACTCCTCCATCTTCCATCGGAAAGTTTGGAAGAGATCGTGATAACTGGATGTGGCCCAGGCATACGGGTGACTTTTCTATGTTTCGTATATATGGTGATCGCAATAATGAACCGGCAGAGTATTCAGAAGATAATGTTCCCTACAACCCCAAAAAGCATCTCTCCATCTCTTTGGAAGGCTATGAAAAAGATGATTTTACCATGATCCTGGGTTATCCCGGAAGCACGGAACAATATCTTACTTCACATGCTATCAGGCTCATACAGGATTACCGTAATCCCCAGCGGATCAAGCTTCGCGACATGCGCCTGAAGGTGATGGAAAAATATATGGACCGGAGTGAGAGAATCCGGCTAAAATATGCATCCAAGCAGTCATCGGTAAGTAACTCCTGGAAAAGATGGAAGGGAGAGATTAGAGGATTAAAGCGGTTAAATGCTATTGAAAAGAAAGAGCGACTCGAAAAGGAGTTCAAAGCCTGGGTTGATGCAAAAAAATCAAGAAGAAATGTTTATGAAAGTCTAGTTAATTCGTTTGCGGAGATATACAAAGCATATAAACCCTATGCGATGGCCAGGGATTATTTTCTGGAGGCGGGCTATTATGCCATTGAATTAATGCGTTTTGCTGGCCGTTGGAATGCCGTAGCCAGCCTGGATAACCCTAAGCATCTGTATGATACCCGTGAGCGTCTGGATATTCAGAATTTTTATAATGATTATGTCCCAACTATTGACCGTGAGATATGTCCTAAGATGCTGGAAGCTTATTACCGCAATGTGGATGAAACATTTCATCCCGGGATATTTCAGACTATTAAGGAGCAGTTCGACGGCGATTTTAAAGCCTATACCCAATACCTGTTTTCCAACTCCCTCTTCGCCGATTCTGTTCAAACCCGCAAGTTTCTCGAAGATTTTGATCTTCGGGATACCATACGTGTAAAAGAAGATCCTGCGTACGAGCTTGCAGGTAGCTTTATGGATGTTTACCAGCAAACCATACGGCCGGGTGTGGAGGGCTATCAAAAACAACTGGACAGCCTTTACAGAATTTATGTCGGAGCGCTAAGGTCCATGCAGGAAGGCAAAATATTCTGGCCCGATGCTAACTTTACCATGCGGGTGGCTTATGGTACAGTTAAAGACTACAATCCCCGGGATGCTGTTGTTTTTAAATATCATACCACCCTTGAGGGGGTTATGAAGAAAAATTTACAGGATATGCCAAGCTATTCCGTACCGGCCAGGCTACGCGAATTATACAAAAAAAAGGATTATGGCAGATATGCCAATAAAGCAGGAGAAATGCCTGTTTGTTTTATTGCTTCAAATCATACTTCAGGAGGAAACTCCGGCAGCCCTGTGATCAATGCCCATGGAGAGCTGATTGGCATTAATTTTGACCGGAACTGGGAAGGCACGATGAGCGATATGATGTATGATCCTCAACAATGCCGCAATATATCAGTGGATATACGCTATGTGCTTTTTATTATTGATAAGTTCGCCGACGCCGGCCATTTGATAGAGGAAATGAACCTTCAGGGCGCAATGGCTCCATAACGAAAGGGTAGGTATGTGTCTCGTCATTTCTATCTAGGGTCTGCTGAAAAACACAAAAATGCCTCTAAATCAATAGGATAAACATATCTGTTGTTTTCAAAATGCAATGTTTTCAGGAAACCCTATCTAATCGCTGGAAATTGAAGACAGGATGATTTGCCCAAAGTTATTTCAAGTTATTTTTCAGCAGACCCTGTTTATTGTTAGAGAAGCCTGAATAAATGCTTGATATTCTTTCAGGCAATGCTTGTTGGTTTTAAGCAAGGTATTGGGAAAGCCATTTTTTTACTTCCTGTACAGTTTTCCCTGAACGTCTGGCATAATCTTCTACCTGATCTTCGAGGATTTTCTGAACATTGAAATAGCGGGATTGGGGATGGGCGAAGAATAATCCGCTTACCGAAGCTTCGGGGATCATCATATAACTTTCGGTCAGCTTCATACCTGTATGTTTTTCCACCTGCATCATATCATATACCTGCTTTTTTTGGGTATGATCGGGCATGGAAGGATAGCCGAAAGCCGGTCTTATGCCCTGATAGGGTTCTTTTATAAGCTGTTTGGGAGCAAAATCCTCACCGGGAGCATAACCCCATAGTTCCTTTCTGACTTTTGCATGCAACAATTCTGCAAAAGCTTCTGTAAGCCTTTGGGCAAGTATTTTAAGCATCACAGCACGGTAGTCATCGTTGTCTTTTTCAAATCTACCTGCCTGGGCATCGACGTTCAGCCCTGCTGTGGCAAAAAATGCACCGATATAATCAGGTTGTTTTTTTTCTTCCGGTATGATGAAGTCTGCCAAACACAAATTGGGTTCACCGGCTTTCTTAGCCGTTTGATTGCGTAAGAAATAAAGTGTTTCCCGAATATTTTTTTTCTGTCCTGTATCCGCGTCCTCACTGTTATGGGTGTATATGGCTATGTCATCTCCAATACTTGCGGCAGGATAAAATCCAATCACAGCGTTAGCCTGAACAAAATTTTCATTGATGATTTGTTGAAGCATGCTGCGACCATCCGCGTAAAGCTTTTTTGCTTCCTCTCCTTTAACCGGATCTTCCAGAATATCGGGAAATTTCCCTCGAATATCCCATGAATGGAAGAAAAAGGTCCAGTCGATATATCTGCTAATCTCTTCCAGGTTATAGTGATTAAAGCTTTTTTCTCCCAGGAATGTTGGTTTTACAGGATTATAGCTACTCCAGTCTATGCCGGGTTTATTTTTTCTGGCTTCCTCAAGGGAAAGATAAGAGCTTGCCGGTTTTTTACGGCCAAGGTATTTCTCTTTTAAGGACTGCTGATCCCTCTGCAATTGATTGATAAAATCCGCACCGGATTTTTGAGATATTAATTGATCGACAATACCGGCACTCTGGGAGGCATCTTTTACATGAACGACCGGCATACTGTATTGGGGTGCGATTTTGACAGCCGTATGGGCTTTTGATGTAGTTGCACCTCCTACAAGAACAGGTATTTTCAGTTGGGCTTCTTCCAGTGCTGTTACGACATTGACCATCTCATCAAGCGATGGAGTTATCAATCCACTTAATCCAACGATATCTGGTTTTTGGTTTTTGGCTTCTTCAAGGATCTTCTCGCGGGGGATCATGGTACCCAGATCAATAATTTCATAATTGTTACAGGAAAGCACCAGTCCGACAATATTTTTTCCAATATCGTGCACATCACCCTTTACCGTTGCAAGGAGTATTTTGCCAGCGGATGTGCTCCCCCCTTCTTCCTGGTTTTCTTCTTCAATATAGGGCATCAGGTACGCTACTGCTTTTTTCATCACCCGGGCACTTTTTATTACCTGTGGCAGAAACATTTTTCCTTCTCCAAAAAGGGTTCCTACCTGATTCATTCCCTTCATCAAGGGTTGCTCAATAATCTTCAGTCCACGTTCATATTTTTCCCGTGCTTCTTTCATATCCTGTTCGATATAATCCGTAACACCTTTTACGAGGGCATGGGATATTCTTTTTTCCAGTGGTTGTTTCCTCCAGTCTTCCGTTTCCTGTTCTTTTTTTCCATTGGAACGAACCTTTTCAGCATAACTGATCAGTCTGTCAGTGGCATCTTTTCTGCGGTTGAGTATGACATCTTCCACCAGTTTTTTTAGATCCCCGGGTATTTCATCATAGATTTGGGCCATGGCAGGATTGACAATACCCATATCCATACCGGCCTTTATGGCATGATAAAGAAATACCGAATGCATGGCCTCACGTACGATGCTATTTCCGCGGAATGAAAAAGAAAGGTTACTTACTCCTCCGCTGACTTTAGCATAGGGCAGATGATCCTTTATCCAGCGGGTTGCCTGGATAAATTCGACCGCATAGTTGTTGTGTTCCTCCATGCCTGTAGCTACAGTAAGTATGTTGGCATCGAAGATGATATCTTCAGGGGGGAAGTTTGCTTTCTGGGTAAGTATATCGTATGCACGTTTGGCAACATGTGTTTTATGGCTGAAGTCTATAGCCTGCCCCTGCTCGTCAAAGAGCATCACGACGGCTGCTGCACCATATTGTTTTATTGTTTTGGCCTGTTCGACGAACTTTTCTTCTCCATCTTTCAGGTTGATTGAATTTACCAGGGGTTTACCCTGGGTGCATTTTAAACCTTCTTCTATTATTGCCCATTTGGAAGAATCGATCATAACAGGCACTCTGGCTGCATCTGGTTCGGAGGCAATAAGATTCAGGAAATGCCGCATCATATCCTCAGAATCAAGCATGGCATCGTCCATGCATACATCAATGACCTGGGCTCCTGCATCTACCTGGTTTTTGGCTATAGATATAGCTTGCTCAAAATTTCCTTCACGTACCAACCGGGCAAATTTTTTGGAGCCTGCTACATTGGTACGTTCACCAATGTAGACAAAATTCGTATCGTTGGTAATGGACAAAGGCTCCAAGCCTGCAAGCGTTGTGGCTCGGTGAATGCCGGGTATTTTTCTGGGTTTATGTTTAGCAGCTTCTTGCGAGATCTCAACAATATGTCCCGGTGTGGTTCCACAGCACCCTCCAATGATGTTGACCAGTCCTTCCTGCATGTATTCGCTCATGTATTGTTTCATCTCCTGGGCTGACTGGGTATAATTGCCAAATTCATCAGGTAATCCGGCATTGGGATGAATGCTGACGCAGAATCTGGAAATTTTTGAAAGGGCTGCTATGGGTGCTTTGAGCTGCTCAGCACCAAAAGAGCAGTTTAGTCCGATGCTTAGCAAATCAACATGGGAAAGGGAATGGTAAAAAGCTTCCAGCATCTGACCTGAAAATGTTCTTCCACTCGCATCGGTTATGGTTCCTGATATCATTACAGGAATGTCGGTGTTGTGCTTTTTGCAATATGTCTGCACTGCAAATAATGCGGCCTTTGCATTTAACGTATCAAAAATGGTTTCAATCATCAATACATCCACACCGCCAGCAGCAAGTCCTGCAACCTGTTCATAGTAGGCATCTTTGAGTTCATCAAAGGCAACAGCCCGGTAAGCGGGTTGATTCACATCCGGTGAAACGGAAGCTGTTTTATTGGTAGGACCGAGGGTACCCAATACGAATCTTGGCTTTTCCGGTGTCAGGTCAGTATAGGCATCGGCTGCCTGTCTGGCAATACGCGCCGACTGAAGATTCAGCTCGTAAGGCAAATCCTCCATCTGATAATCTGCCATCGATATGCTATTGGAATTGAAAGAATTGGTGGTAATAAAGTCAGCACCTGCCTTTAAAAATGCCTTGTGTATTTCTTTGATTACCTTTGGTTTTGTAATAGAAAGCAAGTCATGATTTCCTTGCACATCCTGCTCTATATGGGCAAATCGTTTCCCCCGGTAATCCGCTTCCGTCAGCTGATAATTCTGTATCATCGTCCCCATTGCCCCATCAAGGACCAATATGCGATCTTCTAGTATTTCTTTGATTATCATTGATTCCTGAATATTTTAAGATCAATAGTATCTATTTATCATCACAGATCTATGGTGAAGACAGTCAAACATCCTCGTCCATCCATGTAATGATAAAAAAGCTCCATGATCATCTAACCATCATAATCCGCGTTAGCCTATAAGACTATTGCAGATTAAAATATCAAGGCCAACTTATTATTGAATGGTTACAAAAACCGGGAGATGATCTGAGGGGAAATGCAAATTTTCCGGATCGTTAAGGGATCCATACTTCAAAACCTTTGTGTTTTTCACAAAGATATAATCAATTCTTCTGACAGAAGGTTTATTATAATTAAATCCGTTGAAAGTACCTTCAGGGCCAAAAGGTCTGGTTTTGCTTATATCATGACTATCCTGAAATGCTTGTTTGATTCTTTGAATGGGTTTTTGATCGGGTGTAGCATTGAAATCCCCCATTAAAACAATTTTTTCATCCTGCCGGCTGAGCTCATTGATTTTTTTAACGATAAGTTTTGATGATTCGATTCGGGACTGTACACCCACATGATCAAAATGGGTGTTGAATACGCGCAGGTGTTTCCCTGTCTTTTTATGTTCCAGTAACACCCAGGTACAAATCCGCTCAAAGGCAGCATCCCAGCCTATGGAAGCTGCTTCAGGAGTTTCAGACAACCAGAATGTCCCTTGTTCAAGGGGTTTAAATAACCTGTGGTTAAAAAAGATGGCAGCGTATTCTCCCTTTGTCTTTCCGTCAGATCTTCCCACGCCAATATAATGGTATAGGATGAGCTGATCATCCAAATATTTCACCTGATGATCCAATCCTTCCTGAATACCCAGTATATCCGGTTCATAAAAATGCAGTTGATCAGTAATCATTTCTTTTCGATCATTCCAGTTATTTTGGGTATCCCCGGGATTATCAAAACGAATGTTGTAACTCATCAAATCAATGGTTTGACCTGTCACCATTGGGGAGATCATCAATACAAAAAAGGATGCGATAAGAAAGTGTTTCATTCGGATAAAATCTTATTAAAGGTTTGTATATCAATAAAATAAAAATGCAATGTTTGAGCC
>CAYYLT010000107.1:0-10731 GCA_964472385.1 uncultured Bacteroidales bacterium
TTCTGTAAAGTGCAATTCGAGGCGTGTGAAAAATCTAAACCGCAGAATACTTATGTATTTAAGAACTTAGCGAAGCGATCTCATGAGCCTTGCGAATAATTCAGATTTTTAGCAACAACGAAGAAGTTGGATTTTATAGACAAACACCAATCACCCCTTATCCATAAGGTAAAATACCCCGGAGAGTATATCGGCGAATGGTAACCTGAACTCATGGCTTCTTTGACTCCACTGGAATAAACTCCAAAGAGATGGAATTCACACAATGTCTTGTATTTTTCGGCGTATAACCCTCTCCGGTGAAAACATGCCCCAGATGCGCACCGCAGTTGGCGCAGATGATTTCCGTCCGGATACCGTCTGCATCCGGAACCTTTTTCACAGCTCCTTCTACCTCATCATCAAAACTGGGCCAGCCACAATGGGCATTAAATTTATCCTTGGATTTGTACAACGCAACCCCACACCGTTTACAGGTATAGGTGCCGTCCTCATTGTGGTCGTAATATTGACCCGTATAGGGCCTTTCTGTCCCTTTATGGATGATCACCCTTTCTTCGGCTTTACTTAACTCCTTGTATTTCATGGTATCTTTTTGTGAATATCCTTCAAATTGAACAAAAATCAGTATTGCAAAAAGCGATAAAACGATTTTTAAGCCCATAACCTTGTTTTATTGCTATAACAAAAAAAAAATCAAATCGTTTAAGGAACACCAAAAGAAAAAAACTCACCTCAAAATACTTATTCTATAACTTTTTTGATCTCTACTGGCAATTTGCCTAAACAATGTAATCACCATTGCTGCCCTTACGGACAGATGCTAATTAGGGTTTGCATGTTGTCAATGCGTTTTTATGCCGATATACCTTTTGATTTCGTTAAGCTTATTAAGCGCTTCAACTGGGGTAAGGTTATTGATGTCGATGTTTTTAATTTCGTTGCGTATTTGTTTGAGCACAGGGTCATCGAGCTGGAAGATGGTGGTTTGCAGGCCTGACCGGTGGCTGGCTATTTCGCCCACGGGTTTGGAGACTGTTCCTTTACCTTCTTCATTCTCCAAATCTTTAAGTATTTCATTGGCCCGGTTAACAACACTTTTGGGCATTCCGGCCATCCTGGCGACATGAATACCAAAGCTGTGCTCGCTGCCACCTCTTTTGAGCTTTCTGATAAATATGACCTTATTATCCAGTTCCTTCACGGTGATATTAAAATTTTTTATTCTGCTGAAAGATTTTTCCATTTCATTGAGTTCGTGGTAATGGGTAGCAAAAAGGGTTTTAGCACGTACTTTAGGTTGTTCGTGTATATATTCGACCATGGCCCAGGCTATGGAAATACCGTCGTAGGTGCTGGTACCTCTGCCGATCTCATCCAGCAAGATGAGACTGCGGGAGGAAAGGTTGTTTAGAATACTGGCAGCTTCATGCATTTCGACCATAAAAGTAGATTCTCCCAGCGAGATGTTATCAGAGGCCCCAACCCTGGTAAAAATCTTATCCACTATGCCAATATGAGCCGATTCAGCAGGAACATAGCTCCCTATCTGTGCAAGCAAGACAATCAGGGCAGTTTGACGAAGCAATGCAGACTTACCAGCCATATTAGGACCTGTGATGATCATAACCTGCTGATCTTCTTTATCCAAATAGACATCATTGGCTACGTATTGTTCATCCAGGGGCAGTTGTTTTTCAATCACCGGATGCCTGCCCTGTTTGATATCAATGATCTCCGAATCATTGACTTCCGGCTTTTTGTATTGGTTTTCTTCAGCGATTTGTGCGAACGACAACAAACAGTCGAGCCGTGCCATCAATCCGGCATCCAGTTGTAATGCCGGAATATAATCCGATACGCTGGTCACCAGCTCTTCGTATATTTTGACTTCCATTTCAATCGATTGCTCTTCCGCTCCCAGGATCTTCGTCTCATATTCTTTTAGCTCTTCCGTAATATAACGTTCAGCATTGACCAGGGTCTGCTTCCTGATCCAGTCAGCAGGTACTTTATCTTTATGGGTATTCCTTACTTCGATATAGTATCCGAATACATTGTTGTAGCTAACTTTCAGCGAAGATATCCCGGTTCGTTCGATCTCCCGCTGCTGAATTTTTTTTAGGTAATCACGCCCGGAATGAGCAATATCTCGTAACTCATCCAATTCGGAAGAAACACCCTTCCGGATCACATGACCTTTATGCACGTTGGCAGGTGCTTCCGGATCCAATGTTTTATCGATCTTATCACGGATGGTAAAACACAGATTGAATTGATCTCCGATTTTGTTCAATGATTCGTTTTGCGTTTCTTGACAGGCATTTCTTACAGGGTCCAGGGCATAAAGAGCATGTCTAAGCTGCAACATCTCCCGGGGCGTCACTCTTCTGGCAGCGATTCTGGAAACAATCCGTTCTATATCTCCCATTTTTTGTAACTGACTTGCCAGTAAATCTCTGAATTCCGCATTATGAAGTATATATTCCACAACCTGCAGTCTTTCCCGAATAGGTTGAAGCTCCTTCAGAGGAAGGGCTACCCATCGCCTCAACAACCGGCCACCCATGGGTGAGACAGTCCGGTCAATAACCTGGATCAGTGACTTACCCTCTTCACTGAAAGGATGGAAAAGCTCCAGGTTTCTGACTGTAAACTTATCCAGCCAAACATAATGCTCTTCTTCTATTCTGGATAGATGGGATATGTGTTTAATCTCCTCATGATGTGTGATTTCAAGATATTGAAGTATCGATCCGGCAGCCACAATACCAAATGAGAGATTTCCAATACCAAATCCTTTTAAGGTGGTAGTCTTAAAATGCTTTAAGAGCCTGTCCCTGGAATTTTCTTCCGTATAAACCCAATCATCAAGTTTGTAGGTATAAAACCTGTCTCCAAATAACTCCCGGAATTTTTTTTCATTGCCCCTTTCAAACAAAACTTCTTTGGGCTGAAAACTGTTCAGCAATTTATCGAGGTATTCCAAACTGCCTTCAGCAGTATAAAATTCACCGGTCGAAAGATCAAGAAAAGCAATGCCACCAAAGTTCTTATCCAGGTGTACCGATGCCAGGAAGTTATTCTCTTTGTGCTCCAATACATTGTCATCGAGCGATACACCGGGTGTAACCATTTCGGTAATGCCCCGCTTCACAATTGTTTTTGTTTTGCTTGGATCCTCCAGCTGTTCACAGATGGCTACCCGCTGACCTGCTCTTACGAGTTTGGGCAGATAACTGTCGATAGCATGATAAGGAATACCTGCCAGATCAACATAGGAAGCTGAACCATTCGCCCTTTTGGTAAGGGTAATGCCGAGTATTTCACTTGCCTTAACGGCATCTTCACCAAACGTTTCATAGAAATCCCCGACCCTGAAAAGCAGTATAGCATCCGGATGTTGAGATTTGATCCGGAAATACTGTTTCATCAAAGGCGTCTCTACATCTTTTTTTGGTTTCCTGCCCACTTTATACAATGATTTTTAGCCGGTGTTGCAATGGCAAGTCATTAAAATACACAATAATTTGATCTGCAGCCCATATACTAATAACCCATGACCATGATATATAGGGTCTGCTGAAAAACACAAAAAAACCTTAAAATCAACAGGCTTTTTCAGCAAACCCTATATAAGACGTACTGTTGACAGGGCGTTTTTATCAAAAGACCAATTTATAACAAACCAATTAAGGGTAAAAAAATATTTGGGGATATCACCATTTACTTATTAACATTCCTTCAACAACATTGCATCTCAGTATACTTGCAAAGTTTTCGCCCAAAAGGCCAACAACTTTTGCCTCGATATGAGGCTATCATTAACCATCAATCAGCACTACAGCATACGCTGAGACACCCTCCCCTCTACCTGTAAAGCCAAGCTTTTCGGTAGTTGTAGCCTTTATCGATACACCCGGAGTTTTCAATATTGGAACAAGGATCTTTTTCATCTCCTGAATATAGGGTGCGAGTTTAGGTTTTTCCAAACAAAGGGTTGCATCCATATTGACCACGGAATAGCCTTCTGCCTCTATAAGCCTCATGGATCGCTCAAGCAGTTTTACGCTGGATATATCCTTATATTCGGCAGATGTGTTGGGAAAATGTTGCCCGATATCTCCTAAATTGGCCGCACCCAATAGCGAATCGCATATAGCATGTATCAAAACATCACCGTCAGAATGGGCTACACAGCCCTCTTCAGCAGGAATATCCACACCTCCTAAGACCAGCCGGCGGCCTTCTTCCAAGCGATGCACATCATAGCCAAAACCTATACGCATACGTAATCCATTTAATCAGTGTCTGCCCAAAACAGCAATAATTCCTTGTATTATCAGGACTAAACCTGTATTATTCATGCGTCAAGTTTTGGGTAGATGCAAGACGTAGAAAGCAAAAAAATAAATTATTTTAACAAAACAAGCAAAATGCTAATATCCTCCGATTTACAAAGGTCTATTCATTTTTTGTGAATAATACAGGTAAAGAAGACGCTGGAATGCTATCTGTCTTTACGGTCAAACGCTAATTATCACGTTGTTCCTTTTTCAAAGCTGCAAAATCCAATATTAAGCTGAATCGCATCGTATTGGCCAACGGATGATTCAGGTAACGGGGAATTAGATAAGCAAAATCGGCCTTAAAGACGTTCAGTTTTAAACCGACCCCCACGGTAAAATACTTTCTGTTCCCTTTGGTCTGATGTTCATGAAAATATCCCGATCTGACCGCAAATACATCCTGATACCAGTATTCCAATCCCACGGAATATTTGATTTCATGCAGTTCCTCCTTAAAACCGCCGGGAGCATCGTAAAAAGACTGCAACATCCCCTGGGGAACGGAAACCTGGGGATCCTTACCGCTGAGAATGATACGATCTCCGTTCTCGTCTTCAATAACTGCTCCCGAACTATCCGTCAAATAAGCCGGTGGGGTGGGTACCAATAATTTGTTAAGATCTGTGGTAAACATCACTGAGTTGTACTGATCGAGTTGGAAATCAAATGCAGCTCCCAATTTTAAAGTCGTTGGAATAAAATTCTTTTTAATGGTGGTATAAGATATTTTTGACCCAATATTCCTGATGTTCAATCCAAAGGAAAAATCCATTACCTTGTCATCCAGCTGAATTCCCGGGTTATAATAATACATGGATACGTCTGCGGCAACCGCATTTCCGGCTTTTGATTCTGATCCCCCAATATAGGCCCCCCCGGTGATATCACTTCGGATGTATCGAAAAGCAATGCCACCTGAAAAGCGCTCGCCAAATTTCCTGGAGTAAGCAGCATCAAGGGCAAACTCATTGGGCGTATGTTGACCCCTGTATTCGCCAAATTGATCTCTGAATATGATATCCCCCAGGGAAAAATACAACAAAGATCCACTAATAACCTGCTCTCTGTCCAGCCGGTTATAGCCGGTCAGATAAGCCAGATGAATATCATCTACCAGGTTATTAAGCCAGGGTGTGTAGGACACAGAGAGCCCCATATCTTTTTGAATAAATGCATATTTGGAAGGATTCCAGTGAAGGGAATTGACATCCGGAGAAGTGGCCACACCCGCATCTCCCATTCCTCCGGCCCGGGAATCGGGGGCTATCGTTAAAAAAGGTACGGAATATCTGATGGTATTCTCCTGCTTGGCCAGGTCCTCCTTGCCAGCCAAGTCATTTATACCGTCAGGCCTTGACTGCCCATAAGCTCCGTTTATTCCTGCCACCAATAACAATAAAACTATAAACTTTTTGATCATCTTACTTCGTGTTTTACAAATGCACAAATATATCATTTTCATTTTTCCTTGGTACACTACTGCCTGTGATATTCATACAGGCTGATTGACGCTTATTTTAATATAACCAGTTTCTGGAATTTCTCTGCAAATTTCCCATCATTAGAACGGATTTTAATTTTGTAGAGGTATACACCTTTCCCAATTTTATCTCCAAAATGATCTTTTCCATCCCAGTATATAGGTCCTGCACGAAAACCGTCGGTCTGAACCGATCGCCGTATGGTCTTAACCACCCTGCCGGAAACCGTAAATATTTGAATGAATACATCCAGGGTTATACCCGGTTGATTGTGTTCAAAATAAAAAGCCGTATTTTCAGTAAAAGGATTTGGATAATTCAGCACTTTTTTGAGTTTCAGGTCTTCACTCTCTGTGACAGTAAAATTGATGCGCGCGGTAGAAGGATTGTCATTTATATCCCAGGCTTTTAGCATGAGTTCATGCTTGCCTTTATCCAAACCACTCAACTGGTATCTTATTTCTCCTTTCCGGTAATTATCTTTTTCTGTGCGGTAATATTTGTTTAGGTTGTATTGATTTTGATGTTGTTGATCCAGGATCAGAGACAGATTTTGTCCAATAGCCGCACCGGCAATATTTATCCCGCTGCTATCTCGCAATTTGGCATAGAGTAAAGGATTCTCATCGGTTATACCTCCCGGGACGAAATGCTCATCGTTCAAATAAACATCAATTTCCGGACCAACCGCATCGTTTAAGTCCCTTTGTGTATATCCCCCTACATACAGATCCTGATGAACGCCTTTAGCCAGCAACTCATCTTTTTGACCGAAATATATGATTTTTCCTTTTCCTGTATCCGGAAGCACGGCTTTGGGAATAATGCCTTGAGTTGAAAATAAACCGTTCTGCACATGACATTCTCCACGGAACAAAAGATTATCCCTTAAACGGTAAGTAAAGGCATTGCCCCCATCATTCCGCAAAGTATGACGGGTTTGATATTTATCAAGCAGGGTCAGGTTGATGGATCCGTTATAATCTTTATAATGTCGACCTTGCCTGTCCGTTATCTTCCCATGGATGGTTACCCTGTCGAGGGCTCGGATTGTATCTGACCTCAGCGTATCACTGACTATAATGGAATCGGTATGAACCGACAAATCACCCAAAGGCACCTTCAAGGCAGGATCTCCAAACAAAGAGAAATTCCTTTTGTTGTTACCCGGTCCCGTATTATTTTTGGTTAAACGAACAATATCTCCAAAGCGTAGTGCTTTTCCATTGTGATCTCTGGAAAAAACATGGTTATAAAACGACCGGTTCAGATCATAATTCAAACTGGCATAAACTAAACGTGTGGTGGTAAAAAGCGCAACGCTCCCTCCGTTCGGTTTTAAAAATACCTCCTCCCCCGCTGATACAAGATCGGGATCATCAAAGCGGGTGAATTCACAGGTAGCTGTCATGAATAAAGGAAGCTTATTGGGATTGTTCCATTGTTCAATATCGCTCAAAGTCAATATCCTTTCATGGGCAAGCTGCCGCTCCCCGCCATGTCCCGTATAGTTAAACAATAAAATACCGTTGTTGATATGTGCATTGATGGCTTCATTAACCCCCGGGTATATCGATCCGGTAGCAGTATTCTTTTGTTGATAAGCATCACAATAAATCTTATCAATGTTGAACCGCGGATAGTGCTTTGCAACAAATTCAGCCAGTCTGTCTGCATCACGCATATGCAAATTGTTATCCTGATCATCGGCAACAAAACAAATCTTATTCAACCACGGCCCCCAATGGAGCGTTTCAAGATACTTTTTAACTTTATCAATGGCATTCCGGGCCTCTTTTTTGCTGTTTACCGGGAACCTGCCAATCCCTATATCGATCAGGCCTGATATACTGCCCTCTATGTTCTCATCCGTATCCAGCAGTCCAAAAAAGTCATCCGAAACAAAACTCCTGGAATAATTGAATGATTCTTTCGATTGATAAGTCATCAAAAACGGGCTTTCACCCGAATTTTTATTGTCATAGGATCCATCACCAAACAAAAGAAGGTATTTTAAGGAATCCTCCAGAGATGATCGGTTATAGATCATTCTAACAAAATTTCTGATTGCAGAAGGATCCGGTTTACCGGAGGAATATTCATTGTAAATCTGATTATCTGTAACAACAGCAATATCCAATCCATCATGTTTCCGGTGTAAATCAGCCAGGCTCTGGGCTTCCCCGGCAAACTGCGCTTTGGTAATGATCAGCATATCATGAGCTCCCATACCATGCAAATTCTGATTATCTACAGATTCATACCGTTCAGGGGAATAATATTCCTGATGATTGAAAGCAATAAAAGAGCGGTAAACCGTATCTGCTCGTATCTTGAAAGAAACACTGTTCCCGGATCGATTTAAATCATTTACTTTGAGAATATTGCCCTGATTGGTCACTTCCCATATCTCCGTATTTTCAGTAGCTTCCGTAAGCCTGATCTCAACAATTTTGGCATTATCCGGACTTTTATACCTGAAATGCATCTGATTGCCTACCATTGTCAATTCCCGTACAGCATTGACTGTTAAATAATTTAGCCAACCCTCTGCAGAAGGTGTACCTTTCTCATAAGCTACCTGAAGGGATAAATTATCCGAGCCGGGTAGAAAAGTACCCGCTCCGCTTCTGGTTCGCGCATAATAACCGGTATAATCATAACGTACCGCCGGTATATCTGTTGAAAAAACGTTCTCATCCTCATAAAGGACTGAAAAAATACTGCTGAAAGAAGATCGTGAAACAAAATTCCCGCTGACTTTAACCGGGATACCTTCAACGATATGAGGAAAATCAAATTGGAGTTCCCGCTGAAGGGTGAAATCAAAATATTCCCCAACCCATTCCTGGCCGGATTCAATAAGATTTCTCAATCTTTTTTCATGATGCTGATAATCCACAAACTGTTCAACTTGTTCCACTGCCTCACCGCTTGGTTCTTTCAGTTGGGTTAGGACATTTACCCGGGTAGTATTATCTGTGAGATAATAACAGGCATAATCGGAATACAAATGATTCTTTTTAAAAAAGAAATCCTCTTCACGGTTATATTGCCATATATGTGGCCCCCTGGCATAAAAAAGCATATAGTCATTCTTATTAAACTTATTATCAATGCCCTTTTCATATTCTACCGGAATTTGCCTGAGCCTGTAGTCTTTGGTTGAATCATTGCAGACATTCAGTAAACCACAAGAATTTCCATAAACCGAAACATTCCCAGGTTCATGAAAACCAAGTTTCTCAAGTCTGGAAAAGCCAATTTTATAAATTCCATCTTTTTTCAAACGAATTTTAACCCACTTGCCACTGGCCATAACCGAGGGAGCACCTTCATCTCTGCCGGCAGAAAATATGGGGCTTTTTCTTTTAAGTGTGGGCTCTGAATAGCTGATCTCAAAATGGGTAAGCTTCTCAATATTTCCGGTAACAGAATTTTTCCGAAGGGGAACAAATTGAATTTGCAGGAAAGGCTTATTCCGTTCCATATGGGTTGCCGAATTAAGCTGGATTTCATCCTTCAGCACTTTTTGGGCTTTATCATTCAATAAGCGTTCTTCTTCGGCAGTAAGTTTAACAAAGCGTTTATTGGTCAGTTTTACCCTGTAATTCTGCACCCCTGGTAACGCTAAATGCTCATAATAGTAAGGCAACAGGGTTTGATTGTTAAAATACCGGGCATCCTTAAAATATAAATATTCACCAGAAACAATGTTGTTTTCATCAAGATAAAGATGATAGGATCTTGAGGGTTGCCAATGCAAATCTCTTGAGAAGTTTTTGCTTTGTGAATAAATAATGATTGGAAACAAAATCAAAAAAAAAGGAGCAAAAATATAAACGCTTTTCATGAAAATGACATTTCAATAAAAATAATGACAAATAAGAAGCCGTTAGAATGTAAAAATATTTAAGCATTATTCATGCCTCAAGTTTTGGGTAGATGCAAGGCGTCGAAAGCCGACAACGTAGTTGCCTACTTCGAGCCTTTCACAACGTAGCAGATGCCCAAAAAGTGGCGCACGCGAAAAAAATGTTTAAAAATAAAAATTTTTGAGCATAATAAGTAAAGCACTAATAGGCTTTTGTTTGTAAATGTTTTTTCATTTTTTATGAATAATAAAGGATAAACGGGAACGAGCGGCTTAATATTTTAAATTCCCCGGCTATTTTTTGGGTATTCCCTATAAACATGAAGATATTACACGCAATCATTATAACCCTTGGAGTTGGTTCCAGTGCCTACGGTCAGGATATTCATTTTTCCCATTTGAATCACGCGAAATTATTTATCAATCCGGGATTTGCGGGAAGTGGAAAAACAGAACATCTGACGATAAGCCATCGAAATTTAAGTCCTGCCGGATTTGGCAATTACCTAACATATAAAGCTTCTTATAATCAGTTTTTTGAAAAAATCAACAGTGGAATAGGGCTGATGCTCATCAGAGATACCCAGGGCAGTGGTGCGATAAAACGAGATTACATAAGTGGCATCTATGCTTACCGGATTAAATTGCAGAATAATCTACATATATCCCCTGCACTGGAGTTTAAATATTCCAACGCTTCACTAAATACAAAAGATCTGATTTTCCCCGAAATGTTTAATCCAACAACATGGCATATCACAAAAAGCAAACTACCTGAAGGCATTCAGCAATCTTCGGGTTATCTGGAATTCAATACCGGTGCAATATTAAGATATACCAATGAATATCTGAGGACTTACCGGGATTTTACGGCTGGGTTATCCATTCATCACATCAACAAGCCCCATGCGTTAATGAACCCGGAAAACCGTATTAACCGGAGAGTTACGGCTTTCTTTAACATAGAATTATACATGAACCGTCTTGCCACGTATCAAAGTTCTACCCTATTAATCCCTACTTTTCT
>CAYYLT010000108.1:0-10730 GCA_964472385.1 uncultured Bacteroidales bacterium
TTAGAAAGGGTAAGGAAAAAACAATCCAGAATAAACGGATATAAAATTTTTTATCGTAATTTATTTTGATTTTCATAATGTTAGCATGTATTCAGCGATAATAAATGGTGTTAAGGTTGATTTAAAATCTTTAAAAGTTTTAATTTTGCCTTTTTAAATATATTTGCCAAACAGTCAAACAAATGTCTATGGAAGATAACCTGGTTATCGTTGAGTCGCCAGCAAAGGCCAAAACTATAAAAAAATTTTTAGGGAAAAATTATCTTGTTAAATCTAGTTATGGTCATATACGAGATCTTGAGAAAAAAAACTATGGTATTGATATAAGTAACGATTATCAGCCAAAATATGTTATACCGGAAAATAAAAAAGCGGTAGTCAAGGAATTGAAGGAGTCGGCAGCCAAAGCAAAAACTGTTTGGCTTGCGACGGATGAAGACCGGGAAGGGGAAGCTATCGCATGGCATCTTTATAAAGTATTGGAATTAAAGCCGGAAAAGACTCAAAGGATAGTCTTTCATGAAATTACAGAAGAAGCCATTCAGCGGGCCATTGAAAATCCCCGTTCAATAGATATAAATTTAGTCAATGCCCAGCAGGCGCGACGTATTTTGGACAGGCTTGTTGGTTTTGAGCTTTCTCCGGTGTTGTGGAGAAAGATAAAGCCCTCGCTTTCAGCCGGTCGCGTACAATCTGCTGCGCTTCGTTTGATCGTTGAAAGAGAAAGGGAGATCATTCATTTTGAACCGAGCTCTTCTTTCAGGGTAACTGCAGATTTTACAGATGGCAAGCATACCTTTAAAGCCGATTTATCCAAAAGACTTGATTATGAGGAGGAAGCTCGACAGGTGCTGGAGCATGCTAAGTATGCTGATTTTCAGGTTGCCGAAATTCAGAAGAAACCGGCCAAAAAGAATCCGTCACCCCCATTTACAACCTCTACGTTGCAACAAGAAGCCAGCAGAAAGCTTGGATTCTCTGTTGCCCGTACTATGAGCCTTGCCCAGAGGTTGTATGAAGCCGGTAAAATCACCTATATGCGTACCGATTCGGTCAGCCTCTCCAATGCAGCGATATCTGCGGCTAAACAGATCATTCAGGGCCGTTTTGGGGACAAATATTTGAAAACAAAACAATACCAAACGAAAACAAAAGGGGCCCAGGAGGCTCATGAAGCTATACGTCCTGCTTATATGGACAGCGAGCAGGTTTCAGGCTCCGATGCAGAGCAAAAGTTATATCAGTTGATTTGGAAGCGTACCTTGGCCTCGCAAATGCGTAGCGCTGAATTTGAGAAGACCCAGATCAGGATCGATGTGTCCAATGACCCACATCAGTTTATTGCTACAGGTGAGGTTATGAAATTCGATGGATTTCTTAAGGTCTACAGAGAATCTGCCGAAGAAGAAAAAGAAGAAGAACAAAAAGACCTCCTGCCGGAAATTAAACAGGGACAAAAGTTACAATATCATAAAATTAATGCGGTAGAGCGTTTTGCCAATCATCCTGCGAGATATACTGAAGCCAGTCTTGTTAGAAAGCTGGAGGAACTTGGTATAGGCCGGCCCTCAACTTATGCCCCGACCATCTCTACCGTACAGGAAAGAGGATATGTCGTTAAAGAAGATCGTTACGGAACACCTAGAAATTACCGGGCAATGATTTTGGAACAAAATACGATTACAGAGCAAATCAAAACCGAAATGGCAGGTTCCGAAAAAGCCAAGTTATTTCCCAATGATATCGGTATGTTGGTGAATGATTTTCTTCAAGAACACTTTAAAGAGGTGATCAATTTCAATTTTACAGCCAATGTGGAAGAGGAGTTTGACCAGATTGCCGAAGGATTTCTGAAATGGTCCGAAATGATTGATAAATTTTATCATCCTTTTCATGAAAAAGTAGAGCAAACTCTTGAAATATCCGGTAAAAACAAAGGAGAGCGTATACTGGGTGTCGATCCGAAAACCGGCAGACAGGTTTCTGCAAAGATAGGCCGGTATGGACCGATGGTTCAGTTAGGCACCAGGGAGGAAGAGGAAAAGCCAAAATTTGCCAGTCTGCAGAAAGGACAGCATATTGAAACCATAACCCTGGAAGAGGCATTGAAATTGTTTGAATTACCCAGAGAATTAGGGGAATATGAAGGAAAAGAAGTGGTCGTATCCACAGGCCGGTATGGTCCTTACCTTAAGCACAATGGCAAAAATGTTTCACTGAAAAGTCAGGATGATCCCTTTGAAATTACATTGGAAAGAGCTATTGAACTGATCGAAGAAAAAAGAGAGCGGGATAAGAAAAAAACCATCAAATCTTTTAGTGAAGATAAGGATTTGGTTATACTCAAAGGCCGTTATGGACCATATATAAGCTATAAAGACGGGAACTACCGGATACCCAAAAAACAGGATCCCGAAACACTGACCATGGACCAATGTTATGAATTGATACGGAACAAGCAGGAAAAGGATAAGCAGAAACAGAACAAGTCTCAGGCCACATCATCCGGGTCTGGCAATAAAAAAACAAATCAATCATCCGGGAAAAAAAGCCCCGGAAAAAAGAAAACCCAGAAAAAAACCAGCGGAACAACCGCAAAATCAAAAAAGGACAAAGGCAGCCAAAAATCAGGAGAAACAAAAAACAGGCCATCTTCCGGTAAACGAACTACCAATTAATTGCAAGATGATCCAACCTGTATTATTCGGATAAAGAATTATTAAAGTTTTCTATTTCAGTATAATACAAATGATAAAATCGATACTCGTGCCTTACTCGTTATGAAACCTGCATGCTATATGCATAGCCTTGTTGTGTAGGTCGCTGCATGCAGGTTTCATGCGTGAAATTTTGGGTAAATGCAAGGCGTCCAATGCCGAGGTTGTAGACCCTACTTCGAGGCTTTCGCAACGCAGCATATCAATAGGAATTGAGGCACGCGCACAAAATGCCTAAAAAATATAATATTTGCATAAAATATATAAAACAATAATATATTTTAGCATATAAAAGTTTGTTCATTTTTTGCGGATAATACAGGCTAATGGATTTAGGTGATTATCTTATACCACAGGGAACGGATTTAAGTAATTGCCCCAAGGATGAATTGGGTCAGCAGATTATTTTCAACCGTGGAGATATTTCCGTTGATTTTCTTAACAAAGGCGATCTTGTTATATTGGGTTTGCCGGGTTTTGATAAAAACCAATTGCTATATGATGATTCCTGCGCATGGATAAGGAAAGAATTGTATCTGTTATCTTCAGTGGATTTGGGTAAGGCCGGCCTGGTGGATCTGGGTAACCTGAAACCGGGAAATGATCTGAAGGAAACCTTTTGTTTACTGCAATCTTTAATAGGCATTTTGCGGGAGTACGAAGTATTTATTTTATTGATCGGAGGATCCGGCATTTTGAACCTGGGGATCCTAAAAAGTTTTGAAAATATTAGCCATGACTATTCCTATACGATTGTAGAACCCCGTTTTTCTCTGGCAGACTACAGGGATTTTGATCTTATCGACT
Source organism: uncultured Bacteroidales bacterium (assembly GCA_964472385.1). Taxonomy (GTDB): domain Bacteria; phylum Bacteroidota; class Bacteroidia; order Bacteroidales; family UBA12077; genus JAGXLC01. Next base: position 3,525 of record CAYYLT010000108.1, read on the forward strand.
TCAACAAGCTCACCTACTACAATCTGGGGAGTCAGGCCTGTTTTCTGACCGAAGTGCAGCAAACATGGATAAGGGATTTCCATTATACTACCTGCAGGTTGGGAAAGATCAGAAGTGATCTGCAAGAATCAGAACCTTATATCAGAAATTCTCATGGTTGCAGTATCTCTATAGATTCAATCAAGTATAGCGATGCCCCGGGTCAAAAAGATGCTATGCCCAATGGCTTCTATAGCGAAGAGGTATGTCAGCTGGCCAGGTATGCCGGAATGGCCGGTGGCCTGGAAATATTGGCATTATTGGATTACTGTGCGGCCAATGATCAGCATAAGGTTACAGCGAAACTCATCGCACAGATGCTATGGTATGGCATGGAGGGTTATCTGCTAAGGATTCAGGAACATCCTTATATGGACGCACATTTTCGGAAATTTCGGGTAAGCTTTGATCCCCATCAGATAACTTTTTACAAGAGCGATCGAACATCCCGTTGGTGGATGGAAGTGCCGCTAAAAGGCAATAAAAAAAACCGGGTTTTTCCATGCAACCAAACTGATTATGAATCTGCCTGCCGGAAAGAGCTACCGGAGCGATGGCTTTTTTTCTATCAAAAGTTAAATTTGACAGACGATAAAAACTGATTGGCCTGTTCAATAGCTGTTATGATCATATTTTTTTTGCTGTAAGTAACCTTACTAAAAAAAAATAGTATAAGGAGGATGTAATAGGATATCAACATTTATTGTTGATAAATTTGTCAGAGCAGAATATTTTATTTTATTTTACGTTCAGAATTTATATTTTGAGGATACATAAGGTTTATGCGAAGCAAAGTCGTTATTGTTATTTTAATTGGATTTTCCTTACATGTTCATGGCCAACAGGATCCCCAGTTTAGTCAGAATATGTTTACGCAATTATCTTTTAATCCTGCCTATACCGGAAGTCACGGAAAGATTTGCGCTACAGCTTTGCATCGTCAGCAATGGTATGGATTTGATGATGGAGCCCCTGAAATAAGTGTTTTTAATTTTGATGCGGCGGTAAGTCCTTTTGGAATTGACGGAGGAGTGGGGATATCTTTCATTCAGGATCAGATAGGATTCAACAATAATCTGGGTATCAATTTGGCGCTTGCATACCGCTTTGAAGCCTGGGATGGAAATCTTTCCTTAGGTTTAAATGGGGGGTTGATTAATTATTCCTTAGAACCGGAATGGGTTATTCCTTCAGGTACTTCGGTTCATTCTAGCGGCGACCCGGCCATACCTCAGGAAGTAGATAACAAAATGGCGCTTGATTTGGGATTAGGAGTTTATTATTTTACGGATGTGATGTACATTGGATTATCTTCCACCCATATTAATGAGCCTACTTTCAATCCTTCACAAGGAGGGAGTATACAACCCAAAATCGGAAGAAACTACTATCTCATCTCGGGCTATAACCTTCCGATCACCGATACAAAATTGGCTCTAAATCCTTCCCTGTTAGTGCAATCTGATGGTACTACATCACAAATCAGTCTTAATACGCATTTATCTTACAATAAAAAATTTTGGGGGGGCGTTTCCATTAGGACAGATCAAACCCTCACCGGCATGATCGGAGCCAAACTCTTTGGATGGTTTAGAATGGGATATTCATATGATTTTGGTATTTCCGAATTAAGCAAATACAATCAAGGTTCACATGAGATCATGGTAGGCTTTTGTTTCGATGCAAAGTCGGATAAGCGTCCTAAAAAGTACAGGAGCATCAGGTTTTTATAAGAATTAAATTTATCTGCAAAAATAAACCCCAACATTATGAAGAAAGTAGCATTAATTCTCGTTCTGTTCTCATTAATGGTCAGTTGTAGCAATTACAAAGGAGGCGAATTAATTGGTGTTCAAGATCGGCCAAGTTGGTACGAATCACAACCCTATGGAATGGTATTCATACCAACAGGTAGTTTTATGATGGGCCCAAGCGATGAAAGCGCTTCCTGGGCAATGACGACCAAGTCGAAAAGAGTGTCTGTAGATGCTTTCTGGATGGATGAAACTGAGATAACCAACAATGAGTATCGTCAGTTTGTAAGATATGTTAAGGATTCCATTCTAAGAAGGAAATTAGGACAACAAATTGAAGATTTTTTGATCACGGAAAACCGTTTTGGGGATCCGATTGATCCTCCCAAAATTAACTGGGAGACCGAGATCGATCCTACCGATGAAGCGCAGCGTGAAATCATCAATTCCATGTATTATGATCAACAGGATCGGTTGTTTGGTCAAAAACAAATTGATACCCGGCAATTGATGTATGAATATTATTGGATAGATTATCAACAAGCTGCCAAACAATCCAATAAATACAATTTCGATACCAAACAATATGAAGGTTCAGTGGTTAATGCCCAGGGAGAAAGCATGGATATTGACAGCAGACAAGCGTTCATAATGCGGGGAATAGTTAATGTATATCCCGATACTTTAGTTTGGATCAGGGATTTTACTTATTCTTTCAATGAACCTTACACCGATCTTTATTTTTCACATCCGGCTTATGATGATTACCCGGTAGTGGGTGTAGATTGGGTACAGGCCAAAGCTTTTTGTATCTGGCGTACCCGTTATCTTAATACCTTTCTGAGCAATAGGGGGGAAGGGAGTGTCCAGGATTTTCGTCTTCCTACCGAAGCGGAATGGGAATATGCTGCACGGGGAAGGCTTAAGTTAAGTCCCTATCCATGGGGCGGTCCTTATACCCGGGATAAAGAAGGATGCTTTCTGGCAAATTTTAAACCCATGCGAGGCAATTATGTGGATGATGGTGCGTTAATAAGTCAACCGGTGGGAAGTTATGCTCCCAATGAATATGGTTTGTATGACATGGCTGGAAATGTTGGGGAGTGGACTGCTAATGCTTTTGATGAATCGGGATATTTTTTCTCCCATGATATGAATCCAAACTATCAATATCATGCCACCCAAGATGAGTCCCCGGCAATGAAACGAAAAGTGGTCAAGGGCGGCTCCTGGAAAGATATCGGGTACTATCTCCAAAACGGTACCAGGTCGTATGAATATCAAGATACAGCCAAATCTTATATTGGATTCAGATGTGTCAGATCTTACTTAGGGGGGTCTGATTAATAAATGATAAATAACTTTATTGTCTTAAGCCCAAAATTGTTATGACCTATGATGAGTATCACCGAAATTGTTCAAACCGCCGGATGGCGCAAATTCATGGCAAAGCTTTATGGATTTGGAGCCTCTGTTGTGTTGATTGGGGCATTATTTAAGTTGCAACACTGGAGTGGTGCCAGCGAAATGTTGATTGTCGGTATGAGTGTAGAAGCGATCATCTTTTTCTTTTCAGCATTTGAACCTGTGCACGAGGAATTAGACTGGTCGGTTGTATATCCCGAGCTGGCAGGAGTTGAAGAAGATCCTGATGAAGCAAGGGAACGCAATAGGGCCAGGAGAGAAGCCTTGGGGGGTGGTATGCCGGAACATCCCCAGAGAGATATTAGGGATACTGCACCCGGAACACCGGTCGAACATGCTGCTGATCCCGGGCCAGAAGAACCGGAAGATTCACCTCCCTCCTCAGCTGATACAAGAACACCTGGTACTTCTGGCGGTGGTAATGGCCAGCCGGTCGGTGGAGGCAGTATGACCAAGTTTAATCAAATGCTTGAAAATGCTGAAATTACACCTGAATTGTTTGATCAACTGGGAGATGGATTAAAGCGATTTAGTGAAACCGCCCAAGGCCTCAATAACGTAGCCAATGCTTCCCTGGCTACCGACGAATATCTCAATAATGTTCAGGCCGCTTCAGAATCTGTGAATCTGTTGACCGAATCGTATAGCAAATCTAAGGAAGCCCTGAATCAGTCCATTGATCAATTAAGCAATATTTACCAGGCTTCAGCTGACTCGATCCAGCAGTCGGAACAGTATACTTCTTCGCAGATGCAGCAAGGGGGTAAATATATGGGTGATAAAATGAAAGCATCAGGAGATAATCTTGCTTCCGCTTACAATGAAATGTCGGCGCAGATCCAGTCGAACCTTACCCAGGGCAGTAGTGATTTTAATGCCAAACTGGAAGACCTTAATAAAAATCTTGCTGCCTTGAATAGTGCATATGAACTGGAATTAAAGGTTAGCAACGATCATACACAAACTACCAAAGGCCTCTATGAGGAAATGGATCAAATGTTGCATGAGCTGAAAGATTCCATGGGAGAAACCAAAAAATACAAAGAGGAAATCTCAAAATTAAATCAAAATTTGGCGGAATTGAATATGGTGTATGGAAATATGCTTTCCGCCGTATCTGTAATGTCAAATAGTTAATAGCGGGTTTTTGATATGGGTCATGGTAAAGAAACTCCCAGACAAAAGATGATCGGTATGATGTACCTGGTGCTGACGGCTATGTTGGCCATGAATGTGTCAGCAGAGGTTCTGGATGCCTTCCGTCTGGTGAATGAAGGCATAAAAAATACGACAGAGAATTTTTATAAAAAAAATCTTTCTACCTATAAAGAATTTGAACAAGAGGTGGCTAAAAATGAAAGGAAAGCCTCAGCATGGAAAGATAAAGCATTTGCAGTCAGAGGCAGGGCCGATAGCCTGTATAATTATATGCAGCAGCTAAAAATAGAAATGCTAAAGGAAAATCAGGGTGCATCGGTTTCAGAGAACACGGCCCTGCAAGAAGGAGAAGACGGAAAGGTAGAGGTGCTGCATGACAAAGTTTCCGGAGAAGATAAATGGGATATGGTTACCCGAATAATGATCGGGGAGGACTATAATGGCAAGGCTTATGATCTCAAAGAGAAGATCAATGAGTTTCAAGAGTATTTGCTTGGTTATATTGATGAGGAGGATACCAAGATCGTCGAGTCCATTAACAAATCACTGGATACCTCTGATCCTCCTCCTAGAGATGGACATGACCAGAAAACCTGGGAAGTGAAGAACTTTTATGACATCCCTATCGGAGCTGTATTGCCCATTATCAGTAAATTGCAGTCTGATGTCCGCAATGCTGAGGCTGAAACCATCCAATATCTTTTTAAACAAATTGAAGCCGGTTCTTTCACGTTCAATAAACTGGAAGCAACCGTTATTCCCAATTCCAATTATGTTATTCAGGGTAATGAATACCGGGCGGAAGTATTCCTTGCTGCCAGAGATACCACAGCCCCACCCCGGATTTTAATCGGACAATGGGATAGCGTCAGGCAGGAAGATGGCTCTTATGATGTTGAAATGATCAACCTCGTAGACTCCTTAACTATAGATGGTGGTAAAGGGCAATTTGTTCAACCGACTAACCGGACAGGCATCCATCAATGGGGCGGTATCATTAAACTTATGGGACCCGAAGGCAATTTTATCAAAAAACCTTTCAGACAGGAATATGAAGTGGCCGAACCTAATCTGGTCATATCGCCGGTTAAAATGAATGTCTTTTATGTAGGTATACCCAATCCGGTTAGTATATCCGTACCCAGTGTACCTCCAAGAAATATTGTGCCCAGCATTCGCAATGGCAATATTTATCAAACCAGCCCGGGGCGGTTTGAGGTTAAGCCGAATAATGCCAATCAACAATGTATTGTAAGCGTACAAGCAAAAGTGGAAGGCAAAATGCGTTCTTATGGATCAAAGGAATTCCGGGTTAAAGACCTGCCAACCCCTACCGCACAGATAGCCCAGAAAGGCGGAGGTGATATCCGGGAGGAAATTTTGAGAGCACAAAGTGGGATTTTTGCAGAAATGGAAGATTTTTTGTTTGACCTGGAATATGAGATCATCCAATATACCATAACTACCACCGATCGTGGAGGCTATGTCAAAACTTTGAGAAAAGAGGGTAATCGTTTTGATCAGGAAGTCAATGACTGGTTCAGGAATAATCTGGAAAGAGGGCGAAAAGTCAACTTTGAAGATTTGCGGGCCGTAGGTCCGGATGGCGCTGTTAAGAATTTGAATCCCATAACTTTTACTATACAATAAAAAAATCACATGTTTAATACGATGAAACCCACATGCGGCGACCTGCACAACAAGGTAATGTATAAAGCATGCAGGCTGCATGGTGGGGGAAGCAAAAAATGCAATGTTTGAGGTTAAATTATCTGAAATATAAATTATTATAAAAATCTTATTCTCATGAAACGATCAGTTCTATTTTTCTTTTTGGGAGTCTTTATTTTTTTTGGGGAAATGGCCAATCTACAGTCTCAAACTGTTGATGATGATATTTTTACCAAAGAAAACATCCCGGGTAAGAAACCACTTGATTATGTCTCCATTCGGGAAGCCGATATCATGTGGTCAAAAAAATTATGGCAGATGATTGACTGCCGGAAAAGACAGAACCAGGTGCTTTATTTTCCTGTTGATGAAATGGAAGATCGCAAAAGTCTGATTCAGGTTATTATGCATGGAATCGAAAATGAGGGGCTTACAGCTTACCGTACGGATCAGTTTGGGGAAATTATGAGCCAGGATGAAGTTTTTAAAGAAATGGGTGCCGGCGAACGAACCGAGGAAATACAAATGCCCGACGGGTCTACCAAAGATACTGTTATCCCACAGGAAGTCCGGTTTGATGAAATCAAGAAATTCATGATCCGGGAACAGTGGATATTTGATCGTAAATACAGCGATTTGCGTGTCAGGGTGGTAGGTATTTGTCCGATTCGTGAATATATTGATGATGATACAGGAGAGAAAAGAAAAAGCCAGGCATTCTGGATCTATTATCCTGAAGCCCGGGGCTTACTTGCCAATTGGGAAATATTTAACCGGAAAAATGATGCCCAGCGTATCAGCTATGAAGACTGGTTCCACCAAAGAAGATTCAACTCTTATGTTATCCAGGAAACCAATGTTTATGGCAACCGGCTGATCGATGAATATACCACAGGCATAAACGCATTGCTGGAAGCCCGTAAGATACGAAACGATGTATTTGAATTTGAACACGACCTTTGGGAGTATTAATCCGCTGATAATATGAGAAAAAATAGTAATCCTGGTTTTTGTCAACAAAAACCAGGATTTTTTATACCATAGCTATTTCAAGATCATTTTGTCTTATGTATCCTGTATTATTCATATACAGCTTCGCTTTGCCGCCTCGTAGCTGATGTACTAAAGCCTTTTTTAGCAAACCCTGCTTCGAGGTTTT
>CAYYLT010000109.1:0-10721 GCA_964472385.1 uncultured Bacteroidales bacterium
GCCAGGTAGTACTGTCCCTCCGGTTTACTTTTCCATAATGAATAGGCCTTTTGCTTTGATTTTGAAAGGTTATATAAACTGAAAATATAATATGCGCAACGAATCCCAGCCCCAAAATGGGTTCAATAACCTGAATGAATGGATTGGTAGCCATGAAATGAGCAGCTTCATTGAAGGTTTCAAATCCAACCAATAACAAGGAATTGACTGCTAAATGCACGATTAAAAACAACATGAGAAAAATGCCCGTTACGCTCATGATGAATTTTTTTCCAATAGAAGAGCTAAAAAAATGGCCCATAGAAACTGATCTGAATTAAATTTTATAAACTTGCAAATGCATTCGCTTCGGTTGATATACAAATATATCTCCTACGCTATATAATAGCAATCTTTCTGAACCTGCATGATTCATAAAAAATGAAACAAGCAGAATAAACAATTATTAACACACACGACAAAATGATTATTTTTATTCATGTTTTGTGTTTTTCAGCAAACCCGAAGCAGGCGACCACGTCGTCGGCTTTCGACGCCTTGCATCTAACCAAAACTTGACGCTTGAATAATACAGTTTAAATTTATTCTAATTTATGGTGAATCCATTTCATGCTGATTTTTTTAAAAAAAACAGACAAAAATTCAAAGGACATATTGATCAAAATGCCGTAGCCATCTTTTTTTCAAATCACAGAATGCCCAGAAACGGCGACCAGTTTTTTCCATTCAGGCAAAATTCGGATTTATATTATTTTACAGGTATCGAAGCAGAAAATACCATTTTGATTATGGAAAAATACAAAAATTTTCTGTTTATACAAAAACCTGATCAGACCACTGCTCTGTGGGAAGGAGAATCGCTTTCTCCTGAAAAAGCCAGCCATATATCGGGAATTGAAAACATCCTGTGGGCGGATGACCTGGAAAGCACGATGGCCAAAAGCCTTCGGTCTAAAAAACATATTTACCTGAATGTTCATGAGAAAATAAATTCGCGGGGGATACAATCCAAAGATGAACAATGCCTTAAACAAATCAGAAACGCGTATCCTTTCCATGCTTTTCACAGTGTAAAACCTTTAATGAAGCAAATTCGCCTTGTCAAAGAACCTGAAGAAATTGAAGCCATTAAAAAGGCAATAGCTATTACCCGCAAAGCCCTTGTAAGAATTCTCCCCCTGGTGCAACCCGGTATTTCAGAAAGAGAGATCAAAGCAGAAATGCTCCATGAACTGATATGCAACCATAGTGATGGGTTTGCTTTTGAACCTATCATCGCTGCAGGCAAAAACACCACCGTATTGCATTATACCCAAAACAACAATACCTGCAGGAACCAGGAACTCTTGCTTTTGGATATAGGAGCCGAGTACAACAATTATGCAGCAGATATATCGAGAACCATACCGGTTAACGGAAAATACTCTTCCCGTCAGAAAGCATGCTATCAGGCAGTGCTCGAAGTCATGGAAGATGTTAAAAAGGATATCAAACCAGGCCTCACCATCAAAGCTTTAAATGATAAAATGGTGGAACAACTCATTGAAAAACATATCATGTTGGGTTTATATCAGCGAAAAGATCTCCACAGCCAAAACCCGCCCGTATGGAAAAAATATTTCCCCCACGGCGTTTCCCATTTTATCGGATTGGATGTCCATGATTACGGTGACAAAGAAACAACACTGGACAAAGGCATGATAATTAGCTGGGAACCTGGTATATATATTCCGGAAGAAAAAATCGGTATCCGCATTGAAGATGATATACTCGTGGATACGCCATCTGTTAATCTGTCCTCTGCTATTCCCAAAGATATGGATGAAATAGAAACATGGATGCGCAAAACCCCGAAGTAGCCGACCACGTGGTTGGCTTTCACCGCCTTGCAGCAACCCAAAACTTGACGCATGAATAAAACAGGAAAAAACAATGCGCATTTTTTCTGAATCTACAGATAATAAAATGTAAAGTAATTAGGGATCATGTTAACGAAAACCCGGGCTATTGCCTTACACCACATCAAATACTCAGATACGGGCATCATCCTGACAGCTTACACCGAGGTATTTGGAAGACTGGCCTTCCTCATTCAGGGCATTCGGAAAAAAAATGCCAAATTATCCCTCAATATGTTCCAGCCACTTTTTCTGGTGGACCTGGAAGTATATCATAAAACGCAAAGACAATTACAGAAGATCAGGGAAGCTGCCAATGCGTATCCCTTTCAGTCTATTCCCTACGATCAAAGAAAACGAACCATTGCACTCTTTTTGGGTGAAGTGCTTTATAAAGCGCTTCAGGAGGAGTCGCCCAATCCTGATATGTTTGCATTTCTGTATAATCATATCAAAATGCTCGATCTGAAAGATCAAGGACTGGGCAATTTTCACCTGTACTTTCTGATACACCTGGCTAAATATTTGGGATTTTCCCCTCGCGATAACTTCAGCAATTCAACTCCATATTTCGACCTGCAAAATGGCCGGTTTACATCCCTAAAACCTTTTCACAACCATTATATTGAAACACCACAAAGCAGAATATTCCATCAATTATTGAAAAATTCCGGTAAGCAGCATCAGGAAATACATATAAATAACGCAGACAGGCTAAAACTCCTGCATGCAATCCTGGATTTTTATTACCTGCATAATCAGGGGATGAGACACATTAAATCATTAGAGATATTAAAAGATACGCTTCATTAGCCCGAATGATTTACAAATAATGCAGCAAACCTCAGCTGGTGTTTGAACAGTCTCTGGTTAGAGCCTGTCTATTCTGTCCGCTGGCTTCGTTACGCTCGTTTTTCATGCCTGTCACTGACATCAAGTAAACCCATGGGATTCAGTACGCACAAGCCTTGTCAGCCAACATTCCGGTCAAGACGCTGTAACGCGTATCTGACTTTATGGACAGATACGCGTTTTAATAAGTTTTGGTGAATGGTTCAAAATTGTTGATGAAATACCACCTGATGAAAACAGGAAATTGAGCCGATCCGAATGAATAATTTGTATTTTTGGGGGCTTATAAAATCTAAAATGGAAAGATGTTTGGAAATAAACTGAATGACACCACGAAAGATCTTTTTTCCATCATTACGGAAAAAGCCAATGCTTACAATGCAATCAACCTTGTACAGCCGCAATATAGTGATTGTCCTGAAAGGCTGGCAGCCCTTGCCCATCATTTTATCACCTCAGGATACAATCAATATGCGCATCCATACGGTGTATATGCTCTAAGGCAGCAGATATCCGCCAATGTAAAGGAGGTTCATAACATTGAGGTGGATCCTGTCAACGAAATAACCATTACTTCCGGTGCCAATCAGGCAGTTCACACGGCAATCAGCTCAATTATCTCAGAGGAGGATGAGGTAGTGGTCTTTGAACCAGCCTATAAAAGTTATGTTCCATCCATACAAAATGTTGGCGGAAGACCGGTTTATGTCTCACTGAAACTCCCCGATTATCATATCGATTGGTCTGAATTGCAAAAAGTCATTAATCCCAGGACCAAAATGATCATCATCAACAGTCCGCATAACCCAACCGGAACCATCCTCTCCAAAGAAGATCTGCAAAAACTGAAAAAAATCGTTACGGGAACCAAGATTACCATCCTTAGCGATGAAGTATTTGAACATTTCATCTTCGGAAATCACGAACACCAAAGTATTATTCAAATACCGGAACTTTATAATAGAAGCATTGTTGTATCTTCATTCGGCAAATTGTTTAACATACCCGGTTGGAAGATCGGATACTGTATCGCTCCTGAAATCTATTCCAGAGAGATCAGAAAAACCCATATATTCCAGATCAATTCGGTGAACACTCCCCTGCAACACGCTATGGCAGAATACCTTAAAGAAGGCATCAATGTTAGGGGCATTAAAAATCAGTTTGAATCCAAAAGAAATATTGTGAATCACCATCTTAAACAAACCCGCTTCAAACTGGTAGAAACCAAGGGAACCTACTTCCAACTTCTTAAATTCGATCAAATCAGCACTAAAAAAGATACGGCATTTGTAACCGATTTAATCGCTAAACATAAAGTAGCTTTGTTCCCACTTTCATTCTATTACCATGATTTTGTTGACAATCAGGTGATTGGTATGAATCTGGCCCATCCTGACAAACACCTTGAGACAGGACTGGATATACTAAAAACCATCTGATAACCATTTTCCCTAACGAGACAATATAATGTTTACGGTATACATCTTTTTGGTAACCCAAACATTTACCCGTTAAAAATTTATCCATATATTTGACTGTTCAGTAAATCAAAGTCATTATGCAAATCATCAATTCATTAGTCAATTGGCTAAATATCAAGAGGATACATCAAATCGAATTATTCAAGGAACATCCTTTTGACATCCAACAGGAGCAGCTATTCAAACTACTCAACAAAGCCGAAGATACCGAATGGGGCAGAAGTTACGATTATCAGTCTATTCAAAAAATCCAGGACTTCCAGGATCGTTTGCCGATTAGCAGATATGAGGATATCAAACCCTATATCGACCGGTTGTTAAAAGGCGAAAAGAATGTACTCTGGCCCGGCACCATCAGATGGTTTGCCAAATCATCAGGCACTACCAGTGACAGGAGTAAGTTTATACCTGTCAGCAAAGAGGCACTTGAAAATTGTCATTTCAGGGGTGGTAAAGATACCCTGGCCATATATTTCTCCAATTATCCCGAATCACGTCTTTATTCCGGGAAAGGTTTAACATTAGGCGGAAGCCAGCAGATTAACAAAGTCAATAATAAGAGCTATTTTGGGGATCTGTCAGCCATCTTAATGGATAACATGCCCTTCTGGACCTATTTTGTCAAAACCCCCAGACAGGACATTGCGCTTATGGCCGAATGGGAAGAAAAACTGGAAAAAATCTCAGAGACAACGATCAAAGAGAATATTACCAACATCAACGGGGTACCCTCGTGGATGCTGGTATTGCTTAAATATATTCTCCAAAAAACGGGGAAAAACAATATATTGGAGGTATGGCCCAATCTTGAGCTTTTTATTCATGGTGGGGTCAGTTTTGAACCCTATAAAGCGCATTTCAACAAAATCCTTCCTTCTGATGATGTGCATTATATGGAAGCTTATAATGCTTCTGAGGGATTCTTTGCCATTCAGGATTCACCTACCCGCAAAGACATGCTTTTAATGCTGGACTATGGAGTATTTTATGAGTTTATACCCACCAGCGAGCTGGGCAAAGAAAAACCCAAAGCGCTTACACTCGGTGAAGTGGACACAAGGACCAATTACGCCATTGTAATTTCCACCAATGGTGGATTATGGAGATACATGATCGGCGATACGGTCCGCTTTACCAGTCTTTATCCACACAGGATAAAAATTACAGGGCGTACCAAACATTTTATCAATGCTTTTGGTGAGGAAATAATTATTGACAACGCCGAATATGCTCTGAAAACTGCTTGTGCTAAAACCGGCGCCATGATCAAAGAGTATACAGGTGCACCGGTTTATATGGGGACAGAATCAAAGGGCAAACATGAATGGATTATTGAATTCGAAAAAAAACCTGCCGACATGCAACAGTTCACCGAAACTCTTGATATGACGCTACAATCCGTAAATTCAGATTATGAAGCCAAACGCTACAAAAACATTACCCTCGATCCTCCTTTGGTGCAAAAAGCAAAGCCAGGCTTGTTCTACCAGTGGATGAAAAAAAGAGGTAAGCTGGGCGGGCAGAATAAAGTACCCCGTCTCTCCAACGATCGAAAATATATCGATGAGCTGCTGAAATTAAATCAAACAATAGCATAAGCTAATCAGCATCATCCAGGTTCATGAAAATCTTAAATAGATGTTTAATCTTCATATTATCTGTTTGTTGGCTATAAACTTAGCCATAAGCCCACACGATCAATCCAATCAACCCATTGATTCATTGAAGATCCCCGCTGATAACTTTTCCGTTGATCTGCTGGGAAATGTATACTATACTGACAAACAAGCACTTATCAAATACAAGGTAGGTACTGAAGAAAAAATTGAATATGCCAACAATTTTCTGGGTCCCATATACTCATTCGATGTATCCAATCCGCTAAAAATACTGGTTTTTCATAAAAACTTCAACCGGATAGTTTTTCTGGACCAATCCTTGGCGGCCATGCGATCACCAGTAAATCTTGATAAAATTGGCCTCACCGACGTTGGAGCTTGTTGTTCTTCGCATAAAGGGGGATTTTGGATTATAAACAATACCAGCAACCAAATCCAACATTACAGTTCAAATCTTCAGTTAACGCAAGAAACACCTGTACTGAACGAATTAGCCGAACTGCAGAATATCAAGCCCGGTATTACGGAAAAAAACAGACAGTTGTATTGTCATATACCCGATTGTTGTATCCTGACCTTTGACCGGTATGGGAACCTCTTAAACCGGTATGCTTTAAAAAATGTTGATAACATTCAAATCCTGGATGGAAATATTTATTATTTTTACAAAGGCGCATGGATTAAACAGATGGGCAACAAGAAGGAAACCCTGTCCCTGCCCTTACCGAAGGGAACCCACTACTGGGATAATGCCAAAGTTGGCAGACAAAACCAAATGTACCTCTTAAAAAATCAAAAGCTATATATCTATAACAGATAAACCCTTAAAAAGCTGGATCCGTGAAAAGTAAAAAAAAGAAACCAGAAGAACAATTAAAACGCATCCATCGAAAATCCATGATGTTTAATCGCAAGGAGCTCAATGCCCTTAATCGTTATTGCCGGAAGTATAAAATAAAAAACCAGTCAAAATTCATGCGGGAAACCATCATTGCTGCCATACTAAAAAAATTCGATGAAGATTATCCTTCTCTTTTCGAAGACCAACCCAATGCAGCAATGGAATCCAAAAATAATCTTTAACCCTTTCCATATGATGCATATAGCTATAGCAGGAAATATCGGTTCGGGAAAAACAACGCTGGCGGGATTGCTGGCCAAACACTACGGATGGCAAGTAAATTATGAAAAAGTGGATGAAAATCCATACCTATATGATTTCTACGAAGATATGCAACGCTGGTCCTTTAATTTACAGGTATATTTCCTTAATACACGTTTCCACCAGATACTGAAAATTAAAAATTCCCAGCAAACCATTATACAAGATCGTACCATTTATGAAGATGCCCATATTTTTGCCCCCAATCTGCATACTATGGGTTTGATGTCAGCCCGGGATTTCGAAACTTATTTCTCCCTCTTTTCGCTGATGACCTCCCTTCTCGATCCTCCCGACCTGATCCTTTACCTTAGCGCTTCCGTCCCTACATTGGTAAACCAAATCCAAAAACGGGGCAGAGAATACGAAAACAACATCCGGATCGATTACCTGAAAAAACTTAACGAAAGATATGATTCCTGGATTGACAGCTATAATCTTGGAAAATTGCTGATCATCAATGTGGATAACATCAATTTCTCAGAAAATAAGGAAGATCTCAGAAAAGTGATTGATAAAATCGATGCTGAAATTCACGGATTATTTCAGACCTAACATAACCTGTCCGTAAATAGAATTGCTTACAACCTTCAGCCTGCCAAAATCGTCTATATTATATAGAAGCAATTAAAGTCTATGAATCGTATTGTATGTTCACCAATTTTGTTAATTATATGGGTTGCAGTAATGCATTCGTGCACCACCGATGATGCGTTTTTGGAACCAACAACCATTGAGCTGCAGGTAAAAATAATCAATACCGTACCTTTTGACAGACCGGAAATACCTGTAGACAATCTGCCTGCAACTGCACTCCGGCAATCGCTGACAATCAACAAAGGCACATTGCAAATCACTGAACTAGAATTTAACGGAAGCCGGGTTAACCAAGAAGATTACTATTTTTCAAAAAGTTTTGACAGTACCCTTGTAGCCGACCTCTCTGATAATTCTTTCAATCAGCCGGTTACTTTTGACATACCCCGTGGAAGTTATAACCCCATAACGATAACGCTTCATACCAGCAAAGTTGGCAATCTCCCGGGTTTCAAGCTCCAGGGGAAATGGAAAAAAAAACAAGGATCACCCGGTTATGGGAATGCCCCCCCTTCTGAAATCGATGTGGAAATCAACTTTTTTGATCATCATGAATCATTAGATTTAACTGTGAAAACAGATGCAGGTAATAGGCAAATCGTGTTTGATGGCGATAACTGGAATGTATTGGAATTAAGGATCAATCTGGCTTATCTGTTCAGAAATACCAACCCGGATGCATTGGAAAATGCCAGGGTTGTATGGCAAAACAACAAACCAAAAATTATCATTTCAGCCTATCAGGAAGACGATATCTATTATAACCTTGTCAACAGAATTGAACAATCAATCCAGGCTACGATCAAATAGCATAATTATGGAGGAAAGAGATTTATTTGATGATGCCGAACTGATAGAGGGTTGCAGGAATCATAACAGAAAATTTCAGGAATTGCTTTACAAAAAATATGCAAAAAAAATGTATGGCATTTGCCTGAGTTATGCGAAAGACAGAACCATGGCCCAGGAAATCCTGCAGGACGGCTTTGTAAAGGTATTTAATAAAATCGATGGCTTCAGGAAGGAAGGTTCACTGGAAGGTTGGATCAGGCGTATCATTACCAATACGGCACTGGATCACCTGAGAAAAAAATCGAAATTGCATGAATTTATCGACGACAACAAAGAAGTGGAGGAAGAAAGGCTGGATAATTCCATCCTGGAAAACATCCATGCCGACGGGATCTTCAAACTGATCAGACAATTGCCTGAAGGGGCAAAGGCAGTATTCAACCTTTATGCAGTTGAAGGTTATACCCACAGAGAGATAGCTGAAAAACTAGAAATTACGGAAGGAACATCCAAGTCTCAGTTTAAAAGAGCAAGAAGCCTGCTTAAAGCATTGTTGAGGGATTTATAACAAGGGAAATGAAGGACAAGGAATTATACAACTGGTATAAGCGGATGATTGAAAGCCAGCCTGAAGATCCTCCCAAAGACTGCTGGGAAAAAATCCAGTATACACTCGACAAGGATCTGCTCAAGTGGTATCATCATGGTATAGAAGATCAGGACGGTGAACCCCCGCAAAGTGCCTGGGAAAACATTGAAAATAAGCTGGACCGGGGCCTCTTCATGTGGTATGGACAAAAGATTGAAAACCAACAGGATGAACCTCCTGCATCAGTATGGAATAACATACATGATGAACTCGATATTGCGGATACATGGAACAGGATCACCCAAAAACTTGACAAAACGCTGCCCAAAAACGCCGTTATGATCTATGCTGCTGCAGCGGTTCTATTGATATTCCTGGCAATACAAATGCTTATGCCCTTTCAGGGTGAACAAGAAATGTCCGTTGTCGGGGAAGTTAACGAATATGTATTTGAACAAAATGAGGCCAACCAAATTGCGCAGGAGAGCCAGGAATATGCTGATGGCGCTCCGGCAGATGAATCCGGCTTCCACCCTGATAATGCTGTTCCCGAGTCATCCATTGGAAAAACCGGACAAAATACGGACATAACCCCCACCAACCTTCCCATGCCTCAAATGGAAAAGTCCTCAGGGGAAAAATTTCTTTTGTCCGGGAAGGAAGCATCCCTCCCTGCCAAAATGAATCCAAAGATCATGAAAATGGGCATTACTTTTGATTCAAACCCGGGCAACCTTGCCTCCTATGATCAGGTTGAACGTGCTTCTGAAAAAATAAAACCCGCTTCATCCATCAGCAATCAATATTATGTGGGTCTGACCGGTGAGGTGGGCCAGTCCTGGCTGCTAAGCCAAAAAACATCCTACAGCATCCGAAAATCACCCTATAGCAGCGCCATACCAAACCAGGGCGAATCATTCGGCATCCTCGGCGGCATGAAAATCAACGAGCGCCTTGCCTTTCAGCTGGAAGGGCTCATCAAAAATGAAAACGGACAAACGTATAAAGAATATAAGGACGGGCAGGTAATCAACAACCAAATCTACCTGGATTATACTTCACTGAACATTTTGAGTCGATACCAACTCTTTCAGAACAGTTTTAAGCTTCCCCTGACCCATCATGCCTTATTGGGCTTTTATGGCAGCTACCTCAAGCATGCCAGTGAATCATACAACGGTTCAAGCAAAAACCTCCGCTATGCCTATAAAAACTACGATCTCGGATCCATACTGGGCTATGAGCTGGATGCAAAAATATCTCCCAAATTTATTCTATCGACCGGCTTTCGATTCAACCCCGGACTGATCAATATTTACGAGGGCATGCCAAACCTTCCTGCAGATTTCAATAAAACTTACAGCTCTTCCATCAATATTAACATTACCCTAACCTGTATTATACGTAATAAGTACAGATAAAAAACCAAATTTTTCACCCCCAGGTATTGGAAATTTGATAAAAACCATTTACATTTGTGCTTCGCATTTAAGGGCTATGTATAGCGCGGTTGAAAGATGCATCGATTGATTAGCGCATCCCGGTATGATGGCAGTAGGGGCAGGCGGGAGCCCATGTGAGGGAGGACAGCAAGGAAAGCATATAACGGATATTACGGTCTTTACATACATGACATTCCTCAGTAGCTCAGTTGGTTAGAGCACCTGACTGTTAATCAGGGAGTCGTAGGTTCAAGTCCTACCTGGGGAGCTAAAAAAAGAGTTACAA
>CAYYLT010000110.1:0-10691 GCA_964472385.1 uncultured Bacteroidales bacterium
CATTTATTAGCGGATGCGGCCTGCTACGGTCGCCTGTTTTACATTCGGGTAAACCGATTTGTAGCATTTGCAAACAGACTATGGGAACATTATGGGTGGAAGAAAGAATCGATCAATCCTATTTGAATACGAAATACAGGTTAGCTTGTTTGCATAGAATTGATTATTTTTGAAGGCATGTATCCATTAATTCACAGGTAAGTATGACAGTGAAACCGGAATACCATCAGTTTTCAGTTGAAGATCTGGGATTGTCCAAAGGATGTATCGAATATGCGATGGGATTTTCGCCCGGAGATACCCCTTCACCTTTTGATGAAATTATTGATCAAACTTTGATTGAAGCGGAAGAACACAGCAGTATAAAGGGTGCGGTTATAGAGATTCCTAATATCCGGACGGATCGTTCAAATGGTAAAATCCTTTTTGATCATTCGGAATTGCATACCGGTAATCGGATTACTACCCTTTTGTCCGATGCTGAATCGATGATATGCTTCATCATTACGGCGGGAAAGGGTATTGAACAATGGATGCAACAGTGCATGCAACATCAGGATACCTATTCTTCCTATGTTATTGATGTATTAGGGTCTGAAATGGTTGATTTAGCAGGCATCCAATTGCAGAACCTGGTTGAACGGCAAAAGGCTATAGCGGGCTTGTCCATTACGGATATGTATAGCCCCGGATACTGTAATTGGCCGGTGTCTGATCAGGAGGTCATATTTTCTCTTTTTCCGGAAGGATGTTGTGGTATCACCTTAACGGAAAGTTTACTCATGGATCCGATTAAATCCATTAGCGGTATTATGGGGGTCGGTAAAAAGGTGGTCCGAAACAGGGAAAATTATTGCAGCCATTGCAACCATAACGACTGTATATACAAGAATCGAAGACACCAGCATGAATAGTGGTTGTCTATAAAGTCCAACTTCTTCGTTGTTGCTCAAAATCTAGCCTCCCTTATACACAACAAAAGTAGATCATTCAAAATGAATCATTTATACTGACATTGTGTATGTCAGTGATGGGAAAAAGCCTGGCTTTTAAGGGGACTGTATTATTCCTGCGTCAAGTATTCTGCGGTTTTGATTTTTCACACGCCTCGCATTTGAACTTTATAGATCAAACACTTGCGTTTATAGACAAACCTTAAACAGAGTCTGTCTATAATGTCCGCTGGCTGCGTTACGCTCGTTTTTCATGCCACTCATTTACATCAAGTAAAATCCTGGCATTCAAAACTCGCAAGCCTTGCCAGCGAACATTCTAGACGAGACTCTTAAACGCGTATCTAATTTTATGGACAGACACTAAATAAATGAAAACTTTATGCGCCAGATGCTTGGACAGCTCATGTGGCAGCGCGTAATATGCTCTGAGAGCATATTATAACCGGCAAATAACGAATCTCGCTTAACTGTCAGCCAGCCAGTTTCATAAAGGCTTCATATACCAAAAACCCCGGCCATACAATGGCTTTCAAAAATCCCAGCACCCCCATCCAGAAAGTAGTGGCCTGTGAAATAAAATAGATGGCGGCACCGATAAATCCGAGTCCGTAAACCGCCCCGGACTGTGGGCAATCGTGTTTTGACATGGTACTTCTTTTTTGTGGCAAGATATAAAATTTCAATGAAACAGGTGTTAAATTTTTGTTATACTTTATATGTACCTTTTTCGATGTCCAGCTTTTCTATCTTTTTGTCTTTCCTCCCGGAATAAGCAGAATCAATGCAGTTGTTGGTATCCTGCTTGAACAGTTTGTAGCCTTTTTTGTATTACGTTGGGCATTAAAATATTGTTTTTCCAGTGAAATTGATATAAATTTTAGACTGTAAGTGTAATGATTATAATCCAAAAAAAAACAAGACCATGCAAACATTCAAAGCAACACTGCTTATGACCATTGTTTTCACCCTTTTGATGGGTTGCAAGCAGAAAAAGGAACAATCCGGTGAAGAATCCGCTGAAAGAACAAAACCCGAATTGATACGCCAATGGAGCACCGACTCGGTAATGAAGATTCCCGAATCGGTATACTACGATGCGGCCCGTAAAATCCTTTATGTTGCCAACATCCAGGGCAAATCCAATGAAAAGGATGGTAAAGGATTCATTTCCAAAGTTTCTCCAAACGGAGAAATTCTTGAACTTACATGGGTAACCGGCCTGGATGCTCCTAAAGGTATGGGGGTTTATGAAGGAAAACTATATGTAACAAACATTGATGAGATTGTGGAGATTGATATTGCCGAAGGAAAGGTCTCGAACCGCTATCCTTGTGAAGATGCTCAGTTTGCCAACGATATTGCCATAGATGCGTCCGGTGTGGTATATGCTTCGGATATGCGGGGAAACCGTATATATAGATTGAAAAATGGTACTGTGAATAATTGGTTGGATTCAGATAAGCTTAAAAGTCCCAATGGGTTGTATACTAACCAGGAGCATCTGATGATCGGTATTAACGGAGCCGTGTTAAAAGCTGATTATGAAACCGGTGAGCTGGAGACATTCATTTCCAATACGGGTGGTATCGACGGACTGGAAGAAGTCGGCGAGGGTTATTATATAAAGAGCGACTGGGCGGGACATGTTCACCTGTTGCATCCCGAAAAGAAGAAACAATTGATCCTGAATACAGCTGATGACAATATTAATGCCGCCGACATTGATTTTGACCCTGAAACCAATATGCTTTATGTGCCGACATTCTTTGATAATCGTCTGATGGCCTATGAGTTGAAACGATAATCAGGGATTGCTGAAAAACACAAAAAATGTTTATAATAAAACACAAAAATGCCTATAATAAATAGAATGCGTGCATTTATTATTTGCCAATTGTAAGGTTATGAGCAAATATTTCGTTAAACGCCTTGTCTTTTTTATGATCATTGTTTGTTAGCCTCTTGCACATCATCTATTTCGTAGATGTCTGTAAAGTCAGATACGAAATTTCAGCGTTTTGTCCGGACTTTTTGCCGGCAACACTTGCCCGTTTTGAATGCCAGGGGTTTCCTTGATGTAATTGACTGGCATGCAAAACGAGTGTAACGAAGCCAGCGTACATTATAAACAGACACTTGAATCTCTTTATACAGAAGGTAATTAGCGTCTGTATATAAACTCAAGTGTCTGTTTCTTGAAACATGGGAAACCGATTCGCCGTAGTCTCAATATTAATAGGTTCCTTGGTTTTCCAGTTTTTCCATCTCTTTTTCAAAAGTTTCTTTGTACTTCTCGTAATCGTAGTCAATCTTCAGTTGCTTATCCCTGGAAAGCCGGTCTTTGATAGCCTCTTCAACAGCATCGACATTCATTTCAAGGGCCAGATAGGTTTTAAATTTGCCCTTGCTGGTGCGCGTATGTTTCTGGCAAATGGTTTTGACGTTATTTAGCTGTTGATTGATGACTTCTCTGTTGAGGGCCTCGAAACGCTCCTCAACCTCCTCTACGTTGTTGAACTCACGTGAATTGACATAATTGTCGGTGGTACCTTTAATGACGGTCTCAATCTGACCAGCCAGTGCTGCTTTGGCATTGCTCATGGCTTTCTTCCTGGCAACCATCTGATCCCGGCTCTCTCCAATTGCATTCGCCCTGAAGGATTTTTTATCGGTTCTGTATTCCGGTCCATCACAATAGAAGGTGATAAGTTCCTCTTCTTCTTTTGCCACATTGGTAGCTTTCTTTTTGGATCCACATCCCGATAACCCTACGCTTAAAAGAAATGCAGCGGCTATCATAAGGTTGATTGAATTGTAAATACGTTCTTTCATAATTTTTGATGATTTAATGGTTAAAATGTCATTTGTCTTAATGCTGGTATAATGTGTTGTTGAATTTTTTCTTCGGCTTTTTCCCGTGCATTTTGTGCGGCCATATTATAGCTGCCGGTTTTCATCCCTTTGATGTTTTGTAAACCTGTACTGTATACTTCTTCGTCGGTTTGCGCCTTCATGATGCTGATATGACAATTCAAATAAGCCGTATGCAGGTTGTACTGCTCCATCTTTTTGCCTTCTACCGTGTTGGCCGTAACCTTAACGATAACATCCGCCTGCTTTTTATTGGGTGTAAAGGAGAAAAAGTTCTCCAGCAGCTCTTTTTTAAAGACTTGGGTTACGGGCTGTCCCGGTGCAGGCTTACCAAACGCTGTCTCTTCGGATTCAAAATAAGCCTTCAGATCAGCCACATTAACAGTAAGATAACCATAAGGAACAGAACCTTTGCGGTGAAACATTTGTTTGAGCAACGGACTTGCGGATGCCTCTCCGAAATATACATCCGTGTTTAAAACCGCAAGAATTCTCTGTTGTTTACCCTTTGGGGCCATATCTGCAATCGAACAGATGATCTCACCGGAGGCATTGCTTTGCACATTTTCTGTTTTATTTATCTCTTGGCCGGGAAAAGAAAACGTGAAAGGTAACCCGGATATCCGGGTTTTTTTATCATTACCGGTATAATAAACGGTGGCTTTGACTTTTGGATTTCCGCCGGATAAGGCTTTGATCTGATATTCCGCTTCAACGGGTATGACTTTAATTTTGCTGAATATGTCCTGTAAATCTTCATAAATGGCATTTCCCAGATTGATCCTTCCTTTTTCAAGTACAAAAACCGACAGGTCTTCTTCCAGATAGGCCTTAACAGCCTCAAAAGCCTTCACATAGAAATTGATCGCTTGATGAAGCTCGAGATGATCCAATGCTTTTTGGGCTTTTTCATAAAAATCCCCGGCCAGGTCTTTGGCCTTTTCCAGTTTCGCCCGCTTGATTTTTTTATACGTATCTATGGACAGATGATAGTAAACCCAGTAGTTTTCCTTTCCATCATAACTATCTACCAGTTCATAAGCTTCCAGCTCATCTTTTATGCTCACCCGGGTTAAAGATTCAAATTCCGTTTTAAATTCGCTTTCATCCTCAAATTGCCTTAAAACCGAATTACTGGAAATATTCACAGAAATCTCTGAGATCAAATCGCTTAACGCATTGTTTTTGGCTACCCGGATATAATTATCCAGCTCTTTGGATGCCATTCCGATCCCAATATAATATGCATTGCTTACCGGACGCTCTTTCACCCAACCGGGTTTTTTCTTTCCTCCGGCTGAGAGATTTGCTGCCGAGCAGGAATAAAAAAGGAACAGGAATACAATGAGAACAACTTTATTTTCTGATTTTTTTAACATGATGCCATGGCGTAATTTTTCACTCTATAAAAATAATAAATCTATCCCATATCCGGAATAAACCGGTTCATTGTTTTTTATTTTTTTAATTTGTTTTCAATAAGTTCAAAAACCTTGCCAGATTCAAATCCTTTTTGCAGTAAATAATTGCATATTTTGTTCTTTCGTTGCAAATAATCTGTATTTTTGAAGGTCTTATCTTTTTTTTCAATTTCTTCCTTTAAAATAGTAATATAAGTTTCTTCTGAGATAGCATCTATGGCTTCTTTAATATATTTCGGCTCTATATTTTTCAAACGAAGCGCATGTTCGATTTTTTTTCTTCCCCAGTGATTGAACTTGAGCTTATCCCGGGTAAAAGCACGGGCATATCTTTTGTGATCAATAAAGCCGGAGGTCTGTAAATTGTCTATTGCATTTTCCGTATCCTGTTCGGAAGCTTCCCACTGCTGAAGCTTTTTTCGTATGTCGAAAGCACATTTTTCGCTTTTGGCACATAACCTTTGTGCCTTGACAAGCATTTCGTTATAATCCATAGCTTACTTGCAGGCTTTAATCATTCTTTCTTTGTTGTTTACATCCTTTTTTAATTCTATGCGGCCATAACCGTGTTGTTCAAGAAGGCTGGCGGTTTCCCCGGCCAGATGCTCATTAATTTCCAGGTAAATTCTTCCGTTTTTGTGCAAATGTTTTTGTGCCAGACACAAAATGTTTCTGTAATACACCAGCGGATCTTCATCCTTTACAAAAAGAGCTTTATGGGGCTCATGATCCAGCACGTTCGGAAGCATGTATCTTTTTTCTGATTCCATCACATATGGCGGGTTGCTAACAATTAAATCATATGAAGCCGGCAATATAGGTTGTTTGGTAATATCTAAAAGAATAAGTTGAAGGGTGACTTTGTTTAAGGTGGCATTTTTGCTCACCAAATTGAGGATCTCCTGTTTGTAATCAAGGGCGGCTATACGGGAAGCGGGAAGATTTTTGGCCAGGGCGATGGCTATGCACCCGCTGCCGGTACCAATATCCAGAATATCATGCCTGTCTGTCGATTCCTCCCTGATGATCCAATCAACCAATTCTTCTGTCTCCTGCCGGGGTATCATGACCTGTTTGTTGATTATCAGTTCTGTATTGTAAAATACGGTTTTACCCAAAACCTGTTGGATTGGAACATGATTGCACAGTTGGCGGCTTATGGCATGAATGTTTTTTTTCTCTTGCGCATTTAATTCCCGCGTGCTGTTTATACGTAATTCAGTTTTTGTTATTTTTACTACATGATTCAGAACGATCTCAATGAGGCTATTGGTCTCATGTTCAGGGTAGATCTTGATAAGTTCATGGTAAAGATAATGCATGGCATCTTTTATGGATCGGATTTTTTCCATACACCAAAAATAAGAAATTGATTCCATATCAGGATGAGGAAGGATGAAAAATATATGCTGCGTTGTCTTGAATTGGCCGGTATGGCGAGTGGATATACTGCCCCAAATCCGCTGGTAGGTGCTTTGCTGGTGCATAACGACCGGATCATCGGAGAGGGATATCACCGGATTTACGGAAAGCCCCATGCTGAAACTGTTGCTATTGACGCGGTAAAAGATAAATCATTGTTAAAGCACGCGACGCTTTATGTTAATCTGGAACCCTGTGCCCATCATGGTAATACACCTCCTTGTGCAGAAAGAATCGTTCAGGAAGGCATCCCGGAGGTGGTCATCGGTATGCGTGATCCCTCTGCAAAGGTTAGCGGAAAAGGCATCAAGATCCTCCGGGATGGGGGTTGCAGGATTACGGAAAATATCCTGGATGCCCAGTGCAAAGAGATAAACCGGCGATTTGTCGTCTTTCATGAGCAAAGGCGACCTTATGTTATTTTGAAATGGGCTCAAACACTGGATGGATTTATTGATAAGAAAAGGGGAAAGAATGATCCCATTCAGCCGAACTGGATTACCAATGAGCTGTCCAAAAGACTGGTTCATCGTTGGAGAACCCAGGAGCAGTCGATCCTGGTAGGGATCAATACGGTCATGAAAGACAATCCCAGGCTGAACGTCAGAGCATGGCACGGAAAAGATCCATTGCGAATTGTTATTGACCGGGATTTGCTAATCCATGAAGATTTGCATCTTATTCGGGATCCCAGCCCTGCAATGGTTTTTACCGATGTCGGCAGTGATCCGGAAAAAGCTAAAAAGCTTTCTTATTACCAAACAGAAATTATAAGACTGGATTTTCAGCACCGGGTATTGCATCAAATCATGAAACATCTGCATAACCGTAACATTTTATCGCTTTTTGTTGAAGGAGGTGCCTATACCATTTCCAAATTCATGGAAGACAATTTATGGGATGAGGCAAGGATTTTTACAGGTAACATAAACTTCAGGGCCGGTGTAAAGGCACCCCCGATGCCTGAAAGAAAGATCCATGCCATGGAATCGCTTCAGGATAGCCGTTTAATGGTCTTTCGAAACCGTTAACAGGGAACAGCATAGTTTGTTATGGAACATGAACAGGGATTAGACTTTATGCTCAGATACTTTATAGATATTAATACTATATGCATTATCAAGATATATTCAAATTGAAAAACATGAGAATCCTCGCTACGTTGTATCTTCTTTTGATGTTTGTATTATCTGCCAATGCCCAGGGTATTTCAAAAAATGCCCGGTTAAGCCTGATAACCTGTTCACCGGGTAGTGAACTCTACTCCATTTTCGGACACAGCGCCATCAGGTTATTGGACACCACTACGCAGACCGATCTGATATTCAATTACGGTGTTTTTGATTTTAGCACTCCCCATTTTTACTGGAAATTTATCCGGGGTAAATTACAATACCAGCTTGCTATTCAAAAGACAGATCATTTTTTACAGGGATACAGACGGGAGGGGAGATCTGTCAAGGAAGAAATATTTAATCTGAACCCACAGGACAAAAGACAGATGATCAATTTTTTATTTTGGAATTATCAACCCGCAAACAGGTATTATTTATATGACTTCTTCTATAACAATTGTTCGACGAAAATTTGGGAAGTAGCAAAATCCGAGGTATCGGGTAATATGGAGTTTGATACAAGCGGTTACAGCGCTCAATCATTTAGGGCTTTACTCGGTCCATGCCTAAAGCCTGTGCCCTGGTCCAGGTTGGGTATCGACCTGCTATTGGGAATGCCGGCGGATAGAGTTGCTTCTTTCTCCCAGCAAATGTATTTGCCCGATTATTTATCCCGCAATATGTCTTATACCTTTACATCGTATCCTGAAAAGGGCAAGATCAGGTTGCTGGGACCGAAGCAGAGTCTCATTGAACGAAATTCCGAACTTTCCGGGCATAGTGAGCCCTTTATCAAACCTAAACTTGGAGGTTGGATTTTTTTTGCTGTTTTTTTGGTCATCAGTTTTTTAGCAGGCCATAAGACAAAGAAATGGGTTGATGGTATTTTTTTTAGCTTATTGGGTTTGTTGGGGATGCTTATGATCTTCGCATGGTTTGCTACCAATCATCAACAGATGGATGGAAATTTGAATGTTTTATGGGCCAACCCCCTGGGCTTATTATTTGCCTGGTTTATCCTGAGAAATCTGATGCGAAATGCTTCCCGGATCATGGGTTTAATGATGGGTGCATCCCTATTTACCCTTTTGTTTTGGAATATTTTACCCCAGAATTTTAACGAAGCATTGATCCCCGTGATCCTTACCATCGTTTTGCGTGGTGCAGATCGATGGTTGGCACTAAAGAGGAATTAGTTCCATCAGGGGCCGGACAAAATCCACAATCACTCGGTTGTCACTCAATGGTCACCCGGTGTCATTCAATTTTCATTTATGGTCATTTATGGTCATTATGGGCAGCCACGAGCAACCCGTTAACGCATTCACACATTGAAATATTCTTACATTCTTTCTCACATTCAGGATTAAAAAGTGATCTGGTCAATTTTCTCCCGGATGGTTTCTGCACTTTTTCTTAGGTCATCCGTTTCCTGTTTGCTTAGCTTGAAGGGCAACGTTGCCGTTACTCCTTTGCCGCTGACAAGATGGGGCAGGGCAATGGTCACATCCTTTACCCCGGTTATTTCTTCAACAGGCGTACAAATGGTGATGAATGCCTTGTGATCGTGCTCGATGATATCAACTATCCTGGATATGGCTCCTCCTATACCGTAATAAGTTGATCCTTTCCCTTTGATGATTGTGTAAGCAGCATATCGAACCTGATCGTCGATGCTTTTTTTTATGGATTCATCCAGTTTTTTTTCCGTCAGGACGGCAAATTCGTTTAGGGGCAGGCCTCCAATATCAATGATAGACCAGGTGAGTACTTCGGAATCGCCATGTTCACCGATCACATAACCATGAACATGTGCCGGATCCACGCCCAGATAACCTCCCAGTAAGGTTCGAAATCTGGCCGTATCAAGCATAGTACCTGTGCCAAAAACCCTTGATGAGGATATGCCATGTTTTTCTGCACGTTTGGCTGCAATATGGGTCATAATGTCCACCGGATTGGTGGCAATGACTACCAGACTTTCGGGTGCGTAAGTAACCACCTGATCCATGATGTCATTTAAAATGGAAGCATTTTGATTCATCAGATCCAATCTGCTCTGACCCGGTTTTTGAGCTATGCCTGCTGCAATGACCACCATGCTAGCTCCTTTTAGATCGGTATAATCACCGGAATATACATTCACATGGTGTACGAATGGACTGGCATGACGGATGTCAGCAGCCTCGGCTTCCGCACGCTCTTTCTTTTTGTCAATCAGTATGATCTCACTGGCTCCCCCACGCAATAAAACCGCATAGGCAGCCGTTGACCCGACAAATCCGCTTCCTATAATTCCTAACTTCATAATGCCAAATCCTTTTTAGTTGTTGCTGTCACCTTTCATACTATGAAAACGGCATATTGTTCAAAATCCGATGGTTTTTCTAGTGCAGATTGCCAGGATCATTGCTGCAAGCCATTGCACATTCATGAATTTCTCTTTTTGGGTTTAGGAATAATCCAGGTGCTATTGTGTTTTTATATAGGGTATTTTCTTCGAAAAAATAAAATATGCATTTTAACCCCTAATAAAATAAGGGGTAATATGAATAAATTATATAAAATATGAAAAAACACCCTAAAATATTTGGGGGTAAAAATAATTTTATGCATCTTTGCAAAAATTATATTTTCCAACTTTAAATCTATAGGCCATGAAAAGACTTAAAATTTTCCGCGTAAAAGGCTCAACTGCCTTGCTTCCAGTCTTTTTCAGGCAATACTTGAATGCCAGGGAAGGGTGGTATAGCAAAAAAGTTGGTGCAGAGGTTATTCATTTTCTGCGGCAAAAAAGCAATGATTCTAAACATTCCGCGAATAATGGCTGGAATAACCAGGATCAGCAGCAGCAATGGCACAATTTCAAATGGAACGCATCAAATTTTTGCAACCCAACTGCCACC
>CAYYLT010000111.1:0-10674 GCA_964472385.1 uncultured Bacteroidales bacterium
AATATCCAGGAAAATCAGATCGATATCTTCTTCACTGACATTAATGGTATTGATCGCCTCAATAGCATCATGGAAAGTATGTTTCAACTCCAAAAATTCGGTTCTTTTCACAAACTCCTCCACAACTCTCAGGGAAAGTTGATCATCATCAATTATTATACAATTCATAGTACGTTGGTTTTTTCGAACTTTTAAAAATAATATTTTTTATTAATCTCTACGAAAATAATTGACTAGGGGTTTTGAGAATTAGATAAAAAATTTTCTACCAGGAGATCAGCATGTTTTATCGAATTTTTTAACCATTGAAGTTTGATATCCCATCTTTGAGCTTGATGAAGCTTCCAGTCGACTGAGGAATGACGCAGATTCAGGGTCAGCTGATAGAGAATAACCGCCGCGGAAACCGATATATTAAAACTCTCTGTAAATCCATAATTGGGTATTCTGAGGTATTCGTCAGCAATTTGGAGTGCATGCTGAGTAAGCCCCCGCATTTCTGTTCCAAAAAGCAAGGCAACCTTACCCTTCTCGATATTGAAATCAGGAAGTTCTACCCCATGTTTATGGGGTGTTGTGGCTACGATGCGATAACCTTCGGCTTTAAGCGATTCAACGGCTGCTGTTGTATTGTCTTTTTCCCGGTTATATCGACTTAATGTCAACCATTTAGAAGCTCCTAAGGTTACATCGGGATTGATACGGTATTCATTTTCATTTTCAATAATATGGGCATTCTGAATTCCGAAACAATCCATTGACCTTAAGACAGCACTGGCATTTTGGGGCTGGTAAATATCTTCAAGTACAACGCATATATATTGTGTTCGCCGGTCCAGCACACGCTCAAACAATTGATTTCTTGCCTCAGTTACATATTGCTCCAAATATTGAACCAGCGCTTTGTTATCCATAACCAAGAACTTACTGGAAAAAAGAAAAGGGTGCACATGTTGTACCCCCTTTCCTTTCATTTAGCATAATACGTTCAATACCTACTGCACTGAATCAGAAAGGTCAGATCCAGCTTTGAATTTAACGACATTCTTCGCTTTGATGGTAATCGGTTTACCAGTTTGTGGATTTCTTCCAGTCCTTTGACTTCTTCTGGCGACTGAGAAGGAACCAAATCCAACTAAAGCTACTCTTTCACCTTTCTTAAGCGATTTAGTAGTTGCATTTACGAAAGCATCCAATGCTTTCTTTGCATCGGCCTTTGTCAAGTTGGCCTCTTTTGCAATCGAATCAATCAATTCTGCTTTGTTCATAATTAACCGTTTTTAGGGTTAGTAATTAATATTCATAATAAAAATAGCATGTCTTGCGACTTTTCGTAAAGTAGCATTCATAAATCTCCATCAGACGACCAATTTATGAATTTATAGGATAAATATGCAAATTTTTTTAAAAAAATTCAAAGGAAAATGATAAAAAAAAACTCATTTTTAGCGGATTAAACGGAAACGAA
Source organism: uncultured Bacteroidales bacterium (assembly GCA_964472385.1). Classification (GTDB taxonomy): domain Bacteria; phylum Bacteroidota; class Bacteroidia; order Bacteroidales; family UBA12077; genus JAGXLC01. The sequence continues at coordinate 1,469 of CAYYLT010000111.1, forward strand.
CGCTACAACACACTATTAATCTGAGGTTTAACGGAAAGGCTTGATATATCAATTTTCAATAATTTTTTTTCAACAATTCCTTTTGAAATTGTTGAAAACCCAATCACTTGAAAAATTTTTCAATATAACCAACACCCTAATCCAGTCAAATGTCGCGATATGACAGAGATAGAAAGGATATACAGCAAAATTTTTGAGAAGATACATGACAGAATTGCCAATTGGCGGGCAATTTAGCTTAAAATGACATACAGGTTAACAGGAATATTTTACTTTTTGCAGAAAAAAATCCCATAAATTATCCTTCGGAGGATCTGCCTGGATGTGAATCAATGTATCTTTGACCGGATGAATAAAACTTAACTTCCTGCTATGCAATGAAATACCCCCGTCCGGGTTGCTTCGGGAAAAACCATATTTAAGATCACCTTTAATTGGGGAACCAATTGCAGAAAGCTGACTTCTGATTTGATGATGGCGTCCTGACAAAAGACGTATCTCCAGCAAATGATATCTATCAGAAGAAACCAGTATATTATAGGTCAGCATAGCTTCTTTGGTATGTTTTCCGGGTTTATCAAAAGAAAAGGATTTATTCTTTTTGGAATCTCTTATCAAGTAATGTTTCAAAAAGCCATGGGGTAATTCCGGAGCATTTCTCACTACTGCCCAGTAAATTTTTTCGGGTTGCTTTTCCTTGAATAGCTTATTCATTCGGGATAAAGCTTTGCTGGTTTTGGTGAAAAGCACCACGCCGCTCACGGGTCTGTCGATGCGATGGGTAACCCCCAGATATACATTTCCGGGTTTATGGTATTGCTGTTTCAGATATTGTTTGATTGTTTGATCCAGGGAAATATCGCCGGTACGGTCTCCCTGGACAAGTTCATTGTTTTGTTTGTTGATGGCAATAAAATGATTATCCTCATACAGGATTTCCATGAAAAAGGAGTTTTAGTATTGTTCGTTCTCGCCGGGAAAATTTTTGTCTTTAACATCCCTGATATATGTCCGCACAGAACCCAGTATTTCCTGGTATAAGTTGTGATACCGCCTCAGGAACCGGGGAGAAAAATCCTGAATGATACCCAGCATATCGTGCAGCACCAGCACCTGTCCATCTACACCGCTACCCGCCCCTATTCCTATGACAGGTATAGTCAATTCTTCAGCGACTTTTGTTGCAAGTTTGGCAGGAACTTTTTCCAAAACGACAGCAAAACATCCCGCATTTTCCAATATATGTGCGTCTGCAAGTAGTCTTTTGGCTTCATCCTCTTCTTTAGCCCTAACCACATAAGTCCCGAATTTATGGATGGATTGCGGGGTTAATCCCAAATGCCCCATTACAGGTATACCGGAAGTTAGGATTCTTTTAACAGATTCTTCTATTTCATGCCCTCCTTCCATTTTGACAGCATGCCCGCCTGTTTCTTTCATAATCCGTATGGCTGACATCAGTGCTTCTTTCGAATTGCCCTGATATGTGCCAAAAGGGAGATCAACAACTACAAATGCCCGCTTTACCGCCCTTACTACCGATTTGGCATGGTATATCATCTCATCCATGGTGATGGGAAGGGTAGTTTCATTCCCTGCCATAACATTGGAGGCGGAATCCCCCACCAGGATCACATCAATTTCCGCCTTATCCAAAATTCTTGCCATTGAATAATCATAAGCTGTCAACATGGATATCTTTTCCTTCCTGTGTTTCATCTCATGCAATACATGGGTGGTTACCTTTTTTACCGCTCTGGTTGATGCCATAAAACTTGAAATTTGACATGGTTATGCAATGACAAATCTATAAATAAAACCAATTGAATAGAATAAAATTTCAAATTAACCCATGACAGTTTGTCACCGAACCAGGAATATTAATATAAGCCATTCGGCGTCAATAAATTCATTGATAATTTCAAGCAATATATAAATATGGCACAATGATTGATTAACAATGAAGTGGAAAATAAAAAGTTGAATTAAAAACATATAGAAAAAATGGGTAAAATTATAGGCATCGATTTAGGAACAACCAATTCATGTGTTGCTGTAATGGAGGGCAATGAGCCGGTTGTTATTCCAAATAGCGAGGGAAAAAGAACCACACCCTCAATGGTTGCTTTTGTTGAAAATGGTGAACGAAAGATAGGAGATCCGGCTAAACGTCAAGCGATAACAAATTCACAACATACCATTTCCTCTATTAAGAGGTTTATGGGGAACAGCTATAACGAAATGCAGAAGGAAATTGGGCGGGTTTCCTATGAGGTTGCGAAGGGGGATAACAACATGCCCCGGATCAAAGTTGAGGACAGAAAATATACTCCGCAGGAATTATCTGCTATGGTACTTCAGAAAATGAAGAAAACGGCAGAAGATTATCTGGGCCAGGAGGTGACAGAAGCCGTGATTACTGTTCCCGCTTATTTTAATGACTCCCAGAGACAAGCAACCAAAGAAGCCGGTGAAATTTCAGGACTTAAAGTAAAACGTATCATTAACGAGCCAACAGCCGCTTCTTTGGCATACGGCCTCGACAAACAGAATAAAGACATACGGGTGGCTGTATTTGATTTGGGTGGAGGTACATTTGACATATCCATCCTTGAAATGGGAGAAGGTGTTTTCGAAGTTAAATCGACCAGTGGCGACACCCATCTGGGTGGTGATGATTTCGACCAGGTTGTCATCGATTGGCTTGCTGAAGAATTTAAAAAGGATGAGGGTGTTGACCTGAAGAAAGATCCTATGGCCGTTCAACGATTGAAAGAAGCAGCTGAAAAAGCAAAAATCGAACTGTCAAGTGCCACCAACACAGAGATCAATCTGCCCTACATTATGCCGGTAGATGGTGTGCCCAAACACCTGGTGAAAAAGCTTTCCAGATCCAAGTTCGAACAGCTGGTAGATCACCTGGTACAGCAAACCGTAGAACCTTGTAAAAAAGCCATAAAAGATGCAGGCTATCAGGCCAACGACATCAACGAAGTAATTCTGGTGGGTGGATCAACCCGTATACCCGCCATCCAACAAACTGTAGAAAATATTTTCGGTAAAAAACCCTCAAAAGGTGTAAATCCGGATGAAGTAGTAGCTATTGGAGCCGCCATCCAAGGTGGTGTATTGGGAGGCGATGTCAAAGATGTATTGCTGCTTGATGTAACTCCACTATCTTTGGGTATCGAAACAATGGGTGGCGTTTTCACCAAATTGATAGAGGCCAATACCACAATTCCCACAAGAAAATCCGAAGTCTTTACAACGGCAGTAGACAATCAGTCATCAGTGGAAATCCATGTGTTGCAAGGTGAAAGACCTATGGCTAAAGACAATAAGTCAATCGGAAGATTCCACCTCGACGGTATACCCCCTGCACCAAGAGGGGTACCCCAGATTGAAGTGACTTTCGATATTGATGCCAACGGAATATTGAATGTTTCCGCCAAAGACAAATCCACAGGAAAAGAACAAAGCATCCGGATTGAGGCTTCTTCAGGATTAAATGACCAGGAAATAGAAAAAATGAAAGAAGAAGCCAAACAACACGAAGAAGAAGATAAAAACCGAAAAGAACAGGCTGAAAAGCTTAATAAAGCAGATAGCTTGATTTTTCAAACTGAAAAACAGTTGAATGAATTCGGAGATAAAATTTCAGATGACAAGAAACAACCCATTCAGGATGCACTCGAAAAATTGAAGGAAGCACATAAAAATGAAAAATATGATGAGCTGGACCAAAGGATTGAAGATCTGAATAACGCCTGGCAAGCTGCTTCTCAGGAAATGTATAACGCGCAGCAACAAGGTTCCGGCAGTCAGCAAGATTCCGGTGGCCAGGAATCATCCGGGCAACAACAATCATCTGGAAAAAATAACGATGACGGTGAAGTAACCGATGTGGATTTTGAAGAAGTCAAATAGTTACCCGAAGTTTAAATTTTTAAAAAAAGGCTGCCTATTGCAAGGCAGCCTTTTTTAATTATCCCAAATGACAGAAAATTTATATTTGTTTTATAAATTTGTATTTGAAACAGCAACCTTCAAATTATGCTCAACATTATCAAATTAACCTTTCTGCTTCTTTGCTTCAGTATAAGCGCAATTTCACAAAATGATCCCAATATCAATCAATTGGATCAAGAGGGTCAAAAACATGGTATCTGGATTAACAAATATCCCAATGGCAATATCCGGTATAAAGGAACATTTAAGCACGGCACACCGGTTGACACATTTAAACGATACCATCCAAACGGCAATTTAATGGCTATTATGGACTACAGCAGGGATGGAAAAGTCTATGCTACCCTTTACAATGAGAAAGGTGAAAAAAGGGCCCGGGGTACCTATGTTGATAAAAAAAAGGATAGTACCTGGGTGTTTTTTGATGATCAGGGAAACCTGATACTCCAGGAACATTACAAAATAGGAAAGCGCAAGGGCAAATCGGTGAAGTTTTTTCCCAATGGAGATACCTCCCAGATCATTGCATACCGGCAAGGCAAAAAAAATGGCATTTTTAAACAATTTTTTCCCAATGGCAGACTGAAACTGCTGGCCCAATACAAGAACGGAGAACTGGATGGCTATATAACTTTTTTCTCTCCAAATGGTTATAAAGCAATCGAAGGCCTATACAGGGATAATTTAAGAGAAGGAAAATGGGTCTATTACAAGGATTCCAGTACCGATACCTCCAAAATAATCCAATATGAGGGAGGTGTGCCGCTAAATAAAGATTCACTGGAATTAGAGGAATCTAAAGAAATCATAAGACTGGAAAACAATCAGGGTAAGTATGGTGATCCGCGACAAGAGCTCATGCCATCATACTGAAATCAGAACAACCAAATGTTAAAAGAAAAGGTGTTAATCGCAATGAGCGGTGGATTTGACAGTACCGCTGCCGCCTGTCTTTTGCTGGAAAAAGGCTATGAGGTGGTTGGCCTGACCCTGGATATGCTCGACCCCAATCTTATACCTAAGCATCATTCTCCCTTCACAGAACAATTATCAACAGCAAAAAGCATTGCAGAAAAACTGGGTATACAACACCATGTCATTACAGTGCATCAGGATTTTAAAAAAAAGGTGATAGACAATTTTGTTACCGAATATATGGCAGGCAGAACCCCCAATCCATGTATCCGCTGCAATCGATGTATTAAATGGAAATTCTTAGCCGAAAAAGCCGGCGAATTCGGGTGCAAGTATATAGCTACTGGCCATTACGCGAGAAAAGGAAGTCAGGGAAATACCTATACCATACAGAAAGCTGTGGATACAAATAAAGATCAAAGCTACTTTTTGTGGGGACTTGACCAAAAAATCCTTGGGAAAACGCTTTTCCCCCTGGGAAATCACAAAAAAACGGCACTAAGAAATCTGATATGGGATGCAGGATTGGAAATTATAATGGATAAGAAGGAAAGTATGGAAATCTGTTTTGTTCCAGATAATGATTATAGAGCCCTTATCCGTATGTACCAGCCTGAGATGACCCGAAAATTATCCGGTGGAAGATTCTTAGACGCTACAGGTGCATTCCTCGGAAATCACAAAGGTTATCCATTTTATACCATCGGACAAAGAAGAGGCCTGGAAATAGCTGCCGGTTACCCGCTGTATGTACAGAAAATTATTCCGCAAACCAATACCATCATCCTGGGCAATCGAGAAAAAATCTACCATGAAGAATTATTCATCCATAATTTAAATTTTATTGTTCCCGGAAAATATGCCGTTCCATTCTTTGCTAAAACAAAAGTCCGTTATAACCACTCAGAACAGGAATCATGGGTTTATTCGGAAACTGAAAGCACCCTTAAGATCAAATTTGAAAAACCTGTCTTTGCTATAACCCCCGGACAATCAGCTGTTTTTTACGACAAAGACGAACTGATTGGTGGCGGTATTATTGCATCTTAGCACGTTTGGATAGAGGACATCAATTAACCCTTAATCAGCAAATATGAAAACCAGCCATCTTTTTATCCCCGTTCTTATTATCGCCTTTGTGAATGGTTTACAAGCACAGAGCAGCCGTTTCCTGATCGAATTCAAAAATAAAGATACACTGCATAATACATATGCGCTGGATCGTCCGGAGGCATTCCTATCAAAAAGAGCAATCAATCGAAGAGCGCGTTACAATATATCGCTAAACATTACTGATCTTCCTGTTTCCCAGAGGTATATAGACAGTATTGAGCCTTATATACATCATATCCAGAACAGATCAAAATGGATGAATGCGGTTGTTGCAACTACCGACAGCGCATTGCTCGATTCAATACGGGCATTTGCTTTTGTAAAAAGATTAAAATATCTGGCTCCGGCTAATCCTGTATACACCAAATCTGATCGCAAAGGCGTCCAGAACAGGGATTCCTCTTCAGCCAAAAAAGAGGTTATGCTTTCCGATTCATCTTTTTATGGATTGGCATGGGAACATATCAGCATGATGAATGGCCATTTGTTGCATAAACAGAATTTTCGCGGGGAAGGGATGATCATTGCCATATTGGATGCTGGATACAAGCATGCAGACCGGTTACCTGTATTTGAAAACCTTTGGCAGAATGACCAGATATTGGGCATTCGGGATTTTGAAGACCATGACCAGGAAGTTTTTGATTCTCACCTCCATGGAACAATGGTATTCTCGCTTCTGGGAGGTTATATTCCTGAGATATATATTGGTACAGCCCCCGCATCTCAATACTGGTTATTGAGGACAGAGGTAAGCGGGTCGGAATATTTGATTGAAGAATACAACTGGATTGCTGCAGCTGAATTTGCAGACAGTGCAGGCGTTGACATCATCAATTCATCCCTGGGATATTCAACATTTGATGATTCTACACAAAATCACCGTTACGAGGATATGGACGGCCATACCGCCCCTGTATCAATAGCTACTGCAATGGCTGCCGCAAAGGGCATGTTGGTTATCTCCAGTGCAGGAAATCTGGCAGATCAAAACTGGCAGTATATCTCAGCGCCTGCTGATGCGGATAGCATCATCTCTGTTGGTGCTGTAGATCCAAACCAGCGCTATGCTTATTTTAGTTCTACCGGACCAACATACGACGGCCGGATAAAGCCCGAACTGGCAGCCCAGGGCATAGCAACCGTTGTACAGGATATAGACAGTTCATTTGTTATGGCCAATGGCACCTCATTCTCTGCTCCCATCATAACAGGCCTGGCAGCTTGCTTGTGGCAGAAATACCCCAACCTCAGTAATGTGCAAATTATACATAAACTTATTCGCAGCGCAAATCAATATGCATCACCCGACAGCTTATTGGGTTATGGCATTCCTAATTTCTCGGTTGCCGGAGATGTCACCATTCAAGATCTGGGCAAATCATCCATTAAATTATTCCCCAACCCCTTTCAGAATTATTTTTATATCCGGCTCCCCGCTGTAAATACAGGACAAAGCTCCATATACCTGGAAATCTACAACATGATGGGCAAAAAAATATACACCCGTACGTATTCCAAATCTGCAGCAGGCAAACATATACGCATTAATGCACTGAATGATAAGCCCAATGGAATATATCTGGTAAGACTAACCTTGTCGCCCGGCTTTATTATCAAACAAAAAATGGTGAAGAATTAACCGGTTATCATGGAATCTACTTTAACCCTGCGCGAATTAAACCACAAAATCAGGAAAATCCTGAACAAATCCTTTCCGGAAAGCTACTGGATCATAACCGAAATGAACGATTTGAAAGTTAACCGGAGTGGCCATTGTTATCTCGAACTGGTTGAAAAAGATGAACGCGATGATAAAATTGTAGCTACAGCCAGAGGAATTATATGGGCCTATACTTTCCGAATGCTTAAACCCTATTTTGAATCTGCTACCGGACATGAATTCAAAAAAGGACTTAAGATCCTGATCAGGGTATCCGTCGAGTTTCATGAATTGTACGGTTACAGCCTCCATATTCACAACATCGAACCGAGTTACACCCTGGGCGACATTGCTAAAAAGAGAATGGAAATCATCAAAAAGCTGGATAACGAGGGTATCATAAAAATGAACCAACAGCTCCCCCTCGCCCTTGTGCCGCAAAAGATAGCTGTTATCTCATCCCAAACGGCTGCCGGATATAAAGATTTTGTTGAACATCTGAACAACAATCCTTATGGATATGTATTCTGCCATAAACTCTTTCCTTCCTATATGCAAGGAGATGAAGCCGAAAATTCAATCATAAAAGCATTGGAGCATATTTACCAGTATGAAAACTTGTTTGATCTTGTGGCCATTATCCGAGGTGGAGGCGCTCAAACAGATCTTAGCTGTTTTGATCAATATCACCTGGCTGCTAATGTAGCGCAATTCCCCTTGCCTGTTATCACAGGTATCGGTCATGAAAAAGATGAATCCGTGGTCGATATGGTAGCCCATACCCGGATGAAAACCCCTACCGCTGTTGCCGATTTTATCGTTGCACGAACATATGCCTATGAAGAAAACTTGCTCACATTACAAAACAGCATAGTGGAAAAAACAAACCAGTATATCCGCCTGGAAAATCAAAATTTACAAAACCTTACCAACTGGATCCATCCCAATATCAAAAGCATTCTGCAAAAACTAAACAACAATTTAGTGATTTACAAAGAAAAACTGATCCATCTCAACAGAAAAAGCATAGGCAACAGAGTACAAAGACTCTCAGCTTATAAAAATCAGCTAACCAGCTTGCACCAACAATCATCCCAGAAAAACCGGCTCGAATTAAAGCATTTCGAAACAACCCTTCCCAACCTCCTGAACAGATATATAAAATCGCAAAATAAACACCTTGAAAACCTCAATAAAGCCAATGAATATCTGAATCCAGGCAATATCCTCAAAAGAGGATACAGCATAACCCAAAAAAACGGCCATACCCTAAAATCCCATCAATCCATTGAAAAGGGTGATATCATTCATACCTATCTTTATCAGGGAAAAATGATCAGTGAAGTGAGGAAAAAAGAAGATAAAAACAATTAACCTGTATTATTCACATTTGTGGTTTCGTCAAAAGCATTTTTATTATCCGGCCAATTATCAAAATATTTTTGTATTTTCACAAGTATAGAATTTAGTTAATAGCTTGTCAGTCAATATGATTTAAATCTTAAAATAAATATGATGTGCTCTACCATTGTGGAACCTGCATGCT
>CAYYLT010000112.1:0-10547 GCA_964472385.1 uncultured Bacteroidales bacterium
CGCTTTGCCGCCTTGTAGCTGATGCACTAAAGACTTTTTCAGCAAACCCTAAATATAAGCAATTTACTTTTGTTGTGTATAAGGAAGGTTAAATTCCTAACCAGTATTTCTCATCCGATATTTTTGATGAATAATACTGATTTAGTTTATTTTGAAATAACTTTTTGTTTACCTGATTGATATTTTCAATAATGGCATTAATTTTTTCCCTTCTCTCCACTTTAACCTTCCGGGAAATGCTATGGGCATCACTAAAAACGATCTTATCGATCCGGTATCCCGTTTCATCCAGGCTCATAGCCACAGCGGCATTAAAGGTCTCAAATATGATCACAGAAGGCAGCTGGTTTTTAGCATAAGCATTGACAGCTTTAAGCACCATGGTTTTAATATATTTTATCTGGGGTTTGCCAAGATAATTGGCACCTAACAGTAATTTTACCATATCGATCCTGGCCAGCTTCTTATTTTCACCCTTTTTTTGCATTCGCTTATATTTCCAGTTGCCTGTTTCCAGAAACAGGCGGATAAATTCCTCCGGGATATCTTTTATGCCTGCCAATTTGCCTTCAAGCATCCTTTTTTTGTATTCTTTATGGGCATGGCGTTGATTGACTGGGATATAATAATCCCATTTTCGGGTTCTTCGGTACGTTTTGGTTAAAGGGTCAGGTTTCCAACTGGTTTCCGGACGTTTCATCAGGGGGGCGGTAAGATCCAGAAAACGTCTTTCCAGCGCATATAGAAGGGTATTCATAAAATGGGGATATCCTCCTCCAATAAGGTGATGGAGCGCACTCCATAAAGTTCTATCCGATACCTGCCTCAAGGAATCGTCGTGCAATGTATCTAAGGCTTCGATGCGAATATCCTTTAATTGATCAATGAACTCATCGGATAAGCGTGCGGGATAATAGGTATACCCATCGGTTCTTTGCCCGAAGGTTTTGCTGGTATGCGGCAGCCGGTCTGCCTCCAGCAAATAACTGCTATCATTGGAAAGCTCCAGATGAATCTTCATTTGAGAGCCCCACTCCATGTTCTTGATCATAGGCTGCTGAGCAATTACACGTGGGAAAAAGGTAAAGAGGTACAGTAAAAACAATATCTGCCTGGGATGGAAAACATTCATAATCAATATTCTTTTCAAATCTTACCGATCAATGACAATATTTTTTTGAGCTTATAAATATAATGATTCTGCGGGAAATATCTCAAAGATGACCTAAGCGGATAAAGTAAAAGTGATTGTGGTTAACCAGTATTACAGGTTCAAACAAAAATCCCACGAAAAAAGGTTAGCCTCTTTTTTCGTGGGATTGACTTTTACCTGAACACCTCATCCCTCTTATATCCGCTTATATATTGAGAATTGGTGAAGACTATAATACGCCCTGATTATTTTGCGCAAGACAACGGTTTTGCTAAAAAATCAGTAAAACAGCATCAAGAAACAGGCCAATAAATACTATAATGCTTTGATTTTAATATTTTTAAATCGAATGTGTTTACCATCCTGCCTCTCATGGTAAGCCTTATGCAGTTGAAAACCGATAAATCCTGAAGTCCATACCGTATCCGGCGCGTTAACGGCCAAAGTACCATTCACCCAGGTTTTGATCCGATCATCTTCCATTCGAATTTTAAAATGATTCCAATCTAACGGGTCATAACTTTTACGCGCTGCTTCATTGTGTTTTAAGGTTACCAGCCATCCGCGGTTCCCGGGTTCGTATAAACCTCCTGACCAGGCACGATCACTGGGATCCAACTCTATCTGATAGCCTGTCACATAACCTGCCTCCCAGGTCATTTCTCTAATAGTACCCTCCTGATTGCCAGATTTATACATCGTTGTGGTGTCTTCTGGCCAGATATAACCCCGGCATTGGATACCGGAATTTAAACCCGTATCGATCTTCGCGTCCAATTCCAGCACAAAATCTTCGTAGTTTTTTTCAGTCACCAGGTAAGCGCCTTTATTCAATTCAGATTTTCCAACAATCATCTTGTCTTCAACATAAAATTCGGCTTCTCCGCTAACGGCTTTCCAACCGTCCAGCGTTTCACCGTCGAAAAGCGGTTTCCATTCGCTCTTTTCTCCAACTTGATCTTTACAACCCATAGAAAAGACTACAGGCAATACGATTACCATGAGGGTAATGCTTTTGAGATAGTTTTTTGTACGCTTCATAAATTATTTTTGTTGACAAATATAATGCATAAGAACAGGAAATAAAAATGAACACGCTTTTGGAAGTTAAAAACAATAGTATTTTGTTTATGTGAATACCGGTTATGATGCATCGTTTTCCAGAAAAACCTCGAGCATCTGAACAGCTGCTTCTGGCAGCGGGGTACCGGGACCAAAGATACCGATCACACCTGTATCATACAGGAACTGATAATCTTGAGCAGGAATTACCCCTCCAACGATGACCATAATATCATCCCGGCGGAAGTGATACAGATGTTCTATTACTTGGGGGACTAATGTTTTATGGCCGCCGGCAAGGCTGGATATTCCGAGAATATGCACATCATTTTCCACAGCTTGCCTGGCAGCTTCTTCCGGGCTTTGAAACATGGGTCCGAGATCTACATCAAATCCCATATCGGCATAGCCGGTAGCGACAACTTTTGCACCCCGGTCATGGCCATCCTGACCCATTTTGGCAATTAATATACGGGGTTGTCTTCCTTCCTGCCTTGCAAATGCCTGCACCATCTCCCGTGCTTTTTGATAAGCATGATCATTTTGCGATTCAGAAGAGTATATTCCGGATATAGAACGGCTGGGCGCATGATAACGGCCGGCTGCTTTTTCGCACGCCCGGGTTATCTCACCAAGGGAGGCCCGTTTTTGTGCGGCTTTTATGGACAGTTCAAGCAAATTGCCTTTTCCTGTCCGGGCGCAATGGGTGAGGTTAAGCAAAGCCTCTTTAACTGCTTGTTCATTGCGCTCCTGCCTGAGTTTCTTCAAGCGTTGCAGCTGGGTATCCCGGACAGCAGAATTATCTACACCCCGGATATCAATAGATTCTTGTTGATCTGGCAGGTATTTATTCATCCCAATCCGCACTTCTCTGCCTGTATCCAGGCGAGCTTGTTTTTTTGCGGCAGCTTCCTCAATACGCATCTTTGGTATACCGGTTTCTATGGCCTTGGCCATTCCCCCAAGATCCTCAATTTCCCGAATATGTTGCCAGGCGCGACGGGCAAGCTGATCTGTCAATTGCTCTACATAAAACGACCCGGCCCATGGGTCAACCGATTTGGTAATACCGGTCTCCTGTTGAAGATATATCTGGGTATTTCGGGCAATCCTTGCAGAAAAGTCGGTAGGCAATGCAATGGCTTCATCCAGGGCATTGGTATGGAGCGACTGGGTATGCCCCAGGGCAGCTCCCATAGCTTCCAGACAGGTACGGGCAATATTATTAAAAGGATCCTGTTCCGTAAGGCTCCAGCCCGAAGTCTGAGAATGTGCTCTGAGCGCCATTGATTTAGGATTTTTGGGATTGAACTTCCTGACCAGCTTAGCCCATAAAACCCTGGCAGCCCTTAATTTAGCAATCTCCATAAAATGATTCATGCCAATACCCCAAAAAAATGAAAAGCGGGGAGCAAAGGAATCAATATCCAGACCGGCATTGATCCCGGTTCTCAGATACTCTAAACCATCTGCCAGGGTATAGGCCAGCTCTATATCTGCGGGTGCTCCTGCTTCCTGCATATGATAACCCGAAACCGATATGGAGTTGAAACGCGGCATATGCCGCGAAGTATATTTGAAAATATCCGCTATGATGCGCATGGAAAAATCAGGAGGATATATGTAAGTATTCCTCACCATAAACTCTTTCAGAATATCATTCTGGATGGTACCGCTCAACTTTTCCGTTGAAACCCCCTGTTCCTGGCCGGCAACAATATAAAATGCCAGTACCGGCAGGACAGCTCCGTTCATGGTCATTGATACAGACATTTGATCGAGTGGGATTTGATCGAAAAGTACCTTCATATCTAATATAGAATCTACAGCTACTCCTGCCATACCAACATCCCCTGATACCCGGGGATAATCTGAATCATATCCCCTGTGGGTAGGCAAATCAAAAGCTACCGATAATCCTTTCTGTCCGGAGGCCAAATTTCGCTTATAAAAAGCATTCGATTCCTCAGCAGTTGAATATCCGGCATATTGCCTGATAGTCCATGGCCGCGTGACGTACATCGTAGCATAAGGACCGCGAAGATATGGTGGAAGACCAGCCGCATAATCCAAATGTTCCAGATTTTTCAGGTCTTCTTGTGTATAAACAGATTTGACGGGAATGTTTTCCTGAGTTTCCAGCATATTTTTGCTTTCCGCTGACTGACCCTTCCCTGAGGGTTGCGTAAATTCAGGTGTTATCTTACTAAAATCTGGCCGCATATTGCTATATGTTTGTCTTTACTTTATTATTCATGCTGTGCAGGGTTTGCTGAAAAAGCCTGCATCCATTTAACTACAAGCTCCTTGTACTTTTCAACAAACCCTATATATTCGGGTGCTTAGTTCGGATCGATCCAATACCCAAATCTTTCCGGATTAATTTTAACGATTCAACAAGATTGGACCGGGAATGGATAAAATAACGCACACCCCAAGCCTTAAGTTTTTCTATGGCCTCTTTGGGATAACCGGCTACCGCCAGAATAATATTGTTTTCGAGGGTATGGGATATCTTGGCGACCAGATCTTCATATTCCATGTCAGAAGAACAGATCACTACGATATCGGATTGTTGGTTATGAGCAGAAGCAACTGCCTCCTCAATAGAGTCAAACCCGTTATTTTCGATGATCTTGAACCCACCGGCTGCAAAAAAACCGGAAGCAAACTGAGCTCTTGCGCGGCGCATCTTGTTATCGCCCATGGTCAGCAGAAACACCCGGGGTATTTTTTCATGAAGGTTCTCCGTTTCAAATCTGATGGATTCAAGCTCTTCTGCCCCCCTAAATGGTTTGATGGCTCCGGCGGAGGTTGGTTCTTCTTCAGTTGCTGCATTTTGGATAAGCCCGTTCCCGTATTTATCTTCCATCTTTTCATGGGGATTAGGATACAGGTTGACTCCTACTAGTACTTCCTTGCCAACAGCCAGATGCATCAAACGCTGATCGGCTGCTTGCCTTATTTTATTTTGAACCCAGCCCTGTTTAAAGCATTCGATATACCCCCCAAATTGCTCAACCTCCTGGAATAGCTTCCAGGCATTATCTGCAAAGGATTGGGTGAGACTTTCAATATAATATGCCCCTCCGGCAGGATCAACTACATGGTCAAAATAGGCTTCTTCCTTTAAAATAAGCTGGATATTTCGGGCTATACGCTCTGCAAATTCGGAATATGTCCCAAAAGGATTGTCAAAAGGTGTAACGGTTATGGAATCGGCACCTCCGATAGAAGCAGCCATAGCTTCTGTAGTCCCCCTTAATATATTATTATAAGCATCATAGCCCGTCTGGTTCCATTGCGATGTTTCTGCATGGATCTTCATTTGGGAAGCAGTCAACCGGGCGGGTTGATAAGCCTCCACCACTTTTGCCCAAAGCATCCTGGCGGCTCTAAATTTGCTGATTTCAAGAAAGTACCTCCTACCCACACCAAATCGGAAATGAATGCTTTGGGCTGCAGTATCCACTGTCAACCCCCTTTCCGTAAGCATAGCAAGATACTCATTTCCCATTGCCATGGCAAAAGCCAGCTCCTGAACGATATCTGCACCTGCATGATGCAGCCTGGCTGCATCTACTTCCAGGGTAGTAAAATAAGGCAATTCACCGGTCTTTTCTACCAAACTTTTTGCTTCATCAAATACCTCATCCTTTAAACCACAAAACTTTCCAAGCCGGTTAAGACAACCCAGGGGATTGAAATCCACACTTCCTGTGATACGCTTTTTTTCTAAAGATTCCTCACTGATTCTTTGAAAAAGCATGTCGACCAGATCAGAAGAACCATGATTGATGCTAAAATTTAAATCTATTGCTGGCAGGCAGATATCTTTCAACAGTAAATGGAAACACTGGCGGGGAAAACATTGATCGGGATCGATAATAAATCGTAAAGAATCTACCCCCCGGCTTAAAAGCTTTAGCGCTTTATGGTTTGTAATCTCCGGATCTTTTGAAACCTCAAGATCCTGGCGAACAAACCAACCGTTATGCTGACGGGTCTTGCCCCGAACCCAAGGAAAGGATGAAGGATAAAAACCAGAATGGTTTATTTCTTTTATATCTTCCCACCGGTAAAAGGGTTTTACGGGAATACCTTCCAAAGTATGCCATGTCAAATGGGTGTAATCATTAGATCCTTTGAGATCCTTCTTTATCTTCGCTTCCCATGCCTCGGTAGAAACCCGTGGAAAATCATCTCTAAAGCTGAGCTTATCCGTAAATTCTGCCATAAATATTGAATTGTTTCATTTACCCTGTATTATTCACATAACATGAATAAAATTGTGCAACTTGAGAGTTATTGGCGTTTTATTTATTTTATCCAACAAGTTTTATTTTTATACATCTTTAGCAAGTGCCTAAGTTTTTAAGCATCTGCTGCATTGCGAAAGCCTCGAAGCCGGAAACTAAGTCGCCGGCCTTCAACGCCTTGCATCTATCCAAAAATTGACGTATGCATAATACAGGTGGGCACAAAATTATATGATTTTATCGTTCGTTGATCAGCTAAAAACATGATCTTTAGCATAAAAATGGCTGAATCCGGATAATAGGATCAATTAAGCATTGGCCTTCCTTATACACAACAAAAATAAATTGCTTCTATTTAATTATTTATATTGACATTGTGTATATGAGTGATGAGAAAAAGCCTGGCTTTTAAGGGGACTGTATTATGCACAAAAATTGAACAAACCTTTATAAATCGAAGAATATTAGCATTTTGCTTGTTTTGTTAAAATATATTGTTTTTTCCGGTTGCGTCAAGTTTTAGGCATCTGCTGGGTTGCATCTACCCAAAACTTAATGCATGAATAATAAAGGTTAGCTGATGATTTTTATTTGATTTGCCGAATTTTATGCCGGTTTTATGGTTTAAGGTGCCAAAATAATTTTATATTTGTAAGATGTATTACCAATACCAGGCAAAAAGTTGAAAATTATATCCATGCAATGAATACATTCAGGATCATATTATATATTATCGGTATTATTGCCTTATTGGTCGTAACCCTTTTGTTATATCTTACATTACCGGAATATAAACCGAAAAAAATCCAAATGGTTGATGAAGCAGATCATTCGCCGGTCCTCAACCAGGACACCTTTAATATAGTAACCTGGAACATAGGCTATGGTGGTTTGGGTGCCGATATGAGCTTTTTTTACGATGGCGGAAAACAAGTCAGATCATCACAGGAGAAGACCCTTGAGAACCTTCGGATGATCAAAAAAAAATTGAAGCAGTTTGATCATTTTGATTACATTTTATTACAGGAGGTGGATATTGCGGCAAAAAGAAGCTACCGGATCAATCAGTTGACTTATCTTGATCAAAACCTTCAAAATTTCTATGCTTATTTCGGTGTTAATTACCGGGTTAAATACGTGCCCATCCCGGTTACTGAGCCACTGGGTAAAGTTAAGAGCGGCATTGCCATTCTCTCCAGGGATCAGCCAGGGCAGGTTCTTAGGTATGGCTACCCCGGGAAATATCCCTGGCCCAAAAGTGCTTTTATGCTTGACAGATGTTTTCTTGTATCCCGATATCCTTTAGCCGGATCCGGGGAGCTGGTGATCATCAATACCCACAATTCAGCCTATGATGATGGCAAACTGAAAAAAAAAGAAATGAAATTTTTAAAGCAATTTTTACTTAAAACCTACCGTGATGGGAACTATATACTGGTAGGGGGTGACTGGAATCAACTCCCCCCGGGTTTGAAATCCTCCCCGCCATACGGTAACAGCAATACAAAGGATAATACCCCGATGATTGCCGAACAGTTCATGCCCGTTGACTGGAAATGGATCTTTGATCCTCATATACCGACCAATCGAGCATTAGATGAACCCTATTCTGATGCCACGCATACCCGGATTCTTGACTTCTTTCTTGCTTCTCCCAACATCCATCCCATTACCATAAAAACCATGGATTTGAAATTTGAGTATTCTGATCATCAGCCGGTTTATTTACAATTTGCACTTCAATAGGTTATCGCTTAAAGTCAAATGCCATGGAGGCTTTCCTAATCCGCTTTGATTGCCCTAACCTAACCTGAATAATACAGACCCCCTAAAAGCCTGGGGTTTTTTCATCACTCATATACACAATGTCAATATAAATTGTGTTTGTCTATAAAGTCCAACTTCTTCGTTGTTGCTCAAAATCTCAATTATTCGCAAGGCTCATGAGATCGCTTCGCTAAGTTCTCAAATACACAAATATTCTGCGGTTTAGATTTTTTACACGAATGAATAATACAGGTTATAAAAAGATCCCCGGCCGACGATTTTTTTTTGAACATCATCAAAAAAGAAATGAAATTCACTATATTTGACCTGTACGAGCAGCATATTCGTTTTTAAAATAGCCGCTGTCTATAATGTTCGCCGGTTGCCTTACGCGCCAGCGAAAAACATGGACGAGACGATTTAACTAATATCTGGCTTTATCGACAAACACTAAAAAAAAACTATGAAATTTGGAATAGTTGTCTTTCCCGGTTCAAATTGTGATCACGATACTTTCTATGTCCTTGAAGACATATTAGGCCAACAGGTTGTCGAATTGTGGCATAAAGAAAAAGACCTCAAAGGCGTGGATGCCATCATTTTGCCCGGGGGATTTTCCTATGGGGACTATCTAAGGTCGGGAGCCATTGCAAGATTCTCACCCATTCTGGATCGTGTCATTGATTTTGCCCATCAGGGTGGATTTGTATTCGGCATATGCAATGGTTTCCAGGTTTTATGTGAAGCCCGGCTTTTGCCTGGTGCCCTTTTACATAATGCCAACCAGAAGTTTGTATGTAAAAACATATATATTCTTCCTGATAATAACGACAATGTGTTAACCCAAAATCTTGACAAACAAAAGCCTTTAATGATGCCAGTTGCCCATGGTGAGGGAAGATATTTCGCACCCAAGGCTACTTTACAGGAAATGCGGATGCAAGGGCAGATCCTTTTCCGGTACTGCAACCAATATGGTGAGATCACCACTGAAGCCAACCCGAATGGTTCTATGGAGAACATTGCCGGCATCTGCAACCAAAATAAAAATGTATTCGGTATGATGCCCCATCCGGAACGAGCCAGTGATAAAAAATTGGGCAATACGCAAGGACAGGCCATATTTCTTTCAGCCATTAACAACCTATTGCCCGGATAATTTGCTCACACATACATTGTCCGCATCAAATCCTTAAAACAAAACAAAAGCAAGGTTACCGACATCCCTACATCCAATAGGATCAATTTATTTTTCACCTGGTTGTACAGCACAACAACAAACAATGTGATCCGCAATAAAAACTGCACCAGGAAAAATGAAAATACTTCCAGGCTATAGGGATTATATTGCTTCGCTTTTATAACCTGAAGACTCATAATACGTGAAAATGCTCTGGAAAGGCCGGTGCTATTTGTTTTCCCGTCATTTAAGAGATGGTATTGCGATTGAATGGGAAATTGATCTTCCTCGGGCTGATAGAACGCAAAAAATACAAACATCATCCCCAGCAAACCTGCCATGATAAAATTAATGATCTGATAAGGCTCATGCAATTTTAAAGCACGGACAGAAAGAAACTGGTGGCTTATCTCTTTACTGGTTGTCCTTTTCCTTTTTGAGCTTTTCAAGTTCTTTCTCTGCTTTTTGTACTTCGCCGCTATTCTTTTCTGGATTGTCCTGCCCTTCTCCTCCTTCAAGATTTTCCATCTCCTCTTCCAGATCCTTCATATCCTCATTGTTCACTTGTTTGTCCATATCTTCGTTCAGATCTTTCGAAACTTCTTCCAGTTTTTCGAGTTTATCCAGCCATTTATCCTTATTATCCATGGCATCCTGAATAAATGCACCCAAAAAAAGGAACCAGAGAATGGCTATTACAGAACCGATAATGGAAACAACCAAACCGGCGGTGGTAATACCCTTGGCTCCATTAGCCTGTTTTGCCTGTGACAGACCAATGGCACTTAGCACGATTCCAACGGCTCCGAAAAGCAATGCAATCACAAATGTACAACCCATGATAGCCAATGGGATGGAAATGAT
Organism: uncultured Bacteroidales bacterium; assembly: GCA_964472385.1. Lineage (GTDB taxonomy): Bacteria > Bacteroidota > Bacteroidia > Bacteroidales > UBA12077 > JAGXLC01. The sequence goes on from CAYYLT010000112.1 coordinate 10,286, forward strand.
TCCAAGAACCAGACCGGCTATACCAAGGCCTTGTCCTGTATTGGTTTTTTGTTGTTCTGTCATAAAGCGATCTTGCGTTTTAAGGTTTTTATCAAAATTAGCAAAAATATCTTTTGGGATAAATATCCTGTAAAATATTTTAGGCTGTATTATTTATGCGTCAAGTTTTGGGTAGATGCAAGGCGTCGAAGGCCCACGAGGTAGTCGCCTGCTTCGGGTTTGCGGAAAAACACAAAAAATGCCTATAATACATAGCATGCGT